>NZ_JBGCCR010000027.1:0-106263 GCF_041262485.1 Streptacidiphilus sp. BW17 | reverse complement strand
GCAGCCGGCAAGGAGATCTACAACCAGGTGACCGAGCCCACCGCCAAGCCGTAGTGCACTGACCGGGGGCACGGGGCTCCGCCCCGCGCCCCCGACATTCGCACCTACCGGAGTACTCCGTCAGCCAGGCCGGACATCTCGGCCGGGACAGCCACGAGTCCCAGCTCGACCTCGTTCGCCAACAGCCGGTGGCTGGGCAGGATCCGGACCGTGTACCCGAACGGGCCGGTTCGGCTCAGCTCAAGAGGGCCCTCGTAGCGCCAGCGGCCGTCGACGTCCGCGCGGTCGGCGGGCTTCAGCGAAACCGTCGCGACCTCCGAGATCACGTCCGCGTCGTCGACGCGCCCGGACACCACCTGGACGTCGACGTCGGACGGGTCCAGACCGTCCAGACGGACCTGCACCCGCAGGGTGAGCGTGCTGCCGAGCTCCGGCGCGTCCGCGCCGCCCGCCGCCTCGACGTGCTCGACCCGTACCTGGGGCCAGCGCGAGCGGATCCGGGACTTCCACTCCGCCAGCTCCCGGGCCCCGGAATACGCCGTCTCGACCGAGCCGGGGGCCACGACCCCCTCCACGGCAAGCGCGCGGTTCGCCTCCGCCGCCGGGAGGTACAGCCGTTCGACGTACTCCCGGACCATCCGGCCGGCCAGGACCTTCGGGCCGAGCGTGCTGAGCGTGTGGCGGACCATCTGGATCCACCGGCGCGGCAGCCCGTGCGCGTCGCGGTCGTAGAAGCGCGGGGCGACCTGATGCTCGATCAGGTCGTACAGCGCCGCCGCCTCGATCTCGTCGCGGCGGTCCTCGTCGGGCTCGCCGTCGGCGGTCGGGATGGCCCAGCCGTTGCTGGCGTCGAACCACTCGTCCCACCACCCGTCGAGCACCGACAGGTTGAGCGCCCCGTTGAGCGCGGCCTTCATGCCCGAGGTGCCGCAGGCCTCCAGCGGACGCAGCGGGTTGTTCAGCCAGACGTCGCAGCCGGGGTAGAGCTTCGCGGCCATGTCCATGTCGTAGTCCGGCAGGAAGATGATCCGGTGCCGGACGGCGGGGTCGTCGGCGAAGGCGACCAGCTTCTGGATCAGCGCCTTGCCGCCGTCGTCCGCAGGGTGCGCCTTGCCCGCCACCACGATCTGGATCGGACGGGTCGGGTGCAGCAGCAGGCCGCGCAGCCGTTCGGCATCGCGCAGCATCAGGGTGAGCCGCTTGTAGGAGGGCACCCGCCGGGCGAAGCCGATGGTCAGCACGTCCGGGTCGAGCGCGTCACCCGTCCAGCCCAACTCGGCCACGGCAGCGCCGCGCTGACGCCAGGACGCACGCACCCGCGCACGCGCCTCGTCGACCAGCTGGGCCCGGAGCCGCCGCCGCATCTCCCAGATCTCACCGTCCGCGATGGCGTCCAGGCCGTCCCAGCGGCGGGCCTCGCCGAGGACCATGGCGTCCTCGATCCGCTCGGCGCCCAGCTCCCTCGCGGCCAGCCGGACCACCTCGGGGTCGATCCAGGTGGCCGCGTGGACGCCGTTGGTGATCGAGGTGATCGGGACCTCGGCCGCGTCGAAACCGGGCCAGAGGCCGTTGAACATGGAACGGCTCACCTGACCGTGCAGCAGGCTGACGCCGTTGGCGCGCTGCGCCAGGCGCAGACCCATCGCGGCCATGTTGAACAGCGCCGGATCACCGCCGGGCCAGGTCTCCGCGCCCAGCGCGAGCACCCGGTCGACGGGGACGCCGCCGAGCGGCTCGCCGGAGCCGACCGGACCGTCGGTGGCGAAGTGACGGTGGACCACGGACCGGTCGAACCGGTCGATGCCCGCCGGGACCGGCGTGTGGGTGGTGAAGAGTGTGCCCGCGCGTACTGCCTCCAGCGCGGCGTCGAAGTCGAGACCCATGCCGCCGTCTTCCGCCGGACGAGTGAGCTCGCGGATGCGTTCGACGCCGAGGAACCCGGCATGTCCCTCGTTGGTGTGGAAGACCTCGGGGTCGGCATGGCCGGTCAGGCGGCAGAAGGTGCGCACCGCGCGGACGCCGCCGATGCCCAGCAGCATCTCCTGGAGCAGCCGGTGCTCGCTGCCGCCGCCGTAGAGGCGGTCGGTCACGTCGCGGGCGCGGGGGTCGTTCTCCTCGATGTCGGAGTCGAGCATCAGCAGCGGCACCCGGCCGACCTGGGCCCTCCAGATCTGCGCGTGCAGCGAGCGCCCGCCGGGCAGGCCGAGGGCGACGGTGCAGGGGCTGCCGTCCTCCTCGCGCAGCAGGCTGACGGCCAGCTCGTTCGGGTCGAGCAGCGGGTACCGCTCCTGCTGCCAGCCCTCGCGGGACAGCGACTGGCGGAAGTAGCCGTGCCGGTAGAGCAGCCCGACTCCGACGATCGGCACGCCCAGGTCGCTGGCGGCCTTGAGGTGGTCGCCCGCCAGGATGCCGAGGCCGCCGGAGTACTGCGGCAGCGTGGCGGTGATCCCGAACTCGGGCGAGAAGTAGGCGATGGCCCGAGGCAGCTCGCGGTCGGACTGCTGCTGGTACCAGCGCGGACCGGTCAGGTAGTCGCGCAGGTCCTCGTGGGCGTCGTGCAGGCGGCGCAGGAAGCGGCGGTCGGCGGCGAGTGCGGCCAGGCGCTGGCCGGAGACCACGCCGAGCAGCCGCACCGGGTCGCATCCGGTCGACTCCCAGACCTCGGGATCGACGGAGCGGAACAGCTCGCGCGTCTCGGGGTGCCAGGACCAGCGCAGATTGAGCGCCAATTCACCCAGGGCCTGGAGGGGTTCGGGGAGGACAGTGCGGACCGTGAAACGTCGGATTGCCTTCACCCCAGCGACCATAGCCGCGCCCACTGACCCGACGTTAGCGGCGCAGCGCGGCACTGCCCGCCGTTCGGCGCATTGGTGCGATCGGAGGCGTCAAGCTTCACTCTTCCGGGGGTACAGCACACGCGGGCGCACGCCGGAGTGAGGGGGCGCGCGGTCGTAGTAATTCACACCCGCGACACACGGCCGTCCGCCCGCGCGCGACCAACTGCCTTGATCTGTGGCCGAAATGAGCGCCTACTGGCGCGTAGCGAGGCCCGGCGGTGCGAGGATCGAAGCAGGTCGGAAAGGACGCACCGAGCTGCTGACGCCGGATGCGGAACGCCCGCGTCTGCGTGTCCAGCAGTCCCGCGCGATCGTTGTCAACACGACGGCGTTCGACCGACGGCGGGTTGCTCGGCGGGGCGACCGGGGAAGGCTCTCAGGGGTCCTCCTTTTGGCCCTCCGCCAGGCGTCTTCGCAGATCATCACACTGCGTCACCCTTCACCCAGCGTCATCGAACTCCGTGCGGCGATACACCATTTGCACGAGCTTTGCCTGCTTTCATGGATTTGATCGCTTTTCGGTTCTTCTGCTTGACGGCCCGTTTGCTCGCTTGCTCACCAGCTCGCCGGCGCGCTTTCGCACTCCCTCGAGATCGCAGCTTGGAGCCTCGATGACCCGCCCGCCTCGCCAAACCACCCGGAAGGACGACCCCACTCTGATGATCGGCCGGATTCCCGTACTGGATGTGAACCCTTCGGTGGACTGCGGCCGACGGCCGGCCAAGTCCGTGGTGGGCGAGGCGTTCGAAGTCAGCGCAACACTGTTCCGCGAGGGCCACGACCTGATCGGCGCGAACGTCGTCCTGCGTGACCCGCGTGGCCGCAGCGGCCCGTGGACCCCGATGCGCGAGCTGGCGCCCGGCACGGACCGGTGGGGCGCCCGGATCACGGCGCACACGCCGGGCCGCTGGACCTACACGGTCGAGGCATGGGCGGACCCGGTGGCGACCTGGGAGCACGTGGCCCGGATCAAGATCGCGGCGGGCGTCGACGTCGGCCTGATGCTGGAGGAGGGCGCGCTGCTGCTGGACCGCGCCGCCGCCGGGGTGCCGAAGAAGGACGGCAAGGCCCATGTGCTGGCCTCGGCCGAGACGCTGCGCAGCTCGGAGCTGCCGCCGACGGAGCGTCTGGAGGCGGCGCTGACGCCGGAGCTGGCGGCGGCGCTGGCCCGGCACCCGCTGCGGGAGCTGGTCACCGCGTCCCGGCCGCTGCCGCTCCAGGTGGACCGGCGCCGGGCGCTGTACGGGTCGTGGTACGAGTTCTTCCCGCGCTCGGAGGGCGCACGGGTCGACCCGGAACGCCGCAGCGCGCCGGTTTCAGGCACGCTGCGCACGGCGGCGGAGCGCCTTCCGGCCGTCGCGGAGATGGGCTTCGACGTGGTCTACCTGCCCCCGGTTCACCCGATCGGCCGTGCCTTCCGCAAGGGACCCAACAACACCCTGGACGCGGGCCCGGCCGACGTCGGCTCGCCCTGGGCGATCGGCTCCCAGGAGGGCGGGCACGACGCGGTCCACCCCGACCTGGGCACGCTGGAGGACTTCGACGCCTTCGTCGCACGCGCGGGTGAGCTCGGCCTGGAGGTCGCCCTCGACTTCGCGCTCCAGTGCTCCCCTGACCACCCCTGGGTGGAGAAGCACCCGGAGTGGTTCAACGAGCGGGCCGACGGCACCATCGCCTACGCCGAGAACCCGCCCAAGAAGTACCAGGACATCTACCCCGTCAACTTCGACCGGGACTTCGACGGCATCGTGGCCGAGACGGTCCGGTTGCTGCGGCACTGGATGTCCCACGGCGTCCGGATCTTCCGCGTCGACAACCCGCACACCAAGCCCGTCGTCTTCTGGGAGAAGGTGCTCGGCGAGATCGCCCGCACCGACCCGGACGTGCTGTTCCTGGCCGAGGCGTTCACCCGTCCCGCGATGATGCACACCCTGGCCAAGGTCGGCTTCCACCAGTCCTACACCTACTTCACCTGGCGCAACACCAAGCAGGAACTGACGGAGTACCTGACCGAGCTGTCGGGCGAGGCCGCCGCGTACATGCGGCCGAACCTGTTCACCAACACGCCCGACATCCTGCACGCCTACCTGCAGCACGGTGGCCGCCCCGGGTTCGCGATCCGCGCGGTCCTGGCCGCCACCCTCTCCCCGAGCTGGGGCGTCTACTCCGGCTACGAGCTGTACGAGAACGCCCCCGCGCACCCCGGCTCCGAGGAGTACCTGGACTCGGAGAAGTACCAGCTCCGACCCCGCGACTGGTCCCGGACGGACACCCTCGCACCGCTGCTGGCCACCCTGAACCGGTTCCGGCGCGAGCACCCTGCCCTGCAGGAACTGCGCGACCTGCGTTTCCACCCCATCGACAACGACCACCTCCTCGCCTTCTCCAAGCGGGGCGGGGAGGGCGAGTCGGCCGACGAGGTTCTCGTCGTGGTCAACCTCGACCCGCACCGGGCCCACGAGGGCACCCTCACCCTGGACCCGGACGCGCTCGACGCCACGGCGGGGGACGCCGCGGCCGAGCACTCCGGAGCGGGCCGTCCGTCGCACACTCACACGACGGAGGGAGGCGGCGTGCCCGCCGCCTCCCTGACAGCCGGTCAGCCGACTGCCGACCGGCAGGCGGTCGGGGAGCCCGCGATCGAGGTCCACGACGAGCTCTCCGGCGAGACCTACCGATGGGGACGCCACAACTACGTCCGGCTGGACCCCCACACCCGGCCGGCACACATCCTCACGGTCCGGAGGGCCACCCAGTGATCGTCAACGAACCCGTCCCCGACACCTTCGCCGACACCCCGCAGCGCGACCGCGACCCGGAGTGGTTCAAGCGCGCCGTCTTCTACGAGGTCCTGGTGCGCAGCTTCCAGGACAGCAACGGAGACGGCGTCGGCGACCTCAAGGGACTGACCTCCAAGCTCGACTACCTCCAGTGGCTGGGTGTGGACTGCCTCTGGCTGCCGCCGTTCTTCGCCTCGCCGCTGCGTGACGGCGGCTACGACGTGGCCGACTACACGGCGGTGCTGCCCGAGTTCGGTGACCTGGCCGACTTCGTCGAGTTCGTCGACGCCGCCCACCAGCGCGGCATGCGGGTGATCATCGACGTCGTCATGAACCACACCAGCGACCAGCACCCGTGGTTCCAGGCCTCCCGCACGGACCCCGAGGGCCCGTACGGGGACTACTACATGTGGGCGGACAACGACAAGCTCTACCAGGACGCCCGGGTCATCTTCGTCGACACCGAGACGTCCAACTGGACCTTCGACCCGGTCCGCAAGAAGTACTTCTGGCACCGCTTCTTCTCCCACCAGCCGGACCTCAACTACGAGAACCCCAAGGTGCAGGAGGAGATGCTGGCGGCGCTGCGCTTCTGGCTGGACCTCGGCATCGACGGCTTCCGCCTGGACGCGGTGCCCTACCTCTACGCCGAGGACGGCACCAACTGCGAGAACCTGCCCGCCAGCCACGCGTTCCTGAAGCGGGTCCGGGAGGAGATCGACCGCGAGTACCCGGACACGGTGCTGCTGGCCGAGGCCAACCAGTGGCCCGAGGACGTCGTCGACTACTTCGGCGACTTCTCGCGCGGCGGCGACGAGTGCCACATGGCGTTCCACTTCCCGGTCATGCCGCGGATCTTCATGGCGGTGCGCCGCGAGTCCCGCTACCCGGTCTCCGAGATCCTCGCCAAGACCCCGGCCATCCCCACCGGCTGCCAGTGGGGCATCTTCCTGCGCAACCACGACGAGCTGACCCTGGAGATGGTCACCGACGAGGAACGCGACTACATGTACGCGGAGTACGCCAAGGAACCGCGGATGCGCGCCAACGTCGGCATCCGGCGGCGGCTGGCCCCGCTGCTGGACAACGACCGCAACCAGATCGAGCTCTTCACCGCACTGCTGCTCTCCCTGCCCGGCTCCCCGGTGCTCTACTACGGCGACGAGATCGGCATGGGCGACAACATCTGGCTCGGCGACCGCGACGGCGTCCGCACACCGATGCAGTGGACGCCGGACCGCAACGCCGGCTTCTCCGCCGCCGACCCGGGCCGGCTCAACCTGCCGGCCATCATGGACCCGGTCTACGGCTACCAGGTCACCAACGTCGAGGCGCAGATGAGCAACCCCAGCTCGCTGCTGCACTGGACCCGCCGGATGATCGAGATCCGCAAGCTCAACCCGGCCTTCGGTCTGGGCTCGTACGCCGAGCTGCCGTCCAGCAACCCGGCGGTCCTCGCCTACCTGCGCTCCTACGGCGACGACCTGGTCATGTGCGTCAACAACTTCTCGCGCTTCGCCCAGCCGACCGAGCTGGACCTGCGCGAGTTCGAGGGCATGCACCCGGTCGAGCTGATCGGCGGGGTGCGGTTCCCGGCGATCGGCGAGCTGCCGTACCTGCTGACCCTCGGCGGGCACGGCTTCTACTGGTTCCGTCTGCGCCCGGGCGACCCCCAGGCCACCGGCCCCGGCGCGGCTGCCGCTGCCACCGTCGGGCTGACCGGCACCACCCTCCTCGCCAACGGTCGACCAGCACCGCTGCCCGGCCTCCGCTAGCGCCGCGCCGGGCTCGCGCGTCCCCCGTCCTGCCCAACGACGTCCCCCTACGGGCGTGCCAACGATGCCCACGCCCTCACATTCCGGAAAAATGGTTCAACCGGCGACCAACCACCCTTGGCCACCGGTTGCGCCGGCCTCTCCGGGGAAAGGGAGAAATGTCCGACACCTCCCGACCGCGTGCCGTCACCTCCCCTGTCCCAGCAGCCTCGGCCGTCGGCTTCGGCCCGCTCGTGGCGGCGACCGTGCCGTTGCTGCGCGACTGGCTGCCGCGTCAGCGCTGGTTCGCGGGCAAAGGCCACCCGATCACCGCGATCACCCCGGTGGCGACCACCCTGCTGCCGGGACCGACGGGGCTGGCCCGCGGCACCGGCGTCCTGCTGCATCTGCTGCTCCGCGTCGACCAGCACAACGCGAGCGGCGGGGCGCCCCTCAACGACGTCTACCAACTGCTGCTCGGCGCCCACCCCGACGGGCTGCCGGGGATCGGCAGCGACACGGCCGTGATCGGCCGGATCACCAGCGGCCCCTACGACGGGCTGGTCACCTACGACGCAGCCTACGACCCGGCACTGACACGTCGTCTGCTGGCGCTGCTCTCCTCACCGCAACGGCTCGGGCCGCTGCGGTTCTCCACCCTCGGGGACCGTCCGCCCGCACCCGCCGCGGGGCGCGTGGGCACGGCGGAGCAGAGCAACACCTCGATCATCTACGACGCGGGCGGCCCGACCGACGCGGCGATCCTCAAACTCTTCCGCCGGGTCAGCCCGGGCCTCAACCCGGACCTGGAGCTCTCCCTGGCTCTGGGCCGGGCCGGGAGCAGCCGGATCCCGACCCCGCTGGCGTGGTTCGAGGCCGAGCTGCCGGACGCCCCGGAGGAGGCGCCCGCCACCCTGGGCCTGCTCCAGCACTACATGCGGGCCGCGGAGGACGGCTGGGAGCTGGCGCTCCGTCAGATCGCGATGCTGGACGCGGACCCGTCCCGGGTGGGCCATTTCGCCGCAGAGTCGTTTCTGCTCGGCCGGGCCACCGCCGACGTGCACCTCGCCCTGGCCCGGAGCCTGCCGGTCGCGGTGCTGCGCCGCGCCGAGATCGAGGCCATGGCGGAGGCGATGGCGCTCCGCCTGGACGCCGCCGTCCTCGCCGTCCCGCAGCTGGCCCCGCACCGGTCCGCGCTGCGGCAGATCTTCCACGACCTGACCGCCTCCGCCAGGGACGGCCTCCGGCTCCGGGTCCAGCGCGTCCACGGCGACCTGCACCTCGGGCAGGCGCTGCGCAGCACCCGCGGCTGGGTCCTGCTCGACTTCGAGGGCGAACCGGCCAAGACCCTGGAGGAGCGCCGCAAGCCGCAGCCCGCCGTCCGCGACGTGGCGGCGATGCTGCGCTCCTTCGACTACGCCGCCGCACACGCCGTCATGGCCGAACCGTCCGTCGCGGCGACCTGGGCGGCCCGCAACCGGGAGGCGTTCTGCGCCGGCTACGCCGCGACAGGCGCGCCCGACCCGACGCTGGACCCCGTGCTGCTGCGCGCCTTCGAGACCGACAAGGCGGTCTACGAGGTGGTCTACGAGGCCCGGCACCGCCCCGACTGGGTCTCCATCCCGCTGACGGCCTGCGCCCGCCTGGCCGCCGCTGTCCTCACCGGAACCGACGGCACCACCGACCCCACGACGCCCACAATCCCACGGGAGGCATAGATCGTGACCGCGTTCGACGTACCCGACACCTTTCTCGCCGCCGTACCGGCCATCCTCAAGGCCGCGACCGGCGGGGCCACGCACGGCAGCGCCAGGACCGGCCGCGCCGCGAGCGGCGGTGCCGTCACGGACGCCGCCGACGCGGTCACCAGGGACACGCCGGCAACCGCCCCGGAGCCGGCCGCCCCGGCACCCGTCACCCCCGCTCCCATCACCCCTGCCCCCGACACCCCGGCCCGCGTCACAGCCGACCCGGCCGCAGCCGACGGCGCCGTCCGGGTCCCCGAGGCGCCGCTCGCGCCCGGCGAGGTGGAGCGGCTGGTCGGCGGCTGGCACCACGACCCGCACGGCCTGCTGGGGTCGCACGACTCGGCCACCGGAACGGCCGTCCGCGTGCTGCGCCCGCTGGCCGAACGGGTGGTGGTGGACACCGGCGTCGCCCGCTACGAGCTGACGCACCAGCAGGACGGCTTCTTCACCGGCCTGCTGCCGCGCACCGCCGTCACCGAGGGCTACCTGCTCAAGGTCACCTACGCGGGCCAGGAGTTCGAGCAGGAGGACGGCTACCGCTTCCTGCCGACGATGGGCGAGACGGACCTGCACCTGATCGGCGAGGGCCGCCACGAGCAGCTGTGGAAGGCGCTCGGCAGCCACGTCCGGGTGATCGAGGGCGTCACCGGCACGTCCTTCGCGGTCTGGGCGCCGAACGCGTCCGGGGTGCGGCTGGTGGGCGACTTCAACGGCTGGAACGGCGCCGCGCACCCGATGCGCTCGCTCGGCATCAGCGGCGTCTGGGAGCTGTTCGTCCCCGGCGTCGGCGAGGGGACCAGCTACAAGTACGAGATCGCCACCCGTGACGGCCGCCGCCTGCAGAAGGCCGACCCGCTGGCCCGCGCCGCCGAGTGCCCGCCCGCGACCGCGTCCGTGGTCACCGAGTCCCGCTACTCCTGGCAGGACGCGGAGTGGATGGCCTCGCGCGGGCGGCTGCCGCACCACCAGGGGCCGTTCAGCGTCTACGAGGTGCACCTGCCCTCCTGGCGACCCGGCCTGTCCTACCGTCAGCTGGCCGAGGTGCTGCCCGCCTACGTCCGCGACCTGGGCTTCACCCATGTCGAGCTGATGCCGGTGATGCAGCACCCCTTCGACGGCTCCTGGGGCTACCAGGTCACCGGCTTCTACGCGCCGACCTCAGGCCTGGGCTCGCCGGACGACTTCCGCTTCCTGGTCGACGCCCTGCACCGGGCCGGGATCGGCGTGATCGTCGACTGGGTGCCCGCGCACTTCCCCAAGGACGAGTGGGCCCTGGCCCAGTTCGACGGCGCGCCGCTCTACGAGCCGGCCGACCCGCGCCGGGCCGAGCACCCGGACTGGGGCACCCTGGAGTTCGACTACGGCCGCACCGAGGTGCGCAACTTCCTGGTCGCCAACGCGGTCTACTGGGGCGAGGAGTTCCACGTCGACGGCCTGCGGGTGGACGCCGTCGCCTCCATGCTCTACCTCGACTACTCCCGCGAGCACGGCGAGTGGACCCCGAACGAGCATGGCGGCCGGGAGAACTGGGACGCCGTCACGTTCCTGCAGGAGATGAACGCCACCCTCTACCGCCGCTGCCCCGGCGTCGTCACCGTCGCCGAGGAGTCCACCGCCTGGCCCGGCGTCACCGCGCCCACCGACCACGGCGGACTCGGCTTCGGCCTGAAGTGGAACATGGGCTGGATGCACGACTCCCTCGTCTACATGAGCAAGGAGCCGGTGCACCGCAAGTTCCACCACAACGAGATGACCTTCTCGATGGTGTACGCGTACAGCGAGAACTACGTGCTGCCCATCTCCCACGACGAGGTGGTCCACGGCAAGCAGGCCCTGGTTTCCAAGATGCCCGGCGACTGGTGGCAGCAGCGCGCCAACCACCGCGCCTACCTCGGCTACATGTGGGCCCACCCGGGCAAGCAACTCCTCTACATGGGGCAGGAGTTCGCCCAGGGCGCGGAGTGGGACCACCACGAGGGCCCGCAGTGGTGGGTGCTGGACGAGCAGTGGCCGGCCCACGCCGAGCACGCGGGCGTCCGCGACCTGGTCCGCGACCTGAACCGGATCTACCAGGACACCCCGGCGCTGTGGCAGCAGGACGCCGACCCGGCCGGCTTCGCCTGGCTGGACGGCGGGGCGGCCGACGACAACGTCTTCTCCTTCGTCCGCTTCGACACCCTGGGCCGCCCGCTGGTCTGCGTCAGCAACTTCTCGCCCGTCGTCCGCCACGGCTACCGGGTCGGGCTGCCGACGGTCCGGGCGGATGTCCGGGACGCGCGCTGGCTGGAGGTCCTCAACACGGACACGCCGGTCTACGGCGGCGGCGGCATCGGCAACCCCGATCCGATCAAGGCCGAGCTGGTCCAGTGGAACGGCCGGGACACCAGCGCGGAGCTGACCCTGCCGCCGCTGGCCACCATCTGGTTGAGTCCGGCGTAGCCGGGGGCATGTCCGTATCCTCACGGGCATGACCGTTGTCCAGATCCCCGGTTCCAAGTCCGTCACCGCCCGCGCCCTCTACCTGGCGGCGGCTGCCGAAGGCACAACCACGCTGCGGCAGCCGCTGCTGTCGGACGACTCCGAGGGCTTCGCCGAGGGCCTGATCGCCCTCGGCTATGCGGTGGACCGGCAGCCTGGCGTCTGGACGATCGAGGGCCGCCCGGCCGGTCCGGAGGTCGACGCGGCGGACGTGTTCTGCCGGGACGGCGCGACCACCGCCCGGTTCCTGCCCGCGCTGGCGGCGGCCGGGCACGGCTCGTTCCGCTTCGACGCCTCCGCGCAGATGCGCCGCCGTCCGCTCGGCCCGCTGACGCAGGCCCTGCGCGAGCTCGGCGTCGACCTTCGCCACGAGGAGCAGGAGGGCCACCACCCGCTGCGGATCGAGGCGTCCGGCATCAAGGGCGGTGCGATCACCCTGGACGCGGGCCTCTCCTCGCAGTTCCTCACCGCGCTGCTGCTGACCGGCCCGCTCACCGCCGAGGGCCTCGACATCACGGTCACCGACCTGGTCTCGGTGCCCTATGTCGAGATCACGCTGGCGATGATGAACCGCTTCGGCAATCCGGCCCGGCGCGAGGGCGACACCTTCGTGGTCCCGCCGGTCCGCTACACCGCGACGGACTACCTGATCGAGCCCGACGCCTCCACCGCCAGCTACGTCTTCGCGGCGGCGGCACTGACCGGCAACTCGGTCACCGTCCCCGGCCTCGGCACCGGTTCGCTCCAGGGCGACCTGCGCTTCGCCGAGGTGCTGGGCGAGATGGGCGCGGACGTGTCGATCACTGCGGACGCGACGACCGTCACCGGCACCGGCACGCTGCGCGGCATCACCGTCAACATGCGCGACATCTCCGACACGGTCCCGACCCTCGCCGGCATCGCGCCCTTCGCGGACGGCCCGGTGCGGATCGAGGACGTCTACAACACGCGGATCAAGGAGTGCGACCGCCTGGCCGCCTGCGAGCAGAACCTCGCGGCCCTGGGCGTCCCGGTCAGCACCGGCCGGGACTGGATCGAGATCCACCCGGCACAGCCGCAGGGCCCGGCCCGGATCGCCTGCCACGGCGACCACCGGATCGCCATGTCCTTCAGCATTACCGGCCTCCGCGCCGAGGGCATCACCCTCGACGACCCGGGCTGCGTCAAGAAGACCTTCCCCGGCTTCCACCAGGCGCTGGCCGGGCTCCGCGCGGAGTGGGGGATCTGAACCCGTGGGGGGGTCCGAACCTCACACGCTCCGCAGCGCCGCGATGTGGTCGGGCAGCGTGATGCCGTCCGCCAGGTCCGGCGTGGCGACGGGGGCGTCGAAGACCGTGCGGATCGGGACGTTGCCCGCCCACAGGCCCAGCTCGGCATCGGGGCCGTCGCCGTCGTCGGGCGGGCCGACGGAGATCTTGACCGAGGCCTCGGCCAGGTCCAGGGCGAGCAGCGTGGTGGCGGCCAGCTCCTTGCGGTTGGGGCGGCGGGCGTAGTCCCACTGCCCCGGCGCGCACTGCTCGGAGAGCACGCGCAGGCCCTCCAGCTTCTCTTCGTCCGCGAGCACGCGCGGGACGCCGTAGACCATCGCACAGCGGTAGTTGACGCTGTGTTCGAAGACCGAGCGGGCCAGGACCAGGCCGTCCACATGTGTGACGGTCACACACATCTCGGCCGCCCCGGCCGCCCCGGCTTCCGCAGCCTGCTGCAGGCTGCGGCTGGCGACGGAGCCGTGGAAGTAGAGCGTGTCGGCGGTGGCGCCGTAGACCGTGGGCACCACCATCGGCGCACCGCCCACGACCACCCCGAGATGGCAGACGAACCCGGCAGCCAGCACAGCGTCCAGATCGGCCCTGCGAACGCTGCCGTTCTCGCGCATACGGCGATGCCGCGTCCGTTCGGTAACCGCGAGTTCTGACATCTTCCACTCTTCCATACGACGGTTTTCGTTTCCCATTTGCGATCCTGCCACGGAATCCGCATTCCTGGAAGCAACATAAACGAATTCCGCCAAAGCATTGCCAGTCCCGGTCGGCTAACGGCACCATGTGGCACGCGCTGGCACCAGAGGTGACCGAGCGGTGATCCCGCCTCCGGAAACTCAAGCGAAACAAGGCTGTTGCCCAGCTTGCTCTCCCATCTGCTTGAGTGCGGCTGCGACGTCCCCCGCGCTGCTCCCCCGCACCACTGTTCCCCCTGCGCCGCGACCGGCCCTGCCCCCACGCTCCCTTCGGTCGCGGAGGAAAGGTCCACCGTGAGCGAGTACCCCCCGACCGAGACCGGCGGCCTGAAGGCCAACGTCCTCGGTACCTTCGACACCATCGTCATGGCCATCGCGGGCAGTGCCCCCGCCTACTCGCTGGCCGCCAGCACTGTCGCCCTGCTCGCCGCGGCCGGGCTGTTCAGCCCCGCCGCGCTGCTCTGGTGTGCGATACCGATGCTGGGCATCGCCTGGGCCTTCAACTACCTGGGCCGGCTGGACGTCAACGCGGGCGCCAGCTACTCCTGGGTCGGCCGCGCGCTGCACCCGGCGCTCGGCTTCACGGCGGGCTGGTCGCTGGTCGTCTCGGCGCTGATCTTCATGGTCGCGGGCTCACTCCCGGCCGGTCAGTACACCCTCTCCCTCTTCTCCGCCTCGCTCTCCAACAACACCTGGGCCTGCGTGGGCGTCGGCGCCTTCGTCTTCCTGGTGATGGCGCTGCTGGTGCTGCTCGGCGCGCGGATCACCGCGCACGCGCAGTGGATCATGACCGGCATCGAGGTGCTGATCCTCGCGGGCTTCGGCATCGCCGCGCTGATCCATGGCGGCAGCGCGGCCCCCTTCCAGTGGTCGTGGCTGTGGGGATTCGGCCACTTCGGCGGCCTCAAGGGCTTCGCCGGTGCGGCGCTGGTGGCGGCCTTCTACTTCTGGGGCTGGGACGTCACCGCCAACCTGAGCGAGGAGACCACCGACTCGCAGAAGAACTCCGGCCTGGGCGGCCTGCTCGGTGTCGCCGCGGTCTTCGCGCTCTTCGAGATCGTCACCATCGCGGTCAACATGATGGTGAGTCAGAAGGACATCGCGAGCGGCGCGCCGTTCCTCAACACCCTGGGCGAGGCGGTCTGGCCAGGCGCGGGCGGCAAGATCATGGTGCTGGCCGTGGTGCTCTCCACCGTCGCCACCCTGGAGACGACGCTGATCCAGGTCAGCCGCTCGCTCTTCGCCATGGGGCGCGACAAGACCCTCCCCGCCGTCTTCGGCCGCACCCACGCACGCTGGCAGACGCCGTACGTCGGGCTGGCCGTCGTCGTGGTGATCTCGCTGGGCCTCTTCGTGGCCTCCAGCGCGCTGGGGTCGGTCACCAAGATCCTCAACGACGCGGTGGCCGCGATCGGTCTGCAGATCTGCGTCTACTACGCGCTGGCCGGTGTCGCGGTGGTCGTCGCCTACCGCAAGGTGGCCTTCAAGTCCCTGCGCAACCTGATCTTCGTCGCCCTCTGGCCGGGCGCGGGCGCGGTCTTCATGGGCTTCCTCTTCGTCGAGAACTGCATGAACCTGCCGCTGACCCAGATCCTGATCGGCCTCGGCGCACTGGCGATCGGCATCGTCCCGCTGGCCGTCTACTGGGCCAAGGGCAGCGAGTTCTACACCAACCCGGGTGCCCGACTGGACGCCGCGGTGGCCCAGGCGGTCGACGCCGAGTTCGGCGGCTCGGCCCTGGCCAGCGCCTCCTCCGACTCGACCGGCTCGATGGCCACCGACCTGTAACATCCGGCAACTCCGGTACCACGCACTATCGTTCGCACCAACCGTCCACACAACTCAACAGGCTCGGCAACCGGCAGTCCGACGACTGCCGGTTGTCGGCTTTCCGTATCCGAAGGGGCTGCCCGCCATGGCCCGAGCATCGCGCCGCCGCACCACCGCACCGCAGTTCGACCAGACCCACGGCGACCGCGAACTCGCCGCCGCCCGCCACGACCTGGCGGTCGGCCGCTGGCAGGGCGTCCGCGACCTGCTCCGCGACACCGGCCGCGACTGGGACCGGCGCACCCACCGGGTCCGGCTGCTCGCCGACGTCGCCGCTTCCACCCGGACCGTCGAGTCCTGGCAGGCGGCCGAGCCGGACAACCCCGACGCCCTGGTGCTACGTGCCGAGACGGAGGTGCAGCGGATCTTCTTCGCGGTCGCCGAGTCCCACCACCAGAACGGCACCCCGCCGCCGACCGAGGACGCCTGCGACCGCCGCGACCTGGACCGGGTGGCCCGGATCTGCCTCCAGGCCTCCGAGAAGCACTCCGCGGATCCGGTCCCCTGGGTCTCCTTGATGACCCTGGCCCGCCTCTACGGCCAGGGTCATCCGCATGTCTGGCACTGGTGGCGCGAACTCCAAGCCCGCGACCGGTTCAACCGCGAGGGCCACCACCAGGTGCTCCGCCACCTCTCCGCCCGCTGGCACGGCAGCCACGGCGAGATGTACAACTTCGCCCGCGACAGCGCGGCCTTCGCCCCGCTCGGCTCCCCGCTCGCCGCACTCACCCAGGCCGCCCGCGCCGAGCACTTCCACCGTCGCGTGGAGACCGAGGGACCGGCGGCGGTCGGCCTCACCTACCACTGGACCCACGAGGTCGCGGTCCAAGCGCTGCGCAGCACCATGCGCCAGTGGATCGCACACCGCTCCGGCGTCGAGTACGCCCAGGACGTCGCCGACCTCAACCTGCTGGCCCACGGCCTGGTCTTCGCCGGGCTGGCCCCGGAGGCCAAGGAGGTCTTCGCCCTCCTCGGCGACCGCCCCGCCCGGGTGCCCTGGGTCTACAGCGGCGACCCGCTCGCCCTCTTCCGACACTGGTACGCGCAGCTGGGCGGCTGAGGCGGGCACGACGCCGTGCGCGGTGCGAAGGTAGTGTCGAAGCCGCTCGAACGAACTGCTCGAACGAGCTGCTGGAGCGAACTGCTGTTGAACGAACGAGAAGAACGCGATCGGAGTGCGTCGGTGGCCCGCAGCGTCTACGTGACCGGGATCGGCAGAGGGGACGGCCGTCAGGTCGTGGAGCTGGGCGTGATGGAGCTGCTCACCCGGCACGTCGACCGGGTCGGCATCTTCCGGCCGCTGGTGCACTCGTCCACCGATCACGTGGTGGAGCTGCTGCGCGGGCGCTACCGGGTCGACCTGCCGCCCGCGTCGATGTACGGGATGAGCTACGACGAGGCCGCCGCGATCCTCGCCGAACGCGGCCAGGAGGAGCTCGTCGGGCAGCTGGTCGACCGGTTCCGGGCGGTCGAGCGGGACTGCGAGGCGGTGCTGGTCCTCGGCACCGACTACGCCTCCACCAGCATCCCCGACGAGCTGGCACTCAACGCGCGCCTGGCCAACGAGTTCGGCGCAGGCGTGCTGGCCGTCGTCGGCGGGCACCGCGAGAGCGCCGACACCGTCGTCAACGAGGTCCGCAACGCCCACCGCTCCTATGCCGACCTGGGCTGCAACATCGTGGCGATGATCGCCAACCGGGTCGCCGGAAGCGACAAGCAGGCTGTCGCGCGCCGCCTCGCGGTACGGCCCGACGTGCCGGTCTACGTGATCCCCGACGACCCGGCGCTGTCCGCGCCGACGGTCACCCAGGTGGCCGAGGCCACCCGCGCCGAGGTGCTGCTCGGCGACGCGGCAGGCCTGGCCCGCGACGTGCGCGGCTTCGTCTTCGGCGGCGCCATGCTGCCGACCTTCCTGGACGCGATGACCGACGGCTGCCTGGTGATCACCCCCGGGGACCGTGCCGACCTGCTGATCGGCTCCCTCGCCGCGCACGCCGCCGGTGCGCCGCCGATCTCCGGCGTGCTGATGACGCTGGGCGAGAACCCCGGCCCCAACGTGATGAACCTGGCCGCCCGGCTGGCCCCCGGCACGCCGGTGCTCTCCGTCAAGGAGGGCAGCTACCCGACCGCGATGAACCTCTCCACCTTGGAGGGCCGCCTCACCGCCGTCAGTCCGCGCAAGGCGGAGACCGCCCTGGGCCTCTTCGAACTCCACGTCGACGCCGCCGAATTGACGGACCGTATCGAGCTGATCCGGTCCGAACGGGTCACCCCGATGATGTTCGAGCACGAGCTGCTGGAGCGCGCCCGCGGCGCCGCGCTGCGCGACATCGTGCTGCCCGAGGGCGCCGAGGAACGGGTGCTGCGCGCGGCCGAGGTGCTGCTGCGCCGCAACGTCTGCCATCTGACCCTGCTCGGCAGCGAGGACACGGTCCGCCGCAAGGTCGCCGAGCTGGGCCTGAACATCACCTTCGACGCCGAACCCGCCCCCGGCCGGGCCCGCGCGCGGATCATCGATCCGGCCACCTCGCCGCTGCGCGACCGCTTCGCCGAGGTCTACGCGGAGCTGCGCCGGCACAAGGGCATGACGGTCGAACTGGCCCTGGACGTGGTCAGTGACGTCTCCTACTTCGGCACGCTGATGGTCAAGGAGGGCCTGGCCGACGGGATGGTCAGCGGCGCGGTGCACTCCACCGCCGCGACGATCCGCCCGGCCTTCGAGGTGATCAAGACCTCGCCGGAGGCGAAGATCGTCTCCTCGGTCTTCTTCATGTGCCTGGCCGACAAGGTCCTGGTCTACGGCGACTGCGCGGTCAACCCGGATCCGGACGCGGAGCAGCTGGCCGACATCGCCCTTCAGTCCGCGGAGACCGCCGCCCGCTTCGGCGTCACGCCGCGGGTGGCGATGCTCTCCTACTCCACCGGCACCTCCGGCTCGGGCGTGGACGTGGACAAGGTCCGCAAGGCCACCGAGCTGGTCCGCGGGCTGCGCCCGGAGCTCAAGGTCGAGGGACCGATCCAGTACGACGCGGCGGTCGAGCCGTCGGTCGCGGCGACCAAGCTCCCGGGCTCGGAGGTGGCCGGTCAGGCGACCGTGCTGATCTTCCCGGACCTCAACACCGGCAACAACACCTACAAGGCCGTCCAGCGCTCGGCGGGCGCGGTCGCGGTCGGCCCGGTGCTCCAGGGTCTGCGCAAGCCGGTCAACGACCTCTCGCGTGGCGCGCTGGTCCAGGACATCGTCAACACGGTGGCCATCACGGCGATCCAGGCCCAGCAGGCGGCAGCCATGCAGAGCACTCAGCCCGAGGAGAACGGCAAGTGAGCGACGCGACCCGGGTGCTGGTGCTCAACTCCGGCTCCTCGTCGGTGAAGTACCAGCTCATCGACATGGCCGACGGAGCGCGGCTGGCCTCCGGCCTGGTGGAGCGGATCGGCGAGGGCCAGGGCCGGATCACACACGAACCGTCCACCGGCCCGCAGCGGGACCGGTACGAGCCGTTCCCCGACCACACCGCCGCGCTGTCCGCCGTCGCGGACGAACTCGCCGCCGACCAGATGGGGCTGGACTCGCCGCACCTGGCCGCGATCGGCCACCGCGCGGTCCACGGCGGCACCAGGTTCACCGAGCCGACGCTGATCACCGACGAGGTCGTCGACGGCCTGCGCGAGCTGGTCCCGCTGGCGCCGCTGCACAACCCGGCCAACATCACCGGCATCGAGGTGGCCCGCAAACTTCGTCCCGACCTGCCGCAGGTGGCCGTCTTCGACACCGCCTTCCACGCCACCATGCCGGAGTACGCGGCCCGTTACGCGATCGACAAGGCCACTGCCGACGCCCACCAGGTGCGCCGCTACGGCTTCCACGGCACCTCGCACCAGTACGTCTCCCGCCGCACCGCCCAGCTGCTGGGCAAGACGCCGGAGGCGGTCAACGTGATCGTGCTGCACCTGGGCAACGGCGCGAGCGCCTCCGCCGTGGCGGGCGGACGCTGCGTGGACACCTCGATGGGCCTGACCCCGCTGGAGGGCCTGGTCATGGGCACCCGCTCGGGCGACCTGGATCCGGCGATCCTGCTGCACCTGAACCGGGTCGGCGGAATGTCCGTGGACGAGATCGACTCCCTGCTCAACCGCCGCAGCGGTCTGCTCGGTCTCTGCGGCGACAACGACATGCGCGAGATCGGCCGCCGGATGGGAGAGGGAGATCCGGAGGCACAGCTGGCCTTCGACGTCTACATCCACCGGCTGCGTAAATACATCGGCGCGTACTACGCGGTTCTGGGCCGGGTGGACGCCATCGTGTTCACCGCCGGGGTGGGCGAGAACTCCGCCGCGGTCCGCGAGGCGTCTCTCGCGGGCATGGACGCGATGGGCATCGCGCTCGACGCGGTGCGCAACGCGGTGCGCGGCAGCACGCCCCGGCTGATCTCCGCGGACTCCTCGCGGGTCGCCGTCGCGGTGGTGCCGACCGACGAAGAACTGGAAATCGCGCAGCAGACCTTCGCGGTGGTCCGCCGTACTGCGGAGTAACGCCCGTACTACGGAGTAACGCCGCCGAATTGCGGGGGAATACACCCGAAAGGTATGCCGATAAGATGAGCCATATGCGCCGAGCCAAGATCGTTTGTACTCTGGGTCCCGCGACGGACGGATTCGAACAGCTGAAGTCGCTGATCGAAGCCGGAATGAACGTCGCTCGTCTGAATATGAGCCACGGCAGCCACGCCGAGCACGAGCACCGCTATGCCAACGTGCGCGCCGCCGCCGAGGCTTCCGGCCGTGCCGTGGGCGTCCTTGCCGACCTGCAGGGCCCCAAGATCCGTCTCGCCACCTTCGCCGACGGTCCGGTGACCGTCGAGAACGGCGACACGTTCACCATCACCACCGAGGACGTCCCCGGTGACCAGCACATCTGCGGCACGACCTACAAGGGCCTGCCGGGCGACGTGAAGCCGGGCGACCCGGTGCTCATCAACGACGGAGTCGTCGCCCTGGAGGTCGTCAGCGTCGACGGCCCCCGCGTGGTGACCCGAGTGGTCGAGGGCGGGGTGCTCTCGAACAACAAGGGCATCAACCTGCCCGGCGCGGCGGTCAACGTCCCCGCGCTCTCCGAGAAGGACAAGGACGACCTGCGTTTCTCACTCCGGATGGGCGTCGACATGGTCGCGCTCTCCTTCGTGCGCAACGCCGCGGACATCGAGGACGTCCACGCGGTCATGGACGAGGTGGGACGTCGCGTCCCGGTCATCGCCAAGATCGAGAAGCCGCAGGCCGTCGACGCCATGGAAGAGATCGTCATGGCCTTCGACGCGGTCATGGTCGCCCGCGGCGACCTGGCCGTGGAGTACCCGCTGGAGAAGGTGCCGCTGGTGCAGAAGCGCCTGGTCACCCTCTGCCGCCGGAACGCCAAGCCGGTCATCGTCGCCACCCAGATGATGGAGTCGATGATCACCGCGTCCCGCCCGACCCGCGCCGAGGCGTCCGACGTCGCCAACGCGATCCTCGACGGCGCGGACGCGGTCATGCTCTCCGCGGAGTCCTCGGTCGGCAAGTACCCGATCGAGACCGTGCAGACCATGGCCAGGATCGTCGAGGCCGCCGAGGGCGAGCTGCTCTCGCAGGGCCTGCAGCCGCTCAACCCGGGCCGCAAGCCGCGCACCCAGGGCGGTTCGGTCGCCCGCGCCGCGTGCGAGCTGGGCGACTTCCTCAACGCCAAGGCGCTGGTGGCCTTCACCAAGTCCGGTGACACCGCCCGCCGCCTGTCCCGCTACCGCTCGCCGATCCCGGTGCTGGCGTTCACCCCGGACGCCTCCACCCGCAACCAGCTCACCCTGAGCTGGGGCGTGGAGACCTACGTGCTGCCGCAGGCGCCGAACACCGACGCCATGGTCGACCAGGTCGACGGCGCGATCCTGGCGCAGGGCAAGTACAGCAAGGGCGACACCGTGATCATCACGGCCGGCTCCCCGCCCGGCATCGTCGGCACCACCAACATGGTCCGCGTGCACCACCTGAGCACCGGCGACTGACGCCCGCCCCGGCTGGAGCTGGACGACCACGACCTGACGGCCCCTCGGCCCGTCCCGCACCCGCGGGCGCGGAACGGGGGGCCGTGCGGTCTGCCGACCCTCCGGGCCCCGGCTACCGCGCGTCCAACGGCCCCGGCACGGCCCAGGGGTTCGGCAGGGTGCCGGGGGTGGCATAGCCGTGGACGGGGGCGCCCGGCGGGGCCGCGTGGACGAGATGGCAGTCGCGGGCGGGGTCGAAGTCCCGGCTGAGCTCCGGGAGGCGCTGGTAGGTGTCCCAGGAGCCCTCGAAGGTGACCACCAGGTCCGCCAGGTCGTGGTAAGCCCAGTGGACGCGGGTGCCGGGATTGAGGGCGAGGAAGCTCGCGCCGAGAGAGCGGGCGGCGACGGTCAGGCGGGCGTAGTACGGCACTCCGTCCGGGCCCGGGAGGGTCTGGTCCAGGAAGACGCCGTCGACGTCGTACCAGGCGCGGTGGCGCTCGACCTCGGCGACCACCTCGCCGTGCGGGCGGCGGCCGTAGTCGGTGTCGACGTAGCCGAGCACCCGGGTCTCCCGCAGCCCGGCGCGGGCCTCCGCGTAGGCGGGGTCGGGGACGTCCCCCGGACCGCTGGCCGGGTTGAGGACGACGGCCATCAGCCGTGGCGCGGCCCGGCACAATGCGGCCCAGGCGTCCGGCTCGACGGCGGGGTGGAAGTAGGCGGGGACCAGGATCCGGGGTGCTCTGCTGCCTGAAAGGCATATCGCGTCGCTCATGCCAGGACCAACGAGCCCGCCGCACGACAGGAAACCCCCGCTACCGCCGGCCGACGGTACGGGGGTTCCGGTGAGACAAGAGCCTCGGAAGGCTCAACTGCCGCCGAGCGGCGTGTAGTACAGGTGCATGCCCGGGATGGTCAGGTTGCCGCCGAACTGGCCCGCCTGAATCGCCGTCATGTTGCCCAGCTCCAGCTGCAGCGGGATCGGCACGGAGCCGATCAGGTTGTACAGCCACTGCGGCAGGGTGTCCGGGGTGAGGTCGATGCTGATGTTGAGGATGCCCAGCGGGATGCCCTCGGCCGCCAGGATGGTGCCCTTGAGCTCCTTGACGTACATGGTCACCAGGCCACCGCGCTCCGTCGAGGTGGTGCCCGGTCCGCCCTTGACGTGGACCTCCTGGCCGCGCTGGTTGGCGGACATGTCCAGGTCGCCGATGTTGACCGCGTCGGCGGTGAACTTGAGCACGCGCTCGGTGCTGCCGTCCGCCAGCTGGATGGTGACCACACCGTGGAACTCGGTGTTGATCAGCTTCAGGTCGGACGAGTGCAGCGTCCACGGATCCACCGGCATGGTGCCGGCCGCCAGCTGCGAGGTGACCGAGGTGTCCAGCGGGGCAGCCAGGTGGCTGATGTCGCAGAGCTTGTTCGCGGTCGAGGTGCCGGACGCGGAACTGCTCGACGCGGAGCTGCTCGGCGTCGCGGACGGTGTCGGCGTCGAGGGCGCGGCCTTCGGCGTCACCGCCGCCGTGGCCGCGTGGGTCAGCGCGCTGACCGGCGAGGTCGCCGAGGCGACCGCGTGCGGTACGGCGGCCGTCGCCGCGTGCACCGCCGACGACGCACTGGCCGAGGGCGAGGCCGAGGCCGACGGGGTCGCGGACGACGTGGTCCCGTGGCTGCTCGACGTGGTGCTGTCGAGGCCGAGAAGCCCGCCCAGGCCGCCGAGCAGGCCGCCGAGGCCGCCCGACGAGCTCTGCGAAGGACTCGGCGAGGGCGTGGCCGAGGCCGACGGCGTCGCCGGGGTGGAACTCCCCTGCGAGGGCACGGAAGTGCCGCCACCGGCCGTGTGGGCGGACGGCGTCCCGGAGGTCGCCGTGGGCTTCGGGGCGGCCTTGGACTTGGCCGCTGACGGGCTGTGCGTGGTCTTGGTCGGGCTCGGCGTCGCGGACGGCGTGGCGGTGGCACCCGTCCCGGTGCCCGGCGCGCCCTTGGTGCAGTCGGCGCCGGTCGGCCCGGGCACCGCGTCCTGGACCGTGGGCGCGGCCTTCGGCTGGGCGTTGTTGTCCGCGGCGAACGCCAGCTTCGGCGCCAGCGTGCCCATCAGCAGGGCCGTCGGCATGGCTGTCAGCGCGATCGCCCGGCCGACGGGACGCTTGATGCGACCGCGCACGGTGAGGCGGGGAGCAGCGTGCCGACCGGAGGTCCGGTCGGGCGGCTGCTCGTTCTCAGTCGACACTCTTAGCTCTCCTCCTGCGCGTCCGGCGCGCCCTGCGGCTCGGCGGGCGAGGCCGTGTATGCCTGGGCAGTCGGGGCCTCCTGCATCCCGCCGACCTGCTGACCGGCCGCGTGTGCGCCACCCGGCTTCGGCTCCTTGAGCGGAGCCCAGGAGCAGATCAGGGCACCGCCGACGATGCCGAGGATCAGCCCCATGCCGAAGCCGCCCATGTTGGAGATGGGCAGGGCGACCAGGCTCAGCACGATCGCGGCGATGCCGGCGAAGATGCGGATCAGCGGCTGGAACCAGACGGAGATACCAAGGGCGGCCAGCAACAGACCGATCACCGCGGAGCCTGCGCCCGCGGTGGTGGCCATGTGGATCCGCAGCGCGCCCAGGCTCAGCGTGGCGTACGGGAAGTAGAGGATCGGCCCCGCGGCGAGAAGGACCAGCAGACCACCCCAGAACGGGCGGGTACGGCGCCAGGTACGGAAGGAAAGGCGGTACTTGTTGAATCCGCCGATCGGATCGGGCTGCGCCTGCGTAGTCGCGCTGGTCACGTGGCAGCTCCCAGGGGATGTACGGGATTGGTGGAGACGGGGGCGGGGAAGGAGGGGACCTCCCTCCCCGCCGCGCGGCCGACCGTCACCGGTCGACCGGAAACCTCATGACGTCCGAGGTACGGGTCCGTCAGAAGCAGGCGTTGCTGCCCTTGGCGAGGTTGAGGTGCATGCCGTTCAGCGAGAAGGTGCCGGCCGAGGTGGCCCACGCCGTCTGCTTCACGTTGGTGAGCGTCGCCGAGTCGGCCTGCTGGGCGAAGCTGCCCGCGAAGCCCTGCTGCTGCTGCGTGGTCGAGTCGATCGGACCCTTGGTGACCGCACCGCCTGCAACACCGATGTCGAGGTTGTTGAAGGTCGCAGTGGTGGCCTGCAGGTCCGTCATGTCGATGAAGAGCTTCGACGCCTGGACCGGAGTGCCACCGCCACCGGCGGTGATCTTGAGCGTGTAGTCGCCGAGCACCGGGATCGGTACATCGACGGACTGGCACAGGTCGGTGATGGTCGCGCTGTTGAAGCCGGAGACCGCAACCGGAAGCGGAGCCTTCGAACCGTCCTTGGTGGAGACGACGGTGTCGACGGTGCCGTACTGGCTGAAGCCCTGGCCCTGGAGCTGGCCGGCACTGACCTTGAAGGACGCACCGGAGACATCGAAGGACGCGGCGAGCGCGCCCTGGGCGATGCTGACGCCGACGGCCGCGGTGGCAGCCAGCGTCGGGACCATGACGACGGCGAACCGCTTCCAGCGGGTCTTGCCGAAGGTCTGGGACATGAGTCGAGATCCTCCTTCTCGGACGTACACCTCCCGGCCCGCCCGCTGGGGTCGGGGCCGGAGATGGGGAGAAGAACTACGTCCTCGGGAGGTGGGAACACCCCCGAGCGACAACCACACGAGCGCACCGGGGGGCGCGCCCGTCATTGAGTGCAGGCTTCGACCTGTTGACCGAAGACCCCCCTGCCCTCCGGGTGCCGGCGAACCGCCACCCCGCCCGGTGGGGATTCCAACGCACCACCCCCGACCGGCCGCCGGGTGGATGGAGCAATGGACCGAGCGTGCTAGATCGTGGTCCATGTGCGCCCGCTGCACAAGTAGTTCATTACCGAGGAGTAAGGAGTGCGTGAACCTCTGCGGGCCGTGTTTAAGCCCGGCACTGACACAGGGTGACCGGAATCTTTCAACCCTCCCGGTCAACCCGCAGGAAAACCGGGCACACATGGCAAAGGCAGCCACTCAGAGTGACCACCTCGCCGAAGTATCAAGATTTGATAAAGCTGATGCACGTGTCGACAGATCATCACAACACGCGCACAAACGTGACACCCGTCAGAAGAGCTTGCGTGCCAGTGCGCTCCGCGCCTTCACCACTCGCGCATCATCCGCACCGATGACCTCGAACAGCCCCAGCAGATGCGTACGCACCCGGTCCCGATCTTCACCGGCCGTGCGACCGACGGTGTCGACCAGGCGACCGAAGGCGTCCTCGACATGACCGCCGACCAGATCCAGGTCGGCAGCGGTGATCTGCGCGGCCACGTCGCCGGGCTTCTCGGCGGCGTCGCGGCGGACGGCGGCCGGGTCGAGACCCTGGACCCGCTGCAGCAGCTCGGCCTGGGCCAGGCCCAGCTTCGCCTCCTGGTTGGCGGGCTGGTCGGCGAGGATGTTGCGGTAGGCCTGGATGGCGCCGCCCAGGTCGCCCTGGTCCAGCGCCTCGTGGGCCAGCGCCAGCGCCGGGTCCTGCGGCGGTTCGGCGGCTGCGCCGTCGGCGCCCGCGGCGCCGGGCTCGCCCTTGCCGCTGCGGCTGCCCGGCTCGCCGGCGATGCCGAAGCGCTCCGCGGCCTCCTTGATCAGCTGGTCCAGCAGCGGACGGATCTCCTCGACCATCGCCGGGCCCTCGAAGAGCGGGATCAGCTGGCCCGCGACCACCACCAGCACGGTGGGCAGGTCCCGCAGTTGCAGCTGCTGCGCCAGCCGCTGGGCGTCCCGAACGTTGACCTCGGCCAGCACGAAGCGGCCGTCGTACTCCTCGGCCAGCGCCTCCATGATCGGGACCTGCTGCTCGGCCGGGCCGTAGCCGTCGGCCCAGAACAGCAGCAGCACCGGGACCTCGGCGGACAGCGGGACCACCTGGGCCTCGAAGTCGGCTTCGGTGACGGAGAAGATCAGCGGCTCTGTGGCGGCGTCGAGCTCGCCCGCCTCGGCCTTGCGTGCGCGCTCGGCGCGCATCTGCTCCGCCTTGGCCGCGGCGTCGGCCGCCGCCTTGACCGCGGCGAGGTCGACCGCGCCACGCAGGGACATGTTGTTTCCTGGCTGCATGGGCCTATCCTCCCCCGTCTGCGAGGCCGTTCGCACCAACACCTGCAAGAAGACCACTCGCGGGGAGCCGCGAGTCACCACAGGGGGCGCAGACAGGCAGCCCCCTGGAAAGCGCCGACAAGCCCCCGGACGCCCGCGAGGAGCGTCGCGCACCGGGTCTCCTCCGCCCTGCGGAGCGCAGTGCGTGGGAGTACGGTGCGTCAGAAGGGGCAGAAGCCCCGGTGTTTCACGTTCGATGTGCGCGGATCCCCATCCGCGCGGCAGCGTGGTTGTCGCTCTTTCGCTACGAGTCGTAGCGTATATCGTGCCGAGGGCGGCGCGCAGCAGACACGACGTGAGCTGTGCCACTTCTGCTGCACCGACCCTGCGCAGTTCCGGGTACCGGCAAGTAACCTGCGATACCCACCCGCCCCTCCGACCCGGGACAGCCGTCCCACCCGATCGCCAGACCGCACCAGACCGCGCCAGATCCACCGCGAGGAGCCCGCCGTGACCGCAACCGACGGGCCCCGGAAAGGTCGGCCGCGCAGCGCCGACGCGGACAGCGCGATACTCGCGGCCACCCGCGAGGCGCTGGCCGAGCTCGGCTGGGGCGGCCTGACCATGGGCGACGTGGCGGTCCGGGCCGGGGTCGCCAAGACGACGCTCTACCGCCGGTGGCCGTCGAAGAACGAACTCGTCGTCGCCGCCGTCGCGGACCAGCTGGACGAGTTGGAGATGCCCGACCTCGGCAGCCTGCGGGCCGACATCGAGGCCGTCGTCGCCCAGTTCGCCGCACTGCTCTCCGCCCCGGAGACCCAGGCGGCACTGCTCGCCCTCTTCGCCGAGGCCACCCGCGACCCCCTGCTGCGGGCCCGCGTCCGCGAGGCGATCATCGAGCCGCAGAAACGTCTCGTCCACCTCGGCCGCGCGGCGGCCCAGGACCGCGGCGAACTCGCCGCGGACGACTGCGCGGTCGCGGCGCAGGAGGACGTGGACATCATCTTCGACACCGTCGCGGGCACCGTGGTCCACCGCATGCTGGTCAGCGGCGAACCCGCCTCCCCGGAGTGGATCAGCCGCTTCACCAGCCTGCTGCTCCACCCGCTGGCCGAGATCGCGGCCTCGCGCGACTGACGCGCCGTCACTCCCCCTGCCTCAGAAGCCGGCGGGCTCCACGTAGACGCCCCACTCGTCGCGCAGCGCGTCGCAGATCTCGCCCAGCGTCGCCTCGGCTCGGACGGCCTGGAGCATCGGCGGGACCATGTTCTCGCCGGAGCGGGCTGCGGCGATCATCGCCGTCAGGCCGGCCTTGACGGCCGCCTCGTCCCGGGCCGCCCTGCGGTCGGCGAGGACCCGGACCTGCTCGCGCTCGACCTCGTGGCTGACCCGGAGAATCGTCAGCGGCGGAGTGACGCTGCCGGTGTGGCAGTTGACGCCGACGACGCGCTTGTCGCCCTTCTCCAGCGCGACCTGGTACTGGAAGGCGGCCTCGGCGATCTCGCCGGTGAACCAGCCGTTCTCGATGCCGCGCAGGATGCCGGCCGTCATCGGACCGATCGGGTGCTCCTGGCCGGAACCGGCGGCGCCCATCTCCAGGATCTTCTGGAAGATCGCCTCGGCCTGTGCCTCGATCCGGTCGGTCAGCGCCTCGACGTACCAGGAACCGCCCAGCGGGTCCGCGACGTTGGCGACGCCGGTCTCCTCCATCAGCACCTGCTGGGTGCGCAGCGCGATCTCCGCCGCCTGCTCGCTCGGCAGTGCGAGGGTCTCGTCCAGCGCGTTGGTGTGCAGCGAGTTGGTGCCGCCCAGCACGGCGGAGAGCGCCTCGACCGCCGTGCGGACCACGTTGTTGTACGGCTGCTGCGCGGTCAGCGAGACACCCGCCGTCTGGGTGTGGAAGCGCAGCCACTGCGCCTTCTCGGTCGTGGCGCCGTAGACGTCGCGCAGCCGCTTGGCCCAGATCCGGCGCGCGGCGCGGAACTTGGCGATCTCCTCGAAGAAGTCCAGGTGCGCGTCGAAGAAGAAGGAGAGGCCCGGCGCGAAGACGTCCACGTCCAGCCCGCGCGAGAGGCCCAGCTCGACGTAGGCGAAGCCGTCGGCCAGCGTGAAGGCCAGCTCCTGCGCGGCCGTCGAGCCCGCCTCGCGGATGTGGTAGCCGGAGACCGAAAGCGGCTTGTACGCCGGGATGTTGACGGCGCAGTACGCCATCAGGTCGCCGATCAGGCGCAGGTGCGGCTCGGGGGCGAAGAGCCACTCCTTCTGCGCGATGTACTCCTTGAAGATGTCCGTCTGCAGCGTGCCGTTGAGGACGCCCGGGTCGACGCCCTGACGCTCGGCGGCGACCAGGTACATGCAGAAGACCGGGACGGCCGGGCCGGAGATCGTCATCGAGGTGGTGACGTCCGCCAGCGGCAGACCCCGGAAGAGCACCTCCATGTCGGCGGCCGAGTCGATGGCGACGCCGCAGTGGCCGACCTCGCCGAGCGAGCGTGGGTCGTCGGAGTCGCGGCCCATCAGCGTCGGCATGTCGAAGGCGACGGAGAGGCCGCCGCCGCCCGCGTCGAGGATCATCCGGTAGCGCTCGTTGGTCTGCTCGGCGTTGCCGAAGCCCGCGAACTGGCGGATGGTCCAGGTCCGGCCGCGGTAGCCGGTCGGGTAGAGGCCGCGGGTGTAGGGGAACTCGCCGGGCCAGCCGATCCGCTCGAAGCCCGGGTACGCGATGTCGTCGGCCGGTCCGTAGACGGGGGCGACCGCGTCGCCGGAGAGAGTGGTGAAGTCCGCGTCACGCTTGTGGGCGCGGTCGTAACGCTGCTGCCACCGCTCGCGTGCGGCTGCGATCTGCTCTGCGTCCATCGGTGCTGGCCCTCACCTTCGGCAGAATCACGTCAGAATGCTCGGACGTCCTACTATCTCCAATTTACTGGGACGTCCAAGTATCTGTCGACACTCCTCGGCCACGCCCGCCGACACGCGAGCGCGCCACGTTCCGGGGTGGGACCGTGGCGCGCTCGGAGGTTCGGGTCTGTCGTGAGATCTCGCTGCGGTGACGCTCGCTGTGGTGACGTCTCGCGTCAGGCGTTGACGAGCTCCGCCTGCTCCTTGGCGGCCAGCTCGGCGTGGATCTCGCGGACGACGCGACGCTCGACGAAGAAGACGGCGGTGGGGACGGTGCCCGCCAGGACCGTCCACGCGATCTTGCTGATCGGCCAGTTGAGCTTGTTGCCGAGCGAGAAGGCGACCACGACGTAGGCCATGTACAGCCAGCCGTGGAAGATGCCGGCGATGACGACGAGTTGCGCGCCCGTCCCAAAGCCGTACTTGAGGATGCAGGCGAGGGTGAGCACGACCAGGCCAACGCCGGTCACGTACGCCAGGACACGGTAGGCCGTGAGCAGGGGGTTGGACTTGTTCATAGCCAGCGAGCGTAGACCCCCGAAAGTGGATCTCCGACACCGCCCCACCCTCCGCGCGGCAAACCGGGTGACGCTACCAGGGGGCACCCAGGAAGGGCGCAGGCGGGGTCCAGGAAGGCCCGGGAGACGGGCCAGGAGCGCCTCGGAAGGGGATCAGACGTGCATGTCGGCAGCGTCCTCGGCGGCCTCGGCGGTCCCTGCGCCCTCGGCATCCGCCGGCCCGGTGCCCTCCTCCTCGAAGTCACCCGCGGCTATCCGCAGCGGGCGCAGCATCTCGAAGAGCTCCTTGCAGCCCTCGGCGTCGTAGCCGACCAGGCCGAAGTCCATCGCCATCAGGTCCCGGGTGGCCCGCTCGACCACGTCGCGGCCCTTGGGCGTGATCGCTGCCAGCACCCCGCGGCCGTCCAGCGGGTTGGGGCGACGGGTGACCAGACCGGCCGCCTCCAGGCGGTCCACGGTGTTGGTCACGCTCGTCGGGTGCACCATCAGGCGCTGGCCGATCTTGGACAGCGGCAGCTCGCCCGCCTTGCTGAAGGTGAGCAGCACCAAGGCCTCGTAGCGGGCGAAGGTCAGCCTGTAGGGCTTGACCACCGCGTCGACCTGGGCCAGCAGGATCTGGTGGGCCCGCATCACCGACGTGATCGCGGCCATCGACGGCACCGCGCCCCAACGCCGCGCCCACAGTTCGTCGGCGCGGGCGATCGGATCGAAGGTGAGGCTCAGCGGCTTCGGCACGGGGACACGTTACCGCCTGGTCAGTCGAGTGCGACCGGCCGTCTCATGCCATGGCCGGAGCGGTCTCCCGCTCCTCGCGGCCGAGCAGACGCTCCGCATAGATCCCGCCAAAGGGGATGACCGAAAGCGCCATGATCCAGACGAACCGGCCGAAGGTCCACCGCTGCTCACGCCAGGCCATCAGCGCGAAGATCGCATAGGCGGTGAAGAGGCAGCCGTGCAGCATGCCGAGCACCGGGACGGCGTTGAAGCTGCTGTTGTACTTGAGGTACGTGCAGATCAGCAGCAGCACGAAGGAGACGCCCTCCGGCATGGAGACCAGGCGCAGGCGGTGGACGGCGGTCGTCTTCACGGGTACCTCTCGGGACTGTCTCAGCTTTGTGCTGACTCTGTACTGGGTGTTCCGTTCAGTATGACCGACCGCCCTTTCTTCTCTTCATGCGGATATTCTCCCCGGCATGACGAGGGACTGGGACCGCCGCCACTGCGCCCGAAAGGGGCACATCACCTACGCGCCGACAGAGCCGGAGCTGCGCGACCGACTGCACGCGCGGACGCCGGTCGGCGAGGTGTGGCGCTGCCTGCGCTGCGGTGACTACACCGTCGGCGCCGTGAACGGCGAGGGCCCGGCGGCCGACGCCCCCTACGTCCCGCGCGGCAAGGCGCTGCGCGACCTCTTCATCCTGCGGTTTCTGGCCGTGGAGCGGCTGCTGCGCGGCGTCTTCATCGTGCTGGCCGCCTGGGCGGTCTGGAAGTTCAGCAACAACCAGAACGCGGTGGCCCAGCTCTTCAACCAGGACCTGACGCTGTTCCGGCCGATCGCCGACCACTTCCACTACGACATCGACCACTCCCCCGTGGTCGACACCATCCAGAAGACCTTCCAGTACAAGCACAACACCCTGCTGATCGCGGCGGGCGCGCTGCTCGCCTACGCGCTGATCGAGATCGTCGAGGGCTTCGGCCTGTGGGTGGCCAAGCGCTGGGCGGAGTACCTGACCGTGGTGGCGACGGCGGCGTTCCTGCCGCTGGAAGCCTACGAACTCACCGAGAAGGTCAGCGGTTTCAAGATCGCGACGCTGGCCCTGAACGTGCTGGCCGTCGTCTACATCCTGCTGGCCAAGCGCCTCTTCGGGCTGCGCGGCGGGGCGGCGAAGTTCGAGGCGGAGCGGCACGGCGCCTCGCTGCTGGAGGTCGAGGCCGCGGCCCACGCGGAGTCACTGCAGCAGTCGCAGCAGCACATCCAGCAGTTGGTGCGCCGGAGCGTCCACCAGAGCACGCCACTCGATCGAGTGGCACCGCAGCCGGAGTCACCCCTTGGCGAGGCCACGGACGAACCGACGACGATCCGTGAGTAGTACGGGTTTCAACTAAATGGCGTATCATCGGGCCATGGACACCACCGCCGCCCCCGTCGCCCTCGCCGAGTCCGACCAGGACCCCACCGAGGCGGCCCACCAGAAGGCCCCGTGGCTCACCGCGGAAGAACAGCGCCTGTGGCGGGCGCACCTGGAGGTGAGCCGTCTCCTGATGTACCAGCTGGAGCGCGAGCTCCAGCCGCACGGGCTGTCGAACAACGACTACACCATTCTCGTCGAACTGTCCGAGGCTCCGCAGCACCGGATGCGGATGACCGACCTCGCGGTCGCCACCCTGCAGTCCAAGAGCCGCCTCTCGCACCAGATCACGCGCATGGAGGCGGCCGGTCTGGTCACCCGCGACAGCTGTCCGGGCGACCGCCGCGGCCTCTACGCCGTCCTCACCGACGCGGGCTGGCAGACGATGCGCCGGATCGCGCCGCAGCATGTGCGCAGCGTGCGCGAGCACTTCATCGACCGCTTCGACGAGGACCAGGTCGCCGCGATGTACGAGGCGCTGGCCCCGGTCGCCGAACACCTCCGCGAGCTGCGCGGGCGGGGCTGAACCGGCTCACTCCGGCCAGCTCGGCCCCTCGCTCGGCCCGTCGCCCGGCCCCTCGCTCGGGTCACGGAGGCGGGTGGAGACCCGGGGCTCGACGCCGGGCAGGCCGCGCTCGGCCAGGTGCTCCGCGGCGCGCAGCACCGCGGCCTGCAACGCCTCCACCGCGGCGTCCGCCGCCGGGACCGGCGTGCTGCCGCCGCTGCGGCGCAGCGTCCGGACCAGGAAGCTTCCCGGGACCGGCAGTTCGGCGATCCGGCCGTGGGTGATCTGTGCGGCGGAGTGCGCGGGCAGGATCGCCGGACCGAGCCCGGCGGCCAGCATGGTGTAGACGGCGAACCGGTGGGTGGCGCGGTGCTCCACCGACGGCTCGATGCCATGCTTCCCGGCGAACCGGCGGAACGCCAGATCCCGCGGTGAACCCTCGGGAGCGCCGACCCACGGCACCCCGGACAGCCCCGCCGGGATCTCCGGCTCCCATCCGTGCGGCAGCACCAGGCGGTACTCGTCCTCGAACATCAGCCGCGCGGTCGCGCCCGGCGGGACCGGGGTCGGGGCCTCGGCGTCGTCCTGGATCACCAGCACGTCGAGCTCGCCCAGCCGTAGCGCCCGCAGCCCGTCCGAGCGCCCCGCCTCGACGAGACGCGGCGTCAGCGCCGGGTGGGACTCGGCGAGCAGGTGCAGCGCGGTGGTCGCGAAGTAGGTGATCGCCGGACCGGGAACCCCGATCGCGACGGGACCGGACACCTGACCGCCGAGCGCCTGCAGCTCCCGCTCGGCGTCGGCCAGCGCATCGCCGATGCGGCCCCCGTACTCCGCCAACAGCCGCCCTGCGGCCGTCAGTTCGGCCCGGCCGCCGCTGCGGTCGACCAGCGGCACCCCGGCTTCCCTCTCCAACCGCTGCAACTGCTGCGACACGGCCGACGGCGTGTGCCCGAGCGCGCGGGAGGCCGCGGCCACGCCTCCGCCTTCGGCGATCTGACGCAGGATCAGCAGACGCTTCGGATCGAGTTCCACACCGCCCATCCTCGCAGGGGCGGCCGGAGTACCCATCAGTCCGGTTGCATCGATCCGGCTGCATCGGTCCGGTTGTATCGGTCCGGTTGTATCGGTCCAGTCCCGTTCAGAGACTCCACCGCATCAGCGCGGCGAAGGACACGCCGACCAGGCCGATCACCACGCCGATCCAAGCAATCCAGTAGGAGCGGTTGACCTGGGCCGGACGCTCGGGATGCGCGGGGTCGATCCGGACGGTCACCCGGCTTCCGTCCGGCCACTTCTGGGCCGCGCCGTCCCGGGAGGAGTACGCGTGCCCGTCGGCGACCCAGTGATAGGTGCACCAGTTCGCGTCGTCCGCGTCCTCGACGCAGCCCGTGACGGTCGCGCTGACCCGGCGCGTGGCGTGGTCGTCCAGCGCGTGCGCGTGGAAGAAGTAGCTGAGGCTGAAGGCGAGCATCGCCGCGCAGCCCCAGAGGAGGATGGTCAACGCCAGAACGCCGACGTAGTCCCCGCGACTCCGGTACGGGTCCCGGCCGAGGACGGCACGGAGCACCTCGGCGAGGAACGCGCCCCCGACGGCCCAGCCGGCCACCGTCCATCCAGCGACGGCCGTAGGAGTACCCCACCCGGCGAACCCGGCCACGGCCAGCGCCACGATCACGGTGGTGGTCGCGAGCCCGCCGGCCACGCGGACGACGAGGTGGGCCGCGCTCACGGCGCGGTCACGCGCCTGTCGGCCGTGGGAGCTGGGGCGTCGGTCCTGAATCGTCGTCACGAACCGAGCGTGTCAGCGCCCCGACGAGACGAACAGCAAGCTCCGCTGGCGCGGGCTTTCAGCTCTGCTAACGGTCAGCCCGTCACCGCGGCGACCAGCTCGTCCGCCGCCGCGTACGAGTCCAGTTCACCGTCCGCGACCCTCCGGGCCAGCGCGTCGAGGTGCTTGTCGCCGTGGACGTTGCCGAAGCGCTCGCGCAGTGCCGTCACCGCGATGGCCTCGATCTCCTGCGCAGCGCGGCGCACGCGCCTCGCGGCGAGTTCGCCGTTGTTCGCCATCCAGGCGAAGTGCTTCTCCAGGGCCTCGACGACCTCGCCGACGCCCTCCTGCTTCGCCGCGACCGTCTTGACGATCGGCGGGCGCCAGTCGCCCGGCTGCCGCGCCTCGCCGAGGCCCAGCATGTGGTTGAGCTCGCGGGCGGTGGCGTCCGCGCCGTCGCGGTCGGCCTTGTTGACGACGTAGACGTCGCCGATCTCCAGGATGCCTGCCTTCGCGGCCTGGATGCCGTCGCCCATGCCGGGGGCGAGCAGCACGACGGTGGTGTCCGCCTGGGCCGCGATCTCGACCTCGGACTGGCCGACGCCGACCGTCTCGACCAGGATCACGTCGCAGCCCGCCGCGTCCAGCACGCGGATCGCCTGGGGCGCGGACCAGGCGAGGCCGCCGAGGTGACCGCGGGTGGCCATGGACCGGATGAACACCTCCGGGTCCGTCGCGTGCTCCTGCATCCGCACCCGGTCGCCCAGCAGCGCGCCGCCCGAGAACGGCGAGGAGGGGTCGACGGCCAGCACGCCGACCCGCTTGCCGAGCCGCCGGTACGCGGAGACCAACGCCGAGGTCGAGGTGGACTTGCCGACGCCCGGCGAGCCGGTCAGGCCGACCACGTAGGCCTTGCCGGTCAGCGGGGCGAGCGCGGCCATGACCTCGCGCAGCTGCGGGGACGCCCCCTCCACCAGGGAGATCAGCCGGGCGACCGCCCGCGGTCGCCCTTCTCGGGCCTGCTCGACCAGCGCGGGGACGTCGATCATCGTGCGGAGCTCCAACTCTGGATCAAACGGTCAGAAAGTGATCCGAGGCCCGGTTGCACTGCCACGTTGCCCTACCAAGGGGCGCGGGGCTCTGCTGATGTGCGGCTCCGCCGCGTGGGCGCGAGAGCCACCCCATGCGGATGGCCCTGCGCGCCCGGCGACTCACCACCTCGGGTGGCTTGTCGCGCGCGCAGTCGATCGAGCAGAGCCCCGCGCCCCTGGAGGTGCAACGGACCCAATGCGCTAAGACTTACGCCTTCGGCACGCGCACGATCAGCGCGTCGCCCTGGCCGCCGCCGCCGCACAGCGCCGCCGCGCCGACGCCGCCGCCACGGCGCTGCAGCTCCAGCGCCAGGGACAGCACCAGACGGGCGCCGGACATCCCGATCGGGTGACCCAGCGCGATCGCGCCGCCGTTGACGTTCACCTTGTCGAGCGAAATTCCGAGGTCCTTCACCGACTGCACGGCGACGGCCGCGAAGGCTTCGTTGATCTCGACCAGGTCGAGGTCCTCGACGCCGATGCCCTCCTTGCCCAGGGCGTGCTTGATCGCGTTGGACGGCTGCGACTGCAGCGAGTTGTCCGGGCCGGCCACGTTGCCGTGGGCGCCGATCTCGGCGATCCAGGTCAGGCCCAGCTCCTCGGCCTTGGCCTTGCTCATCACGACCACCGCGGCGGCGCCGTCGGAGATCTGCGAGGCGGAACCCGCGGTGATGGTGCCGTCCTTGGTGAAGGCCGGGCGCAGCTTGCCGAGCGACTCGACCGTGGTGTCGGCGCGGACGCCCTCGTCCACGGAGAAGACCACCGGCTCGCCCTTGCGCTGCGGGATCTCCACCGGGACGATCTCGGCCTCGAAGACGCCGTTCTTCTGCGCGGCGGCGGCCAGCTGGTGCGAGCGGGCGGAGATCTCGTCCTGCTCGGGGCGCTGGATACCCAGGCGGGTGTTGTGGATCTCGGTGGACTCGCCCATCGGGATGCCGTCGAACGCGTCGGTCAGGCCGTCGTAGGCCATCGCGTCGAGCATCTCGATCGCGCCGTACTTGAAGCCCTCACGGGACTTGGGCAGGAGGTGCGGGGCGTTGGTCATCGACTCCTGGCCACCGGCCACGACGATGTCGAACTCACCGGCGCGGATCAGCTGGTCGGCCAGCGCGATCGCGTCCAGGCCGGAGAGGCAGACCTTGTTGATGGTGAGCGCCGGGACGCTCATCGGGATGCCGGCCTTGACCGCGGCCTGGCGGGCGGGGATCTGGCCGGCGCCGGCCTGGAGCACCTGACCCATGATCACGTACTGGACCTGGTCCCCGGTGACACCGGCGCGCTCCAGCGCGGCCTTGATCGCGACGCCGCCCAGGTCGGCGCCCGAGAACCCCTTGAGCGAGCCGAGCAGGCGGCCCATCGGAGTGCGGGCGCCCGCGACGATCACGGAGGTGGTGGCGCTGCTTGCCGTGTTGCTCATGGTGGTCGAGCCCCTTTGCTCTGAATGCTCTGCAGGAACTGTTCTGAACGGGTCCCACGGGAATCTCACGGGTCCCACGGGAACTGGCCGCCCGGTGTGCCACGGCACCGAGTGCCAGTTGGGAGTTTTCCGCTCAATGTATCGACCGGCCGAGGGACCGTCACCCGGCACGCGGTGTGATCACGGGCACCATCGGCACGGGTTTCGCCAGGGCACGAGTTGCGCTCTATTGGAAGCGTCGACCATCGACCACTCATTCCCTGACCGCTCATTCCCTGCCTGCAGAAGGGCCTCCCCGTGCTGACGCGCATCGACCACATCGGCATCGCCTGCTTCGACCTGGACAAGACCGTCGAGTTCTACCGGGCGACCTACGGCTTCGAGGTCTTCCACACCGAGGTCAACGAGGAGCAGGGCGTCCGCGAGGCCATGCTCAAGATCAACGAGACCTCCGACGGCGGCGCCAGCTACCTGCAGCTGCTCGAGTCCATCCGCGAGGACTCCGCGGTCGGCAAGTGGCTGGCCAAAAACGGCGAGGGCGTCCACCACATCGCCTTCGGCACCGCCGACGTCGACGCCGACTCCGCGGACATCCGTGGCAAGGGCGTGCGAGTCCTCTACGACGAGCCGCGGATCGGCTCCATGGGTTCGCGGATCACCTTCCTGCACCCCAAGGACTGCCACGGCGTGCTGACCGAGCTGGTCACCTCCGCCACCCCCGGCGCGCACCCGGACGCACACGGCGCAACGGACCAGGAAACCCACGGGTAATCAGACTCCACAGCCCCCCGCGCGAGAAAAAACCCGCAGACCCCCCTGCACGCACCCCTGATGACGTGAGAAAATGCGCCGGTGCCACGGTCCGGTAGCCGGGGGGCGCGGGTGGGGGGTGCTCAGCGACCTCGTGGCCCACTCTCTCCCACGATCTGCCACCATTCTCCGTAAGGCATAGGGTTCATCAAGGAGCTCACTCGGACGGCGGATCGGGATACACCCGAACCGGCGCACGGGCTGGCGACGCGAGCAGGAGACGGATGGGACCGCGGAGTGCGGGGCAACGACGGCTACGAGGTTGACGATCACCTCGCCAAGTTCGAGGCCGACATGGATCGGCTTCGCAAGGAGCGCGAGAAGGCCGTCACACATGCCGAGGACCTCGCCTACCAGGTGGAAGTCCTCCGCGCCAAGCTGCACGAATCGCGTCGGCAGCTTGCGCAGCCGCGCGCCTTCGACTCCGTCGCCGGGCAGGCCGAACAGATCCTGCGCACTGCCGAGGCCCAGGCCGAGCAGCTGCGGCAGGAGGCCGAGCGCACCCGGTTGGAGGCGCAGAACGCCACCGCCCGGCTGATGCAGGAGGCCGCCGACCGCTCCGCCCGGCTCCAGGCCGAGTGGCAGGCCGAGGCCGAGGCGCGTCGCCGCCACCTCGAGGCCGAGCTGGCCGACATGCGCCGCAACGCCGAACTGCACGTCAACGAGAACGTCTCCTGGGCCGAGCAGGCCCGCGCCGGGACCGAGCAGCAGGCCCGGCAGATCATCGACCAGGCGCGCGCCGAGGCCGAGCACCTGATGAGCGTGGCCCGCGCCGAGGCCATGGCCGTCTCCGAGTCGGCCACCTCCCAGGTCGCCGCCGACGTCGAGTCCACCCGCGCCGAGGCCGACGCGGTCCTGCAGCGTGCCCGGACCGAGGCCGAGCGGCTGCTCAACGCCGCCGCCGCGCAGGCCCAGGACGCCACCGAGCGGGCCGAGCGGGCCCGTGTCGAGGCCAACACCGAGGCCGCGACGCTCCGCGCGAACGCCGAGGAGCAGCTGGCCAGCGCCGAGGCCGTCGGTCAACAGCGCTCGGACACGGCCAAGGCCGAGGTCGCCCGGATGGTCGCCGCCGCGATCAAGGAGGCCGACGAGGTCAAGGCCGAGGCCCAGCGGCTGCTGGAGGAGGCACGCGCGGAGATCGAGCGGCTCCGGACCGAGGCGCTCGAGTCCGCCCGCACCCAGGGCGCCGCCACCGCGACCGTGCACCTGGCCAAGGCGGCCCGCACCGCCGAGGAGGTCGTCTCCCGCGCCACCTCCGACGCCGAGACCGTCCGCCTGAACGCCACCGAAGAGGCCGAGCGGATCCGCACCGAGGCCAGGGCCGAGGTGCAGCTGCTGCGCGACCAGGCCAGGGCCGCCGCCGAGCAGGCCCAGGGCATGGCCCTGGACGAGATCGCCGCGCACCAGGACGCCGCCGCCCAGCTGCGCGCCGAGGCCGAGCAGTTGCGCGCCGACACCGCCGTCGAGGCCGAGCGGACCCGGGGCGAGGCACGTCGTCAGGCCATAGCGCAGATCGAGGAGTCGGCCCGCACCGCCGAGGAACTCCTGGTCAAGGCCAAGGCCGACGCCGACGAGCTGCGCGGCGGGGCTGCCGGGGAGGTCGCCGCCACCAAGGCGCGCGCCGCCGAGGACGCCCGGGAGATCCAGGGCCGCGCCGAGCAGGTGCTGGCCCGCGCCAAGACCGAGGCCGAGCGGATCCGTGGCGAGGCCGAGGGCATCCGTGACGCCGAGGCCGCCAAGGGCGTGGCCAAGGCCGAGGAGGTGCACGCAGCTGCTGCTGCCGCCGCCGAGCAGACCCGCAAGGCCGCGGCCGCCGCCTCCGAGGAGCTGCGCGCCACCGCCGCCGCCGAGGCCGAGCGTGTGCAGACCGAGGCCCGGCAGGAGCGCGACCAGATCCTGGCCGCCGCCGAGCAGTTGGCCGCCGAGCGCGCCGAGGAGGCGCGCGCGGCCGGGGAGCGCGCCGCCGCTGACGCCGAGGCCGCCGCCGAGCTCCGCGAACGCACCGCCGCCGAGACCACCGAGCTGCGCGAGCGCACCGCCGTCGAGGTCGCCGAGTCCCGCGCCCAAGCCGAGAACCAGCTGGCCCGGATGCGCGCCGACCTGGACAGCGAGGTCGAGCGGATCCGCACCGAGGCGCGCGAGGCCGCCGCTCAGGACCTGGCCGAGGCCAAGGCGCAGCGCGACGCCGCGGGCGGCGACGCCGAGCGGATCCGCGCCGAGGCCACCGAGCGCGCCGAGGTCGACCTGGCCGAGGCCCGGTCGCTGCGCGAGCAGGCCGCCGCGTCCATCGGCGACGCCGAGGCGGAGGCCGAGCGGATCCGTGAGGCCGCCCGCGACCAGGAGGCCGACCTGGTCCGCCTGCGCGAGGCCGCCGAGGCCGACGCGGAGCGGATCGCCGAGGAGGCCCGCCAGGCCGCCGAGGCGCAGGCCGCCGAGCTGGCCGAGCAGCGCACGGCGGCACTGTCCGCCGCGCAGGCCGAGGCGGAGCAGCTCCAGGCCCAGGCGCAGGAGGCCGCCGCCCAGGCACAGCAGGCCCTGGAGCAGCACGACGCGGAGGCCGCCGCCCAGCGCGAGTCGCTGCTGACGGACGCTCAGGTCGAGGCCGAACGGCTGCGGAACGAGGCTCAGGCCACCGTCGAGCAGGCCGAACAGGCGGCGCGTCAGCAGGCCTCCGACCTGGCCGACGCCAGGGCGCAGAGCGAGCGCGAGCTCGCCGAGCAGCGCGACGCCGTGCTGGCCGAGGCGCACGGCGAGGCGGACCGGGTCCGAGGCGAGGCCCGCGAGGCCGCCGCGGTCGACCTGGCCGAGGCCAAGGCCTCCCGCGAGGCCACCGCCCAGACCCTGATCGAGGCTCAGGCCGCCGCCGACGAGACCCGCGAGGCTGCGGTGGCCGACGCGGAGGAGGCCCGCCAGGCCGCCGCGGCGGACGCCGACGAGATCCGCGCCCAGGCCCGTCGCGAGCACGAGGAGGCCGCCGCCGAGCTGGCCCGGCTCCGCGCCGAGGCCGACGCGGTGATGGCCGCCGAGCACGCAGCCATGGTCGAGCAGCGCAGCCAGGCCGACGCCCGCGCCACCGAACTCGTCGCCCAGGCCGAGCAGGCCGCCGCCGAACACGCCGCCGGCCTGGCCGCGCTGCGTGCGCAGGCCGAGAACGAACTGGCCGACCGGCGCGACGCGGTGCTCGGCGAGGCCCACGGCGAGGCCGACCAGATCCGCGCCGAGGCCCGCGCGGCCGCCGCGGTCGACCTGGCCGACGCCAAGGCCTCCCGCGAGACCGCGGCCAAGGCGCTGATGGACACCGAGACCGCCGTCGCCGAACTGCGCGACGAGGCCGCGAAGGTGCTCGCCGACGCCGAACAGCAGGCCGCCGCCGACCGCGAGGCGCTCCACGCCGAGCTGACCGAGCTGCGTCGGCAGGCGGAGCAGTCCGCCGCCGAGACCGCCGCCTCCGCCGAGCGCGAGGCCGGTCAGGTGCGGCAGTTGGCCACCACCGAGGCCGCCCGGGTCCGGGCCGAGGCCGCGTCCGACCGCGAGCGGGTCACCTCCGAGCTGGCCGGGCTGCGGCAGGAGGCCGCCGAGGCCTTCGCCGAGGAGCGGGCCAGGCTCGACGCCGAGCGCGCCGAGAACGAGCGCGAGGCCGCTGCCCGGATCGCGGCCGCCGAGGACGAGGCCGCGCAGATCCGCCAGTCCGTCGCCGGGATGCACGAGGCGGCCGAGGTCCAGATCACCCAGCTCCGCGCCGACGCCGAGCGCGAGGCCGCACAGATCCGCGACCTGGCCACCGCCGAGGCGGCCCGGGTGCGGGCCGAGGCCGAGCAGATCCGCGAACAGGCCGAGCAGGACACCGCCCGGACGCGCGCGGAGGCGGAGGAGCTCCGCACCCGCACCGCCGAGGAGTCCGCCCGCACCCTGGCCGAGGCCCAGGAGCTGGCGGAGTCGGTCACCACCGACGCCGAGACCACCGCGCTGGCCACCACGGCCGCCGCGGAGGAGCAGGCCGACGCCATGGTCTCCGCCGCCCGCAGGGAGGCGGAGCGGATCACCGCCGAGGGAGCCGCCGAGGGCAGCTCCCTGGTCGAACAGGCCCGTCGCGACGCCGACCAGATCCTGGTCGAGGCGCGCGGCGACGCGGCGCAGATCCGCGAACGTGCCGAGGAGCTGCGCGAGCGCATCCACGGCGAGGTCGAGGCACTGCACGAGCGGGCCCGCAAGGAGTCCGCGGAGGCACTGCGCTCGGCCGGTGAACGCGTGGACAAGCTGATCGCGGACACCACCGAGCAGTTGGACGCCTCCAAGGCCGAGGCCGACCGCGCGTTGGCCGAGGCACGCGACAAGGCCGCCGAAATGCAGTCCGACGCGTCCGCCGAGGCGAGCAAGGTCCGCATCGCCGCGGTCAGGAAGGCGGAGGGGCTGCTCAAGGAGGCCGAGGCGCGCAAGGCCGACGCCGTGGCCGAGCTCGAGGCGGCCCGCGCGGAGGCCGGGCAGACCCGGCAGGCCGCGACCGACGCCGCCGAGCGGACCCGTCAGGAGGCGGTCGAGGCAGGCGAGTCGGAGCTGGTCCGGGCCAGGACCGACGCCGAGCGCACGGTCGACGAGGCCCGTTCCGAGGCCAAGCGGATCACCGACGAGGGCCGCAGGGAACTCGACGAGCTGGTCAGCCGCCGCAAGGACATCAACACCGAGATCGCCCGCGTGCAGGACGTGCTCCAGGCCCTCGAGGCCTTCGAGGCGCCGGCCGGTGCGGGCAAGGCGAACGGGGGCACGGCGGGCGCCGAGAACGGCTCCGCCAACGGCTCGGGCCACGGGGGCGGCGGCTCGGGCAAGGCGAACAACGACAGCGGCTCAGGATCCGGCAAGGGCGGCGGTCGCGGGGGCTCCCCTGCGGGTGTCGGAGCGGGTGCAACTCGTGCGAGTGGCAAACGCGGTGGCGTGCAACCACCCGATTGAGCGGTCATTCTCCACTCTTCATCGGCTTTCCGTCGATGACACTCCGAATCCGTGTCAGGATTCGCCCTACCACCTCATCTCAGACTCCATAGACACCACCTCTGGCAGACGGACAGGAACTCCACCCCCATGAGCGACACACACTCTCCGCACGGCTTCGACGTCGTGCGCCGCGGGTACGAGCGTGCTCAGGTCGACGAGCGCATCAGCAAGCTGGTCGCGGACCGCGACGGCGCTCTCAACCGGATCTCCGCGCTGGAGAAGCGCATTGAGGAGCTGCACCTCGAGACCCAGACGGCGCAGGCGCAGATCACCGACGCCGAACCGTCGTACGCCGGCCTGGGCGCCCGGGTCGAGAAGATCCTCCGGCTCGCCGAGGAGGAGGCCAAGGACCTGCGTGACGAGGCCCGCCGCGCCGCCGAGCAGCACCGCGAGCTGGCCGAGGCCGCCGCGCAGCAGGTGCGCAGCGAGGCCGAGGGCTACGCCAAGGACCGCAAGGCGAAGAGCGAGGAGGAGGGCGCTCGCATCGTCGAGAAGGCGAAGAGCGACTCCACCCAGCTGCGCGCCGAGGCCACGAAGGACGCGCAGAACAAGCGCGAGGAGGCTGACGCCCTCTTCGAGGAGACCCGTGCGAAGGCCGCCCAGGCCGCCGCCGACTTCGAGACCAACCTGGCCAAGCGCCGCGAGCAGTCCGAGCGTGACCTGGCGGCTCGTCAGGCCAAGGCCGAGAAGCGCCTCGCCGAGATCGAGCACCGCGCCGAGCAGCTCCGTCTGGAGGCGGAGAAGCTCCGCACGGACGCCGAGCGCCGCGCGCGTCAGACTGTCGAGACCGCCCAGCGCCAGGCCGAGGACATCGTCGCCGACGCCAACGCGAAGGCGGACCGCGTCCGCAGCGAGAGCGAGCGCGAGCTCGCGGCGCTGACGAACCGTCGCGACAGCATCAACGCCCAGCTCACCAACGTCCGCGAGATGCTCGCCACCCTCACGGGCGCGGCGGTCGCCGCGGCGGCAGCCCCGGACGACGACGTCATGGGCCGCGGCGTCCCGGCGCAGCAGAGCCGGTAGGCAGACGGATCACTGTTCGCTGCCGCAGATGGTTGCACTGTCCAGGGGCGCGGGCGCGACAAGCCGAGCCAGCGCTGCCACAGGTAGATGCACTATCAGGGGCGCGAGGAACTGCTCATGTGCGGCTCCGCCGCGTGGGCGCGACAAGCCGAGCCAGCGCTGCCACAGGTAGATGCACTATCAGGGGCGCGAGGCTCTGCTCATGTGCGGCTCCGCCGCGCGGGCGCGACAAGCCGAGCCAGCGCTGCCACAGGTAGATGCACTATCAGGGGCGCGAGGAACTGCGCGACAAGCCACCCATGGTGGTGAGTCGCCGATCGAGCAGGGCCATCCGGACAGGGTGGTTGCTCGCGCAGTTCCTCGCGCCCCTGGTGTGCTCGCTCGCCTGCCCCAAAGCGCCTGGCGCCCCCCACGTGGTTGTTCGTCTCAGTCCAGCCGGGCCAGGAGCGTCCTGACGGCAGTGTTGAAGGCCTCCGGGACCTCCAGTGGAGAGAGGTGGCCCGCGCCCGGGAGGATCGTCAGTTCGGACTGGGGCAGGGCCTCCGCCAGGGCCTCGGCGTCGGAGGGTGGGGTGAGGGTGTCCTCCGCGCCGACGACGACCAGGGACGGGACGTCGACCTTCCGGAGGTCCGCGAGGGAGTCGGGCCGGCAGGCCATTGCCCTCTGCGCCCAGGCCACCGCCTCCGGTGACGCGCTCTCGATCAGCGAAGCGACATGCGCGACCAGTTCCGGTGCGCGCGCCGCCGTCGTCGCGCCGAGGAGCGGGGACGGCAACTGCTCGTCGACCAGCAGGCGCACGCTCCGCCGGGCCAGGACCGCCGACGCGACGCGCTCGCGGTGGGCGCGGGCCTGGTCGGTGTCGGCCGTGCCCTTCGTGTCGGCGAGGAGCAGGCCGCTGAGGCGGTCCCCATGGCGGCGGGCGAAAGCCATGGCCACGTAGCCGCCCATGGAGACGCCGCCGACGACCGCCTCCTCGATGCCCGCGCGGTCGAGCAGCAGCGCGATGTCGTCCGCCAGCAGGTCCAGCGACGGGGCGTCAGCACCCAGCTCCGTACCGCCGAAACCGCGCAGGTCGACGGCGAGGACGCGGGCGTCCGAGCCGTCCGTGCCGGGCAGCTCGTCGAGCTGGGCCTGCCACATGCGGGAGGACAGCGGGAAGGCGTGCAGCAGCACCAGCGGCGTGCCCGAGCCCGCCTCGCGCACGGAGAGCACGGAGAGTTGTTCGGTCATGGGGCCAGCGTAGGACGCGCGGCGGCCGATCGGCGCAGGTACAGGGCGGGAGGTAGGGAACTGACCTAGTGTGGCCAGGGACGACCAGTCCAGGGAGTGCGCCCATGATCGAGGTCCACGAGCTGACCAAACGGTACGGCGACACCCTCGCCGTGGACCGGCTCAGTTTCACGATCCCCACCGGCGTGGTCACCGGGTTCCTCGGGCCGAACGGCGCCGGGAAGTCCACCACCATGCGGATGATGCTGGACCTGGACCGGCCCACCGCCGGAAGCGTCCGGATCGACGGCAAGCACTACGGTCAGCTGCGCGAACCGCTCAAGTACATCGGCGCCCTGCTGGAGGCCAAGGCGGTCCACCCAGGGCGCACCGCCTACAACCACCTGCTCTGGATGGCGCAGAGCAACCGGATCCCGACCCGTCGGGTGGACGAGGTGCTGAGCCTGGTCGGGCTGACGGCGGTCGCGAAGAAGCGGTCGGGCGGTTTCTCGCTGGGCATGGGGCAGCGGCTGGGCATCGCCGCCGCGCTGCTGGGCGACCCGAAGATCCTGATGTTCGACGAGCCGGTCAACGGCCTGGACCCGGAGGGCATCCTCTGGGTCCGCAATCTGATGAAGGCGCTGGCCGCGGAGGGGCGGACGGTCTTCGTCAGCTCGCACCTGATGTCGGAGATGGCGCTGACGGCGGACCACCTGATCGTCATCGGGCAGGGCAGGCTGCTGGCCGACCTGTCGATGAACGAGTTCATCGACCAGAACTCGCACTCCTTCGTCCGGCTCCGCTCGCCGCAGCCCGAGCGACTGCTCGACCTGCTGACCGCCAACGGCATGAGCGCGAGGCCGGACAGTGACGGCGCCTTCGAGGTGGTCGACGCCGACCCGGCCCGGATCGGCGACCTGGTCGCGGCCCACGGCGTCACGCTGCACGAACTGAGCCCGCAGCGCGCGTCCCTGGAGGAGGCGTTCATGCGGATGACGGCAGACTCGGTCGAGTACCACACCGGCGCCATGCCCACGCACGGCCTGTCCGGAGCCCTCCCGGCGGACGAGGCCGCGGAGCCCCCACCCGCGCCCGCACCCGCGTCCGCGTGGGGTGCGGACTGGAGGAGCACCAAGGGCAACAAGAAGAAGGAGAGCTGACGATGGTTCCGGTGCTGCTCTCCGAGTGGACCAAGGTGAAGACGGTCCGGTCGACGCTGGTCACCCTGATCACCGCGTTCGTGGTGACGGTCGGCCTCGGCGCGTTGATCTCGTTCTTCAGCAACAGCAACTTCAGCAAGATGGGCGCGTCGGAACAGGCCAGCTTCGATCCGACCTCGACCAGCTTCTCCGGCATCTTCCTGGGCCAGCTGGCTCTGATCGTCTTCGCCGTGCTGGTGATCGGCAGCGAGTACAGCACCGGGATGATCCGGGCGACGCTGGCCGCCGTGCCGCAGCGGACGACGCTGATGGTGGCCAAGGTGCTGACGGTGCTGGCGCTGGTACTGCCGGTCGCGCTGCTGACCGCGTTCGTCGCGTTCTTCCTCGGGCAGTCGCTGCTCGGCAGCCACCGGACGCACATCGGCGACCCGGGCGTGCTGCGCGCGGTGTTCGGCATGGCGATCTACATGACGCTGATCGCCCTCTTCTCGCTGGGCGTCGGCTTCATGCTGCGCAAGCCGGTGCTCTCGCTGGGCCTGCTGATGCCCTTCTTCTTCCTGATCTCGCCGATCCTCAGCGCGGTGCCCAAGGTGAAGACCGTCGCCCACTACTTCCCGGACGAGGCGGGCCAGCGCTTGGCCGCCGTGCACGGGTCGACCAGCATCCCCTACGGCCCGCTGGAGGCCTTCTTCATCTGCCTGGCCTGGGTGGCCGTCGCGCTGGCGGTGGGTCTGGTGCTGCTCAAGCGCCGGGACGCCTGAAGCCGGCGCTCCGGGCTGGGACCCGGTCTGAGCTGGTACCGGTCTGAGCTGGTACCGGTCCGGGCTAGTACCGGGGAGCGCCGCGGCCGCGGATCACGTTCGCGCCGCGGCGTTCGCGTGCCGTCCAGCAGGCGCGGTGCCAGTGGCGGCGGTCGTCGACTCCCCCGGCCGCGCCCATCGACTGGGCGGGCCAGGCGACCACATGCCCGACGCCGGGCGGGATCTCCTGGTCGCATCCGGGGCAGCGGTAGGACTTGCCGCTGTCGCCTGCGACGGACCGGACCTGCCACTCCTCGCCGCCGAAGTCCTCGGTCTGCTCCATCCAGTGGCCGCCGGAAATCGCACGGGGATTCTGTCGTTCGTCCCCTCGGGGACGACTTCGTCGAGGAGACACGATTCCCCCTTGCTGGACGGCATGCTGGTGCCTCACAGGGTAGTGGAACCGGTGCGTCATGGCCCGATTCCGGTGTCGAAGGCCCTCTACCACAGGGTCCCAGATCCTGCCAGAGGCCGATGCCAATTCCACCCGTTATCGCGCCGAGTGGCAGCTTTCGCTGTGCCCGTGGCACATGACGTGAGTTACTCCAGTGGTAGCTGCGGGATCGAAGTTTCCCGCGATGCCAAGGAGTTGATTCCATGTCCGCCGTGCACGCCAGCGCCGTCCCGACTCTCGCGCCGTACCGGCTACCGAGGCAGCGGACAGCCCGGCGCGCGCCGGCCGGGATCACCGCCGGAGCGTTCCTGCTCTCGGCGCAGTTCCCCGGCCAGAGCCACGCCGAATCCCTGGAACGCACCGTCTCCGCCACGATAGCGGCCGAGCAGGCGGGCCTGGACAGCGTCTGGCTCGCCGAGCACCACTTCGTCCCGTACGGAGTCTGCCCCGACGCCGCGACGCTGGCGGGTCTGCTGCTGGGCCGGACGCGCCGGATCCGGGTCGGCACGGCGGTCAGCGTGCTGCCGACGCACCATCCGGTGCGGCTGGGCGAGCAGGCCGCGCTGCTGCACCTCACCTCGGGCGGGCGGTTCACCCTCGGCGTCGGCCGGGGCGGACCGTGGATCGACCTGTCCGTCTTCGGGGGCGGGGCGGAGGCCTACGAGTCGGGTTTCCCCGAGTCGCTCGACCTGCTGCTGCGCTGGCTGCGCTCCTCGCGGGTCGGCGCGTCAGGTCCGCGCTACTCCTTCCCCGAGGTGCCGGTCGTGCCGCGGGCGACCGAGCAACCGCTCACCCCGATCCAGCCGCTGCACCCGGTGACGTCGCAGCGCCAGCGCCCGACGGTCGGTCAGCACGCCTATGCCGACGCGTACCCCGACGCCCACACGGAGGCGTACGCGGAGGCGCCGACGGCGATGGCGGCACCACGGGCGGTCGGGGGGCCGCCCGTGGTGGTCGCCTGCACCTCTCTCGGCTCGGTCCGGCTGGCGGCGCAGCGGGGCCTGCCGATGCTGCTGGGCATGCACTCCGGGGACGAGGACAAGGCGGAGATGATCGCCGCCTACCGCAACGCCGCCCTGGAGGCGGGCCGTTCACCCGACCAGGTCGCTCGGGTCGAGGCTGAGCACGTCGCCGCCGGAGTGGCCCAGGTCGGCGACAGCACTGCGGAGGCACGGGCGCAGCTGATGCGCTCCATGCCCGGCTTCTTCCAGTACGGCCTGGGCGCGCACCGGACGGTCGACGGACGGGAGCGCCGGATGCGCGACCCGGAGCAGTACACCGAGCTCCTGTGCGATCTGCACGCGGTGGGCACCGCGCAACTCTGCGCCGACAGGCTGTCGGCCACGCACGAGCGCACGGGTATTCGACGCTTCGCCCTGCTGGTGGAGGGCTCCGGCGACCGGGCCGAGACGATCGGCAACATCGCCCGGCTGGGCGCGGAAGTCCTCCCCCAGCTTCCGCAGAATTGACTTGATCAGATCCGCCCCCGAACGTCTTCAGCAGTCCCGCAACACCTCGGACTGGTTGAGTACCTGCGCGCGGATCGAGGTGAACTTCTCGAACCGGTTGTCGGACTCCGGCCCCGGCGGGAAGACGGCGACCCGGTGGCAGTTCTGGAATGCGAGCCGGACACCGAAGTGCCGCTCCAGGGCGCCCCTGATCGCGTTGCTCGCCATGGCGCGCAGCAGCTGGCCGCGGGCCTGCTCGGAAGGCGGGGGCACCTGGTTGTCGGCGAACTCACTGCCGTCGACCTGCTGCTGGACGACCAGCGAGCTGATCAGGTCCCAGGCGTAGGGCAGGGAGGTACGGACGCAGTCGACGAATTCCCTCTCGTCGACCTCGCCTCGCTCGGCCTTTTCGAGCAGGGCCGGTGAGACGTCGAGCGACATGGGTTCTCCTCTCGCAGTGCCTCCGCGAACGGGCCGCCGCGGAGGGGTGGTGCAGAGTGGACGGTGGTTGCTCAGTCCGCTCTCCCGCCACAGCTCCGGCGGAAAGGCGTACTCACCAGCGTCCCAGGGAACGGCCGGGTAGGGAGCGGAATGTGGCAATCTCCCTACCCTGAGTGTCCGTGACTCACCGTAAGGGGTGATACACAGTGGCACCAGAGTGCGGCGAAAGGATCAAGCCACAGTTGTGGTGATCCGACTGTCACACGGCGCGTGCTCTGCGTAGTCGCCGGTACTCGACCGTGACAACGCGCCCGCGTACGCCGGTGGTTCCGGCGGATCGCGCGTTCGCGGGTTTGGCGTGGAATCGCTTCGAATGGCCTTCGTGGGCTAGCGTGGTCGGCCGTGCGTCTCGTCATTGCCCGCTGCTCCGTCGACTACGCAGGCCGGCTCACCGCCCACCTGCCGTCCGCCCCTCGGCTCATCCTGGTCAAGTCGGACGGAAGTGTCGCCGTGCACTCCGACGACCGCGCCTACAAGCCGCTCAACTGGATGTCCCCGCCCTGCACGCTCAAGGAGGAGGACGGCCGCTGGACGGTGGAGAACAAGGCCGGCGAAAAGCTGATCATCACCCTCGAAGAGGTCATGCTCGACTCCTCGCACGAACTCGGCGTGGACCCGGGCCTGATCAAGGACGGCGTCGAGGCCCACCTCCAGGAGCTCCTCGCCGACCGGATGGAGGTCCTCGGCGAGGGCTGGTCGCTGATCCGCCGGGAGTACATGACGGCGATCGGTCCGGTCGACATCCTCTGCCGCAACGCGGAGGGCACCACCGTCGCGGTCGAGATCAAGCGTCGCGGCGAGATCGACGGCGTCGAGCAGCTCACCCGCTATCTCGAACTGCTCAACCGTGACCCGCTGCTGGCCCCGGTGAAGGGCATCTTCGCCGCACAGCAGATCAAGCCCCAGGCCCGGGTGCTGGCCAACGACCGCGGCATCGACTGCGTGGTCCTGGACTACGACGGGCTGCGCGGCATCGAGGACGACAAGCTCAAGCTGTTCTGATCCCGGATCAGCAGGTGTCGTCGACCAGGCCAATGTTCTGGAACCCCCGCAGGCCTGGCGGGGGTTCTCAACACCGCCTAGCCAGCGGTCGGGGAGGACGTCCCGGCTGAGCCACTCGTCGCCGGGCTGCTCGCCGCCGAGCTGCTCGCTACCGGGCCGGACGCCGTGGCCGACTGGCTCGCCGGGACGGCCGCGGCGCTCCCGCCGGGCGAGGGCGAGCCGGTCGACCCGCCCGACGTGCCACCGGTCGTGCCGGTCGACCCGCCGGTGGAACCCGCGCTGCCCCCCGTCGAACCGGTGCTCCCGGTGCTGCCACCGGTCGTGCCGCCCGTCGTACCGCCCGTAGGCGTGCCCGTCGTACCGCCCGACGTGCCTCCGGTCGACCCGCCGGTGGAACCCGTGCTGCCCCCCGTCGAACCGGTACTGCCACCGGTACTGCCACCGGTTGTGCCACCCGTGGTGCCCCCCGAACTGCCGCCGCTGGAACCGCCGGTGGACCCGCCCGTGGTACCGCCCGAGCCACCGTGCGTGGCGGGCGGGGAGTTCGGCGGTTGGGTCACGCCCGGAGCCGACGGGGAGAGCGAGGGGCTGGACGCGCTGGAACTCGGCGAGGCGGTCGTCGACTTCGACGGGGACGCCTTGGCCGACGAGGAGGTCGTGCCGGAGCCGGACGGCGAGCCGGGACCACCGAGGTCCGGCAGGGTCGGCGTCGCGCTGGGACGACCGGCCGGGGCGACGTCGACGCTCTGCCCCTTGCCGGAGCCGCCGTCGAAGACGTGCAGCCCCACGGCCGCGCCCGCACCGAGCAGGCCCATCAGCACCACGCTGCCGCCCGCCAGCATGAGCTGACGCCGCGTCGCCGGACCCTCGCGGCGCTCGGTGGCCCCGACGGTGCGACGCGTCGCGAACGCGGCGAGGCGGCGCAGGCCGTCCTCCCGGCCGCCGCGCAGGCGCGCTCCGCCGACGGCGGTGGCGCCGGTGATGACGGCGGCCTGGTCGAGCAACTCCAGCACGTGGCGGCCGTTGGCGGTGCCGCGCGCGTCGGCCAGGGCACCGCGCAGCGCTACGGAGGCCTCAAGCTCGGCACGCGAGCGCTCGTAGGCTCCCGCGCAGAAGGTCAGCACGCCCAACTCGTGGTGGAACCAGGCTTCTTCAGCCACCGAGGCGGTCGCCCGCGCGGACTCCAGACCGTGGCGCAGCGCCCGCTCCCAGGCGCCCCAGCGCAGCGCCAGCCCGAAGGCGGGCGCGCAGGCGCGGGCCAGCAGCACCACCTGCTCGTGCCGTCCGGCCTCCTGGTCGGTGCGCAGCACGGCGAGCAGCACCTCGGCCTCGATCGCGATCTGAGTCTCCGTCACCGCGGCGTGCCCGGTCCACCAGGCGAAGTGCTGCGCGGCGTCCCGGACTCCGGTCTCGGGCCACTCCCCCGCCAGCAGCGCGGCGGTGCCCTCGACCAGGCGGTGCGTGCCGCCGGGCACCTCCTCGGCCAGACCGGCCTCGACCAGCTCCTCCAGGGCCGCCTCGCCGTGGCCGACGTCGACCAGCGCGGGCAGGTGCGGCGGGGTCGGGAAGTCGCCGCCGAGCGACGCGGCGAGCCGGAGCACGGCCCGCGTGGGCTCGGAGAGGCCCCTGGCGATCCGGGCCGCGGGCGCGGCGCTCTCGGCGACCGACGGCAGCGGCACGGGGTCCTCGTCGAGGTCGACGAGTCCGCCCGCGAGCGCGTCGATGGCCAGCTCGCGGTGGCGCAGCAGCGCGGCGGCCTGGACGAAGCGCAGTGGGAGGCCCTCGGACTCGAACCAGAGGTCCACCGCCCAGGCCCGCTCGCTCTCGTCCAGGGAGCGGCACGCCAGCTTGGTCAGCAGCGCCAGGCAGCCCGCCCGGCTCAGGCCGGTGAGCCGCGACTCCTCGACGGGTGCGCCGGCCGTGGGCGTGGGGGCGTCGGGGGTGGCCGCGATCAGGAAGGAGCAGTCGGGAGCGGCGAGCATCAGCTCGTCCAGCGCCTCGCCGCCGAAGTCGACGTCGTCGACGAGGACGGCGGCGCGGTGGCCGGCCAGCAGCTGCGGCAGCTCACGACGGGTGGGCCGGTGGCCGGGGGCGCCGCCGAGTGCGGCGTAGAGGTCCTGGAGCAGGTCGCCGAGCGGCTTGCGGTAGGCGCTCAGCCGGACCACGCCGCCGGGCAGCAGCCCGGAGCACGAGGCGGCGACGGCCTCCAGCACGGCGCTGCGTCCGGAGCCGTGCGGGCCGGTCAGCCGGACCGAGCGGCCCTGGACGAGCAGTTCCCGGAGCCGTGCGCACTGCTCCTCGCGCTCCAGCAGTCCGCCGGCCGCGTAGCGGACGGGGCCGTGGGCGTCGCCCAGCGGCGTCGGCGGCTGCGGGCGGCGGTGCTCGGGCAGCGGCTCGACGGCGGAGCCCTCGGGGCCGTTGACGGTCAGCAGCAGGTCGCCTGCGACGACGTCGCCGGTACGTCGGCGTCCGTCAGGGAGCGGCTCGCCGGAGCCGAGCGCTCCACCCGCGACGGACAAACCGCCCGTATACGGTGCGACCGCGCCGGGTGTACCTCTGGGCACCAGTTCCCCGCCGGATATGCCTGCGGAGTGGTGGCCTGTCGTTTCGCTCATGATCCTCTTCCGGCCCCGTCCGCGCCGACACAAGGCGCTCTGCGGGGGTCATTCTGCGGTACGGAAGTGAACCCTGGGGAGAGCGGCCCTCGGACCGTTATGGGATGGACACCGGCAGCGGCTCGACCGCGGACGCCGGGTGGTAGCTCTCGATCGCGAGGATCCGGTGCAGCCGCGTGGCCACCAGCAGTCGCTGCAGCTGCAGCGGGACGCCGCGCAGCACCAGGCGGCGGCCGTAACGTCCGGCACGGCGGTGGGTACCCATGATCACGCCCAGCCCGGTCGCGTCCCAGGACGACAGGCCGCTCAGGTCGAGCACGAGATCGCCCGCTCCGTCGTCCACGGCGCGGTGCAGCGCGGTGCGGGCATCGGCGGCGGAGCGCACGTCGAGCTCGCCCTCGACGGCGAGGTGACCGTGGTCACCGCGGATCAGCATGCGGGCTCCCCTCGCTCTCGTGGATACCGGGTCACCGAGGTGTCCGCCGGTGACTTCTCACAGGTGACCCCCTCCATCTGACGCAACGACAGGCGAGCAAGTTGCTGGCCACGGCGAGATCTGAAAGGAAATCACTCATCCGGGTGAAGGATGTCCGCGCTTCACGTCAGTCGACCGGATGTTCGTTTGATTATCGAGGATCCCCAGTGCTGATGGGGCCCCAGGTGAGACAGCTCACCTGGGGCCCACGTCACACTTCCGCACGCGTGCGGAGCGGTCCTACTTGTCGCCGTAGGGGTAGAAGCCCTGGCCGCTCTTGCGACCGAGGTCGCCCGCGGTCACCATGCGCGCCATGATCTCCGGCGCGGCGAACTTGGTGTCCTGGGTCTCGTCGTAGATGTTGTGCGCGGCGTGCAGCAGGATGTCGACGCCGGTCAGGTCCGCGGTGGCCAGCGGGCCCATCGCATGGCCGAAGCCGAGACGGCAGGCGGTGTCGATGTCCTCCGCGCTGGCGACGCCGGACTCGTAGAGCTTGACGGCCTCGACCACCAGCGCGGTGATCAGGCGGGTCGTCACAAAGCCCGCCACGTCCCGGTTGACGACGACGCAGGTCTTGCCGATGCCCTCGGCGTAGGCGCGGACCGTGGCCAGGGTGGCGTCGCTGGTCTTGTAGCCGCGCACCAGCTCGACCAGCTGCATCATCGGCACCGGCGAGAAGAAGTGGACGCCGACGACGTCCTCCGGACGCTCCGTCACGGCCGCGATGCGGGTGATCGGGATCGCCGAGGTGTTGGTGGCGAGCACCGCGCCCGGCTTGGCGATCTTGTCGAGCTCGCGGAAGACGCCCTCCTTGACGTCCAGTTGCTCGAAGACCGCCTCGACGATGATGTCCGCGTTCCCGGCCGCGCCGAGGTCGGTGGTCGTGGTGATCCGGGCGAGGGCGGCGTCCATGGCCTCCTGGGTCATCCTGCCCTTGCTGACGAAGCGGGCGTAGCTGTCCCGGATGCCGGTGAGGCCGCGCTCGAGGGCCGCGTCGGTGACGTCCCGCAGCACCACGTCATGTCCGGCGACAGCCGAGACCTGGGCGATTCCGGAACCCATGAGCCCGGCTCCGACGACGGCGATGCTGCTGGTCACGGTGTCCTCCGTGTCGTAGTGGTGTCCGCGGCAGCGCATCCGCGCAGCGAGGATCGCCCGCGCACGGCGTCGTGCCTGGCAGGAATCTACACACTTCACGGCCGTCCGAAGCAGAATGGGAGCGTGATCGCGCTCACCCTGCGCCTGCTGGCCCCGTTTCTCGTGGTCGGGGTCCTGATGCTGCTGCTGCGCTGGACCTGGGGACGTGGCCGCTCCCTCGCTCAGCGCGAGCCGAGGTCCGGCCGCCCGGACGACTACGGCCTGCTGGTGCCGGTGGCTGCGCCGGCCGACACCGAGGAGGCGCTGGTGCTGAGCGCACGGCTGGACGAGGCGGGCATCCGGCACACGATCGTGGACACCACGTCCGGCCCCCGCGTCATGGTCTGGGAGGACGACGTGGAACGGGCCCGCCGGACGCTGCGGTGAGAGGGACGGTGCAATCTCCAGGGGCGCGGGGAACTGCGCGAGAAGCCACCCCGTGCGGATGGCCCTGAACGTTCGGCGCTCAACCCGCGTGGGTGGGTTGGCGCGCCCACGGCGGCGGAGCCGCAGATCAGCAGTGCCCCGCGCCCCTGAGGAACCTGCAACTTCCCCTATGACTCGTGCTCGCGCGTGATCGTCGCGCCCAGCGCGGTCAACTGCTCGGCGAAGCCCGCGTATCCGCGGTCGATGTGGTGGATCCCCGAGACCACCGTCTCGCCGTCCGCGACGAGCCCGGCCAGGACCAGGCCCGCGCCTGCCCGCACGTCGGAGGAGACCACCGGCGCACCGGACAACCAGTCGACGCCGCGCAGGACCGCGTGGTGGCCGTCGGTGCGCACCTCCGCGCCCAAGCGGGCCAGCTCCTGGAGGAAGACGAAGCGCGCCTCGAAGATGTTCTCGGTGATCATCGCCGTGCCCTCCGCGACCGCGTTCATCGCCGCGAACTGCGGCTGCAGATCCGTCGCGAACCCCGGGTACGGCAGCGTCACCACGTCCACGGAGCGCGGACGGCGTGTCATCACCACCCGGAAGCCCACCGGGTCCGCGCTGATCTCGGCTCCCGCCGCGGCGAGCTTGTCCAGCGCGATGCGCAGATGCTCCGGGCGGGCGTGGTCGACCCGGACGTCGCCCATGGTCATCGCCGCCGCGACGCCGAAGGTCCCGGCCACGATCCGGTCCGGGACGGTGTCGTAGGCGACCGGGTAGAGCCGGTCCACGCCCTGCACCTCGATCGTCGACGAACCCGCGCCGCCGATCTTCGCGCCCATCGCCTGCAGCATCTCGCAGAGGTCGACGATCTCCGGCTCGCGGGCGGCGTTGTCGATGACCGTGTCGCCCTTGGCCAGCACCGCTGCCATCAGGATGTTCTCGGTCGCGCCCACGCTCGGGAAGTCCAACTCCACCGAGGCGCCGACCAGCCTGCCGGAGAGCGCCTCCGCCACCAGGAACCCGTGCTCGGTGGCGATCCTGGCGCCCAGCCGGGTCAGGCCGTCGATGTGCATGTCCAGGCCGCGCGAGCCGATCGCGTCCCCGCCCGGCCGGGCGACCCGCACCTGCCCGCAGCGGGCGAGCAGCGGCCCGAGCACGGCGATGGAGGCGCGGAACCGGCGGACCAGGTCGTAGTCGGCCTCGTAACCGATCTCCCCCGGCACGCTGATCACGGCCGTGCCGCCCTGGATGTCCTCCCACTCCAGCTGCACCTGGCAGCCGAGCCGTCGCAGCAGCTCAGCCATGATCTCGACGTCCAGGATCCGGGGCAGATTGCCGATCCTGAACTCGCCCTCGGCAAGCAGCGTCGCCGCCATCAGCTTGAGCGCGCTGTTCTTCGCACCCGGCACGCGCACCCGCCCGACGAGCCGCGTGCCACCGACCACCCGGAACCGTTCCATGGTCAGGCATCGTACGTGGCGCCCGTCGCGCGCTCGGCCGGAAGAGTGACGCGTGATGTCGGTGTCGCCCGGTTCGGGCTGCTCAGTCCAGCTGCCCGAGGAAGTCGACCAGGATCCGGGTGAACTCCTCCGGCCGCTCCATCGTCGTGTAATGGCCTGAGTCGGGGAGATCCACCGCGCGGCCGTCGGGGACGGCCGCGACCATCCGCGCGACGGAGCGGCGCACACCGACGCAGTCGAAACCGCCGTTGACCGCCAGCACGGGCAGCGTCAGCTCGTGGGCGCGCTCCTCCTTGCCGGTCACCCACACCGCGTGGTCGGGCTCGTCCGGCGTGTGCTTCATCAGCGTCCGGACGGACATCTCCCGGACCTGACGGACAATGGCGGGGTCGACGTCGGTGAGCGCGCGGTCGGGCCCGGGAAGCCAGTCGAGGAAGACGTCCATCCACGCCGGGATGTCCCCGCGCGCGAGCGCGTCGCTCTGCGCCGCCTGGCGCTCGACGAACCAGGGGTCGCCCGCGTCATGGTCGCCGAGGCCGTAGCCGCTGGTGACCAACGCCCGGACCAGCTCCGGGTGTTCGAGCGCGGTGTCGCTCGCGATCAGCGCGCCCATGGAGACTCCGACCAGCACCGCCGGACCGGCGTCGAGGTGGCGCAGCAGCGCGGCGAGGTCGTCCGTGAAGCGGAACGGCCGCGAGGCGTTGGCGGAGTCGCCGTGCCCGCGCGCGTCGGGGGCGACGACGCGGTAGCCCTGGGCGGCGAGGCCCGGGACGAGGTTGTCGAACTGGGTGCGGTCGACGAAGCCGGTGTGCAGCAGCACGACCAACTGCCCGTCCGGCGGCCCGGAGTCGCGGTAGACGAGGTCACCGTCGCCGGAGTCGAAGGAGTGCGTGTCAGGGGATGCGTCACGGGTTGCGTCACGGGACACCGAAGAGATCGAGGTCTCAGTCATGACAACCAAGGTGTCACAGTTGGAGCACTATGGCAACCGAGGTGTCATGTCGTGTGTCATCATGAAGCCGTGCCCGACCGCATCCTCTCCCCCGACGAACTGCCCGAACGCCTGATGGAGGTGTTCGGCCTGGTCGGCCCGCTCTACCGGCGGGTCCAGCGCCGGATCGAGCAGGACGCTCCGACGGAGGGGCTCTCCGTCGGCGTCCGCGCCGTGCTCGACCTGCTGCGCGAGAACGGCCCGATGACCGTCCCGCAGATGGGCCGCGCCCAGTCGCTCAGCCGTCAGTTCGTCCAGCGCATGGTCAATGACGCCGCCGCACAGGGTTTCGTCGAGGCCATCCCCAACCCCGCCCACCAGCGCTCCTCGCTGATCCGGCTCACCGAGAGCGGCAGCGCGGCGATCACGGCCGTGACCGGGCACGAGTACGCCCTCCTGCGCCAGCTGGCCGGCGACCTGACGGACGCCGAACTGACCGCGTGCGTACGGGTGTTGAGCCGGATGCTGGCCCTCTTCGGCGAAGAGCCCGACCCCGCCGCGCCGGAACCCGGTCAGGGTTAGCGGTTCTCGCCCGGCACCCAGAGCACGTCGCCGACCGCCTTGTTGGCCGTGCGCGCCAGGATGAACAGCAGGTCCGAGAGCCGGTTGAGGTACTTGGCGGTCAGCGGGTTGATGCCGTCGCCGTACTCCTCGATCGCCGCCCAGGTGCTGCGCTCGGCGCGGCGGACGACCGTGCACGCCACATGCAGGTACGCCGCACCCGGCGTCCCGCCCGGGAGGATGAAGCTGCGCAGCTTCTCCAGATCGGCGTTGAACCGGTCGCAGTCCTCCTCCAACCGGTCGATGTACGTCTGCAGCACGCGCAGCGGCGGGTACTTCGGGTCCGGAGCAACCGGCGTGGCCAGGTCCGCGCCCACGTCGAAGAGGTCGTTCTGAACACGCGTCAGCACCGCTGCCACGTCCGCGTCCAGACCGCCGCAGGCGATGGCGACGCCGATGGCGGCGTTGGCCTCGTTGGAGTCCGCGTAGGCGGCGAGACGCGTGTCGGTCTTCCGGGTGCGGCTCATGTCGCCCAGCGCGGTGGTGCCGTCGTCGCCGGTGCGGGTGTAGATGCGGGTGAGGTTGACCATGTCCGGAGCCTATCGCCCGGGGGAATCGGTACTTCGGCGGTTCAGGGGCGCAGCGTCGGGTCGAGACGGCTGAGCAGGGAGTGCAACTGCCGCTGCTGGGCGGGGGTCAGGTGCCCGAGCACCTCGTCGTCCAGGCGCGGAACGTGCGCCGTGAGCCCCTTCCGGAGCAGGCGTTCACCGCGCAGCGACAGCGCGACGAGATAGGCCCGCCCGTCGTCGGGGTCCCTGGTCCGCTCGATCAGCCCCTTGCGCTCCAAGCGCGCCACCAGCTTGGTCGTCCCGGCGGAGGTGAACCCCATCCGCTCCCCGACCCGCGTGGCCATCCCCCGCGCCGCGGGGAAGCGGGCGAGCCGCAGCAGGAACTCGAACTCCGAGCCGTCGAGGCCGGTGGCGTCGTGGATGTCCTCATGCAACCGGTCGTTGATCAACCGGTACACGTTCCCGAGCAGGCCCCACAGCACGACCCCGTCGTGCGACACGAGCGTGTCCAGGCTCACCTGCTCCATGAAGGAAGTCTAGGCGGGGATTCCGCAGGCGAGGAACCAGGCAAGTGCTCAGGGGCGCAACGTCCGCCGGCGAAATGTTCTAGGCGACGTTGACCCGCTGGCCTGGAGGCGCCGCCTCCAGCCACGCGAGGAAACCCGTCAGGGCGTCCTCGCTCATCGCGAGCTCCAGCGGCTCGCCGGCGTGCGTGCAGACCAGGACGACCGCGCCGGAGAGCAGTGCCAGCTCCTCCTGCCCGGCGGGCGTGCGCCGCTCCAGGACCTCGATCTGCGAACGTTCCAGCACCCGCCGCGGACGCGGCGCGTAGCTGAAGACCCGGAACCACTCCACCGAGTCGTTGTTGTACCGGGCGATCCCGAAGATCCACCCCTTGCCCTCTGCCTCAGTACCCTCCGCAGAAGGCGCGTTCAGCCGCGCCGAACAGTCGAAGGTGCCACCCGGTCGCTGGATCAGGCGTCTCCGCACTGCGAAGGCCCCCAGCCCGAGCAGGCAGACCAGCAGTACCGCGATGACGGTCACCACCGCGAGCACCATGCCCGGCTCCCTCCTCGCCGACCCGTCCCGGGGTCGGCGGCGTCCTACGCGTCCAGCAGGTCCTTCACGTTCTGCACAACTGATACAGCAGTCCCGGGGTCACCCTCGGTGCCCCGGGACTGCCGGTAGAGCTCGTGTCGAGCGAAAGCGCCAAGCGCCTCAGCGGCCGGTGGCCGCGAAGAGCCGGACCTCCGCACGACGCTGCGCCGCCGCCTCGCTCTCGGCCTTGGCCGAGGACAGGGCCCGCTCGGCGCGGTCGACGTCGATCTCGTCGGCCAGCTCCGCGACCTCTGCCAGGATCGACAGCTTGTTGTCCGCGAAGGACAGGAAGCCGCCGTGCACCGCGGCGATCACCGTGGTGCCGTCCGCCTGGCGGATGGTCACCGGCTGGGTGTCCATCGCGCCCAGGACCGGGGTGTGCCCCGGCTGGATGCCGATGTCACCGGACTTGGTACGGGCAAGGACGATCGTGGCCTCGCCCGACCAGACCTTTCGGTCGGCCGCGACCAGCTCGACGTGCAGCTCAGCCACCGTGGGCTCCTCGGTCTCTGCCCCCCGCCGAAAGACGGGAGTGGGGAAAGAATAACGGGTGGGAAAGGGGCGGACCCAACCAGCGGTCGGGCCGCCCCCTCACCTGCAGCGATTACTTCTTGGCCAGCTCGGCGGCGTTGCGCTCGAGGTCCTCGATGCCACCGCACATGAAGAACGCCTGCTCCGGCACGCCGTCGTACTTGCCGTCCGCGATCGCGTTGAACGCGTCGATCGTCTCGGACAGCGGCACGGTGGAGCCGTCGACGCCGGTGAACTGCTTGGCGACGTAGGTGTTCTGCGACAGGAAGCGCTCGATGCGGCGCGCCCGGTTGACGGTGACCTTGTCCTCTTCGGACAGCTCGTCCATACCGAGGATCGCGATGATGTCCTGGAGGTCCTTGTACTTCTGCAGGATCCCCTTGACACGCACAGCGGTGTCGTAGTGGTTGGCCGAGATGTACCGCGGGTCAAGGATGCGGGACGAGGAGTCCAGCGGGTCCACGGCCGGGTAGATGCCCTTCTCCGAGATCGGACGGGAGAGAACCGTCGTCGCGTCGAGGTGGGCGAAGGTGGTGGCCGGGGCCGGGTCGGTCAGGTCGTCGGCGGGGACGTAGATCGCCTGCATCGAGGTGATCGAGTGACCGCGGGTCGAGGTGATGCGCTCCTGGAGGAGACCCATCTCGTCGGCCAGGTTCGGCTGGTAACCCACCGCGGAGGGCATCCGGCCGAGCAGGGTCGACACCTCGGAACCGGCCTGGGTGAACCGGAAGATGTTGTCGATGAAGAGCAGCACGTCCTGGCCCTGCACATCGCGGAAGTACTCCGCCATGGTCAGCGCGGACAGGGCGACGCGGAGACGCGTGCCCGGCGGCTCGTCCATCTGACCGAAGACCAGCGCGGTCTTGTCCAGAACGCCCGAGTCCACCATCTCGTGGATCAGGTCGTTGCCCTCACGGGTGCGCTCGCCGACACCGGCGAACACCGACACACCACCGAAGTTCTCGGCGACGCGGTAGATCATCTCCTGGATCAGAACGGTCTTGCCGACACCGGCACCACCGAACAGACCGATCTTGCCACCCGTGACGTACGGGGTGAGCAGGTCGATGACCTTGATGCCGGTCTCGAACATCTCGGTCTTCGACTCGAGCTGGTCGAAGTTGGGCGCCTTGCGGTGGATCGGCCAGCGCTCGGTGACCTGGGCGTTGAACTCGGCCTTGTCCGCGTTCAGCACCTCGCCGAGGGCGTTGAAGACCTTGCCCTTGGTGATGTCGCCGACCGGCACCGAGATCGCGGAGCCGGTGTCGGAGACAGCGGCGCCACGGGTCAGGCCGTCGGTGGGCTGCATCGAGATGGCCTTGACCATCCCGTCGCCCAGGTGCTGCGCGACCTCCAGCGTCAGGGTCTTCTTGCCGGTGCCGTCCGGCGCGTCGACCTCGACGTGCAGTGCGTTGAACATGTCCGGCATGGCGTCGACGGGGAACTCCACGTCGACGACCGGGCCGATGACCCGCGCGACGCGGCCCGTCGCCGAGGCCGTCTCTACAGTGGTAGTCATGTGATCAGTCACTCCCCGCGGTCGCGTCGGCCAGGGCGCTCGCGCCACCGACGATCTCGCTGATTTCCTGGGTGATGTCGGCCTGGCGGGCCGTGTTGGCGAGTCGCGTGAGCGACTTGATGAGCTCGCCCGCATTGTCGGTCGCGCTCTTCATCGCGCGGCGGCGGGCGGCGTGCTCGGAAGCAGCCGACTGCAGCAGCGCGTTGTAGATCCTGCTCTCCACGTACCGCGGCAGCAGGGCGTCGAGGACACCCTCGGCCGACGGCTCGAAGTCGTAGAGCGGGAACGGTCCCTCCGCCTCGGCGGTGGCCTCGGTCTCAGCCAGGGACAGCGGCAGGAGGCGGGCCTCCACCGGGTTCTGGGTGAGCATCGAGACGAACTCCGTCGAGACGATGTGGAGCTCGTCCACGCCTCCGTCGGACGTCTCCGTCACGAACGCGTCGATCAGGGCCGCGGACGCCTCCTTGGCGTCCTGGTACGTCGGCTTGTCGGAGAACCCGACCCACGAGCCCGTGACCTTGAGGTCACGGAACCCGTAGTAGCTGACGCCCTTGCGGCCGATGATGTACGTGTCGACGGCCTTGCCCTCGGACTGGAGCCGGCGGGTCAGCTCCAGCGCCGCCTTGATGGCGTTGCTGGAGTAACCACCGGCCAGACCGCGGTCCGCGGTCACCACGAGCACGGCGGCGCGGGTGGCGTCGACGGGCTCCTGGGTCAGCGGGTGCTTGGCGTTCGATCGCGTCGCCACCGCGGTCACCGCACGGGTGAGCTCGGTCGCGTACGGGGAGGAGGCGGCCACCGCGCGCTGCGCCTTCATGATGCGCGACGCGGAGATCATCTCCATCGCCTTGGTGATCTTCTTCGTCGCGGTGACAGAGCGGATCCGGCGCTTGTAGACCCGAAGCTGTGCTCCCATGGGTCGTTACGTCCTTTCCGTCTCGTCAGGCGTTTTCGCCGAGCAGCGCACCGGTGTGGGTGGTGAACTCGCGCTTGAACGCGGTGATCGCGTCGACCAGGGACTCGATCGTGCCGTCCTCGAGCTTCTGGGTCTCGACGATGGTGGTCAGGACGCCCTTGTGCTCGCGGCGCAGGTAGTCCAGGAACTCACGCTCGAACTTGCGCACGTCCGCGACCGGGACCTCGTCCAGCTGACCGGTGGTGCCGGCCCAGATTGAGACGACCTGCTCCTCGACCGGGAACGGCTGGTACTGGCCCTGCTTCAGCAGCTCGACCAGGCGCGCACCGCGCTCCAGCTGCGCCTTCGACGCGGCGTCCAGGTCGGAGGAGAAGGCGGCGAACGCCTCCAGCTCGCGGTACTGGGCCAGGTCCAGACGGAGGCGACCGGCCACCGACTTCATGGCCTTGATCTGCGCGGAGCCACCGACGCGGGAGACCGAGATACCGACGTTCACGGCCGGGCGGATGCCGGCGTTGAACAGGTCGGACTCCAGGAAGCACTGGCCGTCGGTGATGGAGATGACGTTGGTCGGGATGTACGCCGAGACGTCGTTGGCCTTGGTCTCGATGATCGGCAGACCGGTCATCGAGCCGGCGCCGAGCTCGTCGGACAGCTTGGCGCAACGCTCCAGCAGGCGGGAGTGCAGGTAGAAGACGTCACCCGGGTAGGCCTCGCGGCCCGGCGGACGACGGAGCAGCAGGGACACGGCGCGGTAGGCCTCGGCCTGCTTCGACAGGTCGTCGAAGATGATCAGGACGTGCTTGCCGTCGTACATCCACTCCTGGCCGATGGCGGAGCCGGTGTAGGGGGCCAGGTACTTGAAGCCCGCCGGGTCCGACGCCGGGGCGGCGACGATGGTGGTGTACTCCAGGGCACCGGCCTCCTCCAGCGCACCGCGCACGGAGGCGATGGTGGAGCCCTTCTGGCCGATGGCGACGTAGATGCAGCGGACCTGCTTCTTCGGGTCGCCCGAGCGCCAGTTGTCGCGCTGGTTGATGATGGTGTCGATCGCCACCGCGGTCTTGCCGGTCTGGCGGTCACCAATGATCAGCTGACGCTGGCCACGGCCGATCGGGGTCATCGCGTCGATGGCCTTGATGCCGGTCTGCATCGGCTCGTGCACCGACTTGCGGACCATGACGCCCGGAGCCTGCAGCTCCAGCGCGCGGCGGCCGTGGGTCTCGATCTCGCCGAGGCCGTCGATCGGGGTGCCGAGGGGGTCCACCACGCGGCCGAGGTAGCCCTCGCCGACCGGGACGGACAGCACCTCGCCGGTGCGGCGGACCGTCTGGCCCTCCTCGATCCCGCTGTACTCGCCGAGGACGACGACACCGATCTCGCGGGCCTCGAGGTTGAGCGCGAGGCCGAGGGTGCCGTCCTCGAACTTCAGCAGCTCGTTGGCCATGACCGAGGGAAGGCCCTCGACCTTGGCAATGCCGTCCGCCGTGAAGGTGACGGTGCCGACCTCTTCACGCGAGGCGGCGTCCGGCTGGTACGACTGGACGAAGTTGTCCAGAGCGTTCCGGATCTCCTCCGGCCGGATCGTGAGCTCCGCCATCTGGGTTCCCTGCTCTCCTAGTTGCGTCCTCGGCCCGCCCATGGAGGGCCGCAAGTATTCGACTCTCGGTCAGTTCCCGCTGGTGGTGCGGTGCGAGGCCTGACCGTCCTCTGTTGTGTACCGACCGAGGGTCGGAATGCTGCTTGGGCTCAGCCCGCCAGGCCCTGGTTCGCGGTGTCGAGACGACCCGCGATGGTGCCCTCGATGATCTCGTCGCCGACCTGGATCCGAACGCCGCCGAGGACCGCCGGGTCCACGTCGAGGTTCAGGTGCACCTGGCGTCCCGCCAGGGACGCCAGCGCGGTGGCGAGGCGCTGCTTCTGCGCGTCGGACAGCGGCACGGCGGAGGTCACCAGCGCCACCACACGACCGCGACGGTCGGCGGCGAGCCGGGCGCACTCCTCCAGGCCACTCTCCAGGCTACGTCCACGCGGCTGCGTCACCAGCACGGTGACCAGCGCGACGGTCGCGGCCCGGGCCTTGCCGTCGAGCAGGTTGCGCACCAGCGCGGCCTTGGCCTCGTTGCTCGCGGCGTTGTCGGTCAGCGCGGAGCGCAGCTCGACGTTGCTCGCGACCACGCGGCCGAAGCGGAACAGCTCGTCCTCGACCTCGTCGAGCGCGTCGGCCTTGTCGGCGCCGATGATCAGCGCCATGGCGCCCAGCTGCTCGGTGGCGTCCGCCAGGTCGCGGCCGGCGCTCCAGCGGGACCGGACCATGCCGGAGACCAGGTCGATCGCGTCCGCGCCGACCTTGCCCTGCAGCAGGTTGGTGACCAGGTCGGCCTTGGCCTGACCCGGCGCGGCCGGGTCGGTCAGGGTCCGGCGCAGGCCCGCCTCGCGGTCCAGCACCCGGGTGATGTCCAGCAGGTCGTCCGCCAGGCGGTCGAGGTCGACGGACGCGTGGTCCGTCAGCGCCTCAAGTCGCTCGCGGGCGGCCGCCATGGACTGCCGGGTGGCGCCGCTCACTTGGCACCCGCCGACTCCGCAGCCTTGGCTTCGAGCTCGTCAAGGAAGCGGTCGATGGTGCGGCTCTGGCGGGCGGAGTCCTCCAGGGACTCACCGACCACCTTGCCGGCCAGTTCGATCGAGATACGGCCGATGTCGTGGCGCAGCTGCGTGGTCACCTGACCGCGCGTGCGCTCGATCTCCGCCTGGGCGTGCGCGACGGTGACCGCAGCCTGACGCTGCGCCTCCTCGCGGGCCTCGGCGATGATCATCGAACCCTGCTCGCGGGCGTGCTCGGTGATCCGGGCCGCCTCGTGACGGGCCTCGGCGAGCTGCGCCTTGTACTCCTCCAGCGTGCGGGTTGCCTCGGCCTGAGCCTCAGCCGCCCGCTCCAGGCCACCCTCGATCGCGTCGCGCCGCTCCTCCAGAGTCTTCTGGATGTTGGGCAGGAGCTTCTTGCCGAGGACGCCGAAGACGATGAAGAAGGCGAGAAAGCCGATGATGAGTTCAGGCGTGGAGGGGATCAGAGGATTCTGAGGCCCCTCCGCAGCCAGAAACTGCGTCAGCATGTCTGAACCTTTCGTCGAGCGTGGCTACTGGGGTCGACTCAGGCCGAGAAGATGAACGGAACGACCAGGCCGAGCAGGGCCAGAACCTCACAGAGGGCGAAGCCGAGGAACATGTTCTGGCGGATGATCGGCATGGCCTCGGGCTGGCGGGCCATGGCCTCGATCGAGTGACCGAAGACGAGACCGATACCAACGCCCGGGCCAATGGCGGCCAGACCGTAGGCGACTGCGCCCAGGTTGCCCTTGATGCTGATGGAGTTGGCAGCGAGCTCGGTGACGCCGTGGAGGGTCGACATTTTGTTGTCTTCCTTCTTGTGATGCGATCCGCAGGGGGGCTTCCCGGCGGAAGATTCAGGTGGTCAGCAGCGGGCGGGTCTCAGTGACCCTCTTCGAGCGCTCCGCTGATGTAGAGGGAGGTGAGGAGGGTGAAGATGTACGCCTGCAGGAACTGGATCAGGACCTCGAAGGCCGTCATGCCGATGGCGAGGACGAACGATCCTCCGGCGAAGGCGGACATGATCGAGGGCGTCAGCAGGTACCAGCTCGCGACACTGAACATGACGATCAGCATGTGGCCGGCGAACATGTTGGCCCACAGTCGCACCGCGAGCGTGAACGGCCGCGTGATGACGTTCTGGAGGAACTCCAGGAAGACGATCAGCGGCACCAGGGGCTTCGGCAGACCCTCCATGTAGGTCAGGTGCTTCCAACCACCCAGGAAACCGTGCGTCTTGAAGGTGAGGTACATGTACGTCACCCACACCAGCACGGCCAGGGCCACCGGGTACGCGAAGCGCGACGCCACCGGGAACTGGGCCAGCGGGATGATGGACATGATGTTCATCATCCACACGAAGAAGAAGATCGACGTCAGGAAGGGGACGAACTTGTCGCCCTTCTTGCCGATGACGTCACGCGCGATGCCACGCGCGATGAAGGTGTAGCCGATCTCGCCGACCAGCTGCAGCTTCGTGGGGACCAGCTTCGGCTTGCGGAACGCGGCCCAGAAGAAGCCGATCACCAGCAGCATGCAGATGATCGCCAGCAGCATCGGCTTCGTGAAGTCGAAGCTGCCGATGCTGAAGATCGGCTTGAAGTTGAAGGAGTCGAGCCCAGGGGCCGGGAAACCGCAACCAGAGGGGGTGATGTGACACCCGCTCGCAACGAGCGTCGTGGAGGGGCTACTCACCCTTGACTCCTTCGTCGTGAAGCATCAGAACTGCAACCTTGTGTGTCGGCGCGACGGAGGACCGCCGCAGTTCGGCACCGTGATCGGGTTGTCCGGGGCCACTCGCTCCCCTGACGCACGAGGGTCAGGGAGGGGGCTCCGGAATCCGGACGATAGCAGATGTCTTGGTACTACCTTTACGCGGGCCTTACGTCCCGTTGCCCGAGCCGCCTGACTTGCTCTGGGGCCCGTCAGGCTTGCCGGCCGAGGTGTCCACGTAGAGGGTCTTGCTCTTGAGCGTGAAGTACACCTGCCCGCCGACCCAGGCCAGCAGGGTGGCCAGCAGGGAGAACCCGAACGCACGACCGTTGAAGAACGAGGCGTTCTTGAAGACCACGATGAAGACGCCGGCGAGCAGCATCTGCACCGCGTACACCAGGAGCCCGGCCATCAGCACCGTCTGCGGACGGTCCCGAGTGAGCCTCATCAGTGCCGCGAACCCACCACCGAACACCACCAGGGCCACGGCCAGCGCGATCAGCGCGCCGACCAGTCCCTTGGAGCCCGCGAAAACCGTGCTGAGCACCAGCGCGAGGATTCCGACGGGTGCTGCCACCAGGGCACAGCCGCGAAGGATCCGGGCGTCGTTGGACAACATTGTCGTGGCTCCGGAGCGATGAGGTCGTGAGTTACAGCAGGGTGGGTTGGGACGGAGAGCCGGGTCGAACGACCTTCTCCCATAAGGTCCTTCGGCAGCTCACCCGATGTCGTGAACGGTATCACAAGCTATTTGGCGCAGTCTTTACTTTCTTGGTGTGCTCCTTGACACACGCACTGCACCGGAGCCGGATCGTCCCGAAGTGCCCGAATGGTGCCCCACCGCATGGGAGCCCGTACCGATCTGGTCGAGCAGCTCCTCATCCGCCGTGGTCAGCGACGATGCCACCGGAATGGGATCGTCCACGATCTCCTTTACCGGCCCATTGGTAAGAACATCACTTACCTTTGCACTCTGCCGGTAGCGCGGCGGCAGGAAGCGCTCCGCCACCCGGGGCGCGTGCGGCCGGAAGCGCGGCAGCAGCAGAAGCAGGATGCCGATCGCGCACAGCACCAAAGCGACCTTGATGGCCAGCAGTTCGGTGCGGCTGGCCGAGAAGGCCACGGTTCCGAAGGCGAGCAGAGCCGCCCAGAAGTACATGATCAGGACCGCGCGGCTGTGGGAGTGGCCGAGCTGCAGCAGGCGGTGGTGCAGGTGCTGCTTGTCCGCGGCGAAGGGCGACTTGCCGGCCCAGGTGCGGCGGACCACCGCCAGGATCAGGTCCGCGAGCGGGATCGCGATCACGGTCAGCGGGAGCAGCAGCACGATGTAGACGGGGACCATCGCGTGGACGGTGGCCGTCCCGCTCTGCGTCTGCATGGTGATCACGTCGGGGTCGACACGACCGGTGATCGAGATCATGCAGACCGAGAGCACCAGCCCGATCAGCAGCGCACCGGAGTCGCCCATGAAGATCCGGGCGGGGTGGAAGTTGTGCGGCAGGAAGCCGATCACCATGCCGACCAGGATCACGCTGAACAGTGCGGCCGGCGCCGCGTCGGGCACCGAGTACCCGTACCAGAGCCGGTAGGCGTAGACGAAGAACGCGAGGGCGGCGATGCAGACCATGCCCGCCGCCAGGCCGTCCAGACCGTCGATGAAGTTGACCGCGTTGACGCTTATGACGACCAGCGCCACGGTGATGAAGGTGCCCCACATCTCCGGCAGCGCGAACGTGCCCACACCGGGGATCGGCAGCCAGAGCACGGTCAGGCCCTGGTAGACCATGACGCCCGCGGCCACCATCTGACCGCCGAGCTTGACCAGCGCGTCGACACCCCACTTGTCGTCCAGCACACCCAGCACCCACATGATGGTCGCGCCGGACAGCAGCGCCGGGACGTCACCGGTGCCCTGGAAGACGTACTTGAGGGTGTCCAGATGGTCGGCCGTGAGCAGGCCTGCGACGAGACCGCCGAACATGGCGATCCCACCGAGTCGTGGCGTCGGCTCCTTGTGCACGTCGCGGTCACGGACCGGCGGCATGGCGCCCGCGATGATCGCGAACTTCCTCGCCGGACCGGTCAGCAGATAGGTCACCGCCGCGGTCACACAGAGCGTCAGCAGGAACTCACGCACCAGAGTCCTCCTGTGCTGCGCTGGACACCCCCGAGATATCGGCAGAGCATAGCCGTCCCGTCCATGAGCGGTCGCCGGAATCAAGGTGCGTCACGGGCACACCCTAATCAGAGAGACGCCGACTCCCCGCATTGCGGTTTTGTCGACAGGGTAGGGAAACGCTCCGCCAGGGCACGCACACGTTCGGCGACCGATCCGGAATCCGGTTCCTGAATTGCGGAGCGGATGAGGAGGGCGATCTCGGACATCTCCGGCTCATCCATCCCCTGCGTCGTCACACAGAGTGTCCCCAGCCTGACCCCCGACGCGGACGCGGGCGGTACCTCCTGGAACGGGACGGCGCAGTGCCCGAGCAGCAGACCCGCCCGTTCGCACCGCTGTTCCACCTCCCGTCCGGTCAGCCCGAGCGCGCGGGCGTCGACGGTGACCAGGTGGGTGTCGGTCCCGCCCGTCAGCGGGCGCAGGCCGTACCCGTCCAGCGCGGCGGCCAGCGCCTGGGCGTTCACCACGCAGCGGCGCGTGTACGCGGTGAAGGCGGGCGTGGCCGCGCGTCCGAGCGCGTAGGCCTTGGCGGCGAGCTGGTCGACCATCGGCCCGCCCTGGATGAAGGGGAAGACGGCCCGGTCGATCCGCTCGGCCAACTCCCTGGTGCAGAGCAGCAGTCCGCCCCGCGGACCGCCCAGCACCTTGTGCGTGACCCCGCACACCACGTCCGCGTACGGCACCGGCGACGGGATCGTCCCACCGGCGGAGAGCCCGAGCGTCTGCGAGGCGTCGGCGACGAAGTGCGCGCCGACCTCGTCGGCGATGGACCGGAACGCCTCCCAGTCGATCGCCCGCGGGTACGAGATCGCCCCGGCGACCAGCACCTTCGGGCGCACGGTGCGCGCCAGGTCGCGCACCTGGTCGAGGTCGATCAGCCCGTCGCTCTCGCGCACGCCGTATCCGGTGACGGAGAACCAGCGTCCGGAGAAGTTCGCCGACGAGCCGTGGGTGAGGTGCCCGCCGTGCGCGAGCGACATCGCCAGCACGGAATCCCCCGGCCGCAGCAGGGCCGCTGCCACGGCGAGCACGGCGCCGGTCCCCGAGTGCGGCTGCACGTTGGCGTGGTCGGCCCCGAAGAGCGCCTTGGCGCGCTCGACGGCGAGCTCTTCGACCGCGTCGGCGGGGCCGCAGCCGGTGTGGTGTCGCCTGCCCGGGTAGCCCTCGGCGTACTTGTCCGCGAAGTCGCTCCCGAGGAGCGCGTGCACACGGGGGGAGGAGAAGTTCTCTCCGGCGAGCAGTTGGATCTGCGTCCGGCGGCGGTCCCGCTCGGCGTCGAGCAGCGCGTCCAGGGCGGGATCCGGCTCGTCAGGGAAGGCAGCAGCCCGCGCCGGTTCGTCGCTCGTCACCAGGGTCGCCATGGCCGCGCTCACCTCCGGTGCAAACGGTACGCCGGAGGCGGCAGAGACGCCCGTGCGCACACGCCCGCATAGGGCCAGTTGCGCTACTGCGGGGCGCGGGGACTCATGCGCGGCGAGGCCGTTGCACACCTGCGGGGCGCGGGGCTCTGCGGATATGCGGCTCCGCCGCGCGGGCGCGAGAAGCCACCGGCGGACCTGGCACGCCGAACGAGCAGGGCCATCCGCACCGGGTGGTGGCTCGCGCACGCAGTTGATCAAGCAGAGCCCCGCGCCCATGGGAAAGTGCAACGTCCGCTCTGCCCGAACGGACCGTGCTCAGACCCGAACCCGGGTAACGCCCGTGAGCGCGGTGACGATCGGGTCCAGCGCGTCGAAGATCTCCGATCCGCAGTTGCGGAACATGCCCAACGGCGCCCCGTACGGATCGTCCACCTCGTCCGCCTCCGGCGAAGCCGCCAGGAGCCAGCCGCGCAGCGCCGCCGCCGCGCGGACGAGGACGCGTGCCCGCTCCGCCAGCGCGCCGGGCTCGACGGAGTCGTCGGGCAGGGTCGCCGGGTCGATGGCCCGGACGAGGCGGGTGAACTCCTTCAGGGTGAAGGTGCGCATGCCGGCGTCGTGGCCCATGGAGATGACCTGGGCCCGGTGGTCGCGGGTGGCGGTCAGCACCAGGTCGGCCTCGATGACGTGCTCGTCGAGCAACTCGCGGCCGATGAAGCCGGACGGGTCCGCGCCGAACTCGCCGAGGATCTCCGCCGCGTTGGACTCCATCGGAGCGCCCTCGTGGCCCCAGGTGCCGGCGCTCTCCACCGATATCTCCGAACCCACGCGCCCGCCCAGACGGACCGTCAGCTCATGCAGGGTCAGCCGCTCGGCGATGGGCGAGCGACAGACTCCGCCCGTGCAGACGTAGAGGATCCGGAATCTTCCGACGCGCTGCTCCGCGCCGTGGGCGTAGGGACGCGGAGTGGGGCGTATCGGCCGGACGCGACCGGTCAACTCCCGGCCTCCAGGTCGGGTACGACCTCCCGGAGCTGCTCCAGCGACACCGCGCCCGCGCGCCGCAGCACGGGGACCTTGCCGGTCACGTCGACGATGGACGACGGGACCGCGTGGTCCGCACGGCCCCCGTCGAGGTAGACCGAGACGCTCTGGCCGAGCTGCTCCTGGGCGGCGTCGCAGGTCGCCGGGGACGGGCCGCCGGTCAGGTTGGCGCTGGAGACGGCCAGCGGGCCGGTGGTGTTGAGCAGTTCGATGGCGACCGGGTGCAGCGGCATCCGGACCGCGACCGTGCCGCGGGTCTCGCCGAGGTCCCAGCGCAGCGACGGCTGGTGACGGGCGACCAGGGTGAGCCCGCCCGGCCAGAACGCGTCGACCAGCTCCCACGCCGATTCGGAGAAGTCGGTGACCAGCCCGTGCAGCGTGGTCGGCGAGCCGACCAGGACGGGGCTGGGCATGCTCCGGCCGCGGCCCTTGGCGGCCAGCAGCTCGCCCACGGCGTCCGCGGAGAAGGCGTCGGCGGCCAGGCCGTAGACGGTGTCGGTGGGGATGACCACCAGCTCGCCCCGGCGGATCGCGGAGGCGGACTCGCGCAGACCGGCGGCACGCTCGGTCGCGTCGGCGCAGTCGTAACGACGACTCATCGGTGGAATCCCTTCCTAGAGGACGGCGCGGCGCGCGGTGGCGAAGCGGGGGCGGTTGTTCAGGTCGCGGTGGTCGGCGGCGTCGGTCCAGCCCGCCTCCTCGCGGAAGATCCACGGCACCAGACCGCCCTGCGTGTCCGCGTGCTCGACGACGACCACTCCCCCGGGCCGCAGCAGCCGCGCGGCCACGCGCTCGATGCCGCGGATGGTGTCGAGACCGTCCTCGCCGGAGAAGAGTGCCATCTCGGGGTCGTGGTCGCGAGCCTCCGGCGCGACGTATTCCCACTCGGTCAGCGGGATGTACGGCGGGTTGCTGATGACCAGGTCGAACTGGCCGCTCAGCTCGGGCCGGTCGACGAACGCCTTGGTCGCGTCGCCGCGGATCAGCTCGATCCGGGACGCGTCCGGACTGGCGTCGACGTTGCGGCGGGCCCACGCGTAGGCGTCGTCGGACATCTCCACGGCGTGGACCCGGCTGCGCGGCACCTCCTGGGCCAGAGCCAGCGCGATTGCGCCCGAGCCGGTGCAGAGGTCGACCACCAGCGGCTCGGCCACGTCCATGTCGCGCAGGGCGTCTATCGCCCAGCCGACCACCGACTCGGTCTCCGGACGCGGCACGAAGACCCCGGGGCCGACCTGGAGCTCCAGGTAGCGGAAGAACGCCCGCCCGGTGATGTGCTGCAGCGGCTCGCGCGCCTCGCGACGGGAGACGGCCTCCCAGTAACGGGCGTCGAAGTCGGCGTCCTTGACGGCGTGCAGCTCACCGCGCTTGACGTCGTGGACGAAGGCCGCGAGCTCCTCCGCGTCGAAACGCGGCGAGGGCACGCCTGCGGCAGCCAGCCGCTGGGTGGCCTGGGCCACCTCGGCGAGGAGGAGGTTCACGTGCGTGCCTCTCTTGCGGTCCTTCGGGTTCTACTCGCTGCGCCGGCGGCGGAGCGCCGGTGCGGCCGACGGGCTCAGGTCGCCTCGGCGAGCCGCGTGGCGGCGTCCTGGTCGACGGCGGACTGGATCACCGGGTCGAGCTCGCCGCCGAGCACCTGGTCCAAGTTGTACGCCTTGTAACCGGTGCGGTGGTCGGAGATCCGGTTCTCCGGGAAGTTGTAGGTGCGGATCCGCTCCGAGCGGTCCACCGAGCGGACCTGGCTCCGGCGGGCGTCGCTGGCCTCACGGTCCGCCTCCTCCTGCGCCGCCGCCAGCAGACGGGAGCGGAGGATCCGCATGGCCTGCTCCTTGTTCTGGAGCTGGCTCTTCTCGTTCTGGCAGGACGCGACGATACCGGTCGGCAGGTGCGTGATGCGCACGGCGGAGTCGGTGGTGTTGACCGACTGGCCACCCGGACCGGACGAGCGGTACACGTCGATGCGCAGGTCGTTCGCGTTGACCTCGACCTCGACCTCCTCGGCCTCCGGCGTGACCAGCACGCCCGCGGCGGAGGTGTGGATCCGGCCCTGCGACTCGGTGGCCGGCACGCGCTGCACGCGGTGCACACCGCCCTCGTACTTCAGCCGCGCCCAGACGCCCTGGCCGGGCTCGGGGTTGCCACCGCGGTACTTCACCGCGACCTGGACGTCCTTGTAGCCGCCGAGGTCCGACTCGTTGGCGTCGATGATCTCGGTCTTCCAGCCCTGCTTCTCGGCGTAGCGCAGGTACATGCGCAGCAGGTCTCCCGCGAAGAGCGCGGACTCCTCGCCGCCCTCACCCGCCTTGACCTCCAGCAGCACGTCCTTGTCGTCGCTCGGGTCACGCGGCACCAGCAGCATCCGCAGGCGCTCGGTGAGCACCTCGCGCTGCGCCTCAAGGGCCTTGATCTCGGCGTAGAACTCCGGGTCCGCCTCGGCGAGCTCGCGGGCGGTCTCGATGTCCTCGCCGGTCTGACGCCACTCGCGGTAGACCTTGGTGATCGGCGTCAGCTCGGCGTAGCGCTTCGTCAACTGACGCGCGGCGGCCGGGTCGGCGTGCACGGCCGGATCGGCAAGACGCTCCTCAAGCGTCGCGTGCTCGTTGAGGAGCTCCTCGACTGCCTCGAACATGGGAGCTGGGCCTTCTTCCGCAAGTGGGATGGAACCGGTGAAACCTTCTCGTCAACGCGAACGGCGCCGACCAGGGCGCACCCGGGAAACCACGGGTACGCCCGGCCGGCGCCGAAAGGCCGCTACTGCTGCTTGGCGGCGTGCTTCTTGCCGAAGCGGGCCTCGAAGCGGGCCACGCGGCCACCGGTGTCCATGATCTTCTGCTTGCCGGTGTAGAACGGGTGGCAGGCGGAGCAGACCTCGGCGCGGATGACGCCGGACTGCTCAGTGCTGCGCGTGGTGAACTCGTTGCCGCAGGTGCAGGTGACCTGGGTGACCACGTAGGTGGGGTGGATCTCGGCCTTCAAGGGATGCTCCTATGTTCTGGGAGGGCACCGGGTCGTGCGGCGGGCTGCCGCGCGTGAACCGGGACCGACGTACCAGTCTGCCAGGGACTGCCGTCATGCTCCAAAACGGGGTTCGGGCCACGGATATTCCGGGGCCCGGAGTTGCGCCCCCGGACCGTGCGACCGGCCCCCGTGCCTGAGGAAAAGCCCGCGACCCCGGGCCCTTTCGGGCCCGGGGTCGCAGTGCTGAGCGCGGAGCGTCGGGTCAGTCGTCCTGGCCCGGGGTCGTCTTCGCGATCTGCATGAGGAACTCGGCGTTGCTCTTGGTCTGCTTCATCTTGTCCAGCAGCAGCTCGATCGCCTGCTGCGAGTCGAGCGCGTGCAGCACCCGGCGCAGCTTCCAGACGATCCGCAGCTCGTCCGGCGACATGAGGATCTCTTCCTTACGCGTGCCGGACGGGTCCACGTCCACCGCGGGGAAGATGCGCTTGTCGGCGAGCTTCCGGTCGAGCTTGAGCTCCATGTTGCCGGTGCCCTTGAACTCCTCGAAGATCACCTCGTCCATGCGCGAGCCGGTCTCGACCAGCGCGGTGGCCAGGATGGTCAGCGAGCCGCCGTTCTCGATGTTGCGCGCGGCGCCGAAGAACTTCTTCGGCGGGTAGAGCGCGGTCGAGTCGACACCACCGGACAGGATGCGGCCGGAGGCCGGCGCCGCCAGGTTGTAGGCGCGGCCCAGGCGGGTGATGGAGTCCAGCAGCACGACCACGTCGTGGCCCAGCTCCACCAGACGCTTGGCGCGCTCGATCGCGAGCTCGGCGACGGTGGTGTGGTCCTCGGCGGGACGGTCGAAGGTCGAGGAGATGACCTCGCCCTTGACCGAGCGCTGCATGTCCGTGACCTCTTCCGGACGCTCGTCGACGAGGACGACCATCAGGTGGGTCTCGGGGTTGTTGTGGGTGATCGCGTTGGCGATCGCCTGCATGATCATCGTCTTGCCGGTCTTCGGCGGCGCGACGATCAGACCACGCTGGCCCTTACCGATGGGTGCGACCAGGTCGATGATGCGGGTGGTCAGCACGCCCGGGTCGGTCTCCAGGCGGAGCCGGTCCTGCGGGTACAGGGGCGTCAACTTGTTGAACTCAGGCCGGTTGCGGCCGGGTTCCGGGTCCGTGCCGTTGACCGAGTCGAGGCGGACCAACGCGTTGAACTTCTCGCGGCGCTCGCCGTCCTTCGGCTGGCGGACGGCGCCGGTGATGGCGTCACCCTTGCGCAGACCGTTCTTGCGCACCTGGGCCAGCGAGACGTAGACGTCGTTCGGACCGGCGAGGTAGCCCGAGGTCCGGACGAAGGCGTAGTTGTCCAGGATGTCCAGGATGCCGGCGACCGGGATCAGGACGTCGTCCTCGCCGACCTGCGGCTCGGCCGGACCTTCGTAACCACGGTCACGGCCACGGCGGTTGCGGTCGCGGTAGCGGCCACGGCGCCGACCGCCGAACTCGTCGTCCTCGAAGTCGGTGTCCTTCTGGCCGCCCTGGCGACCCTGCTGACGGCCACCTTCCTGGCCGCCCTGGCCACCCTGCTGACGGCCCTGACGGTTGCCGTCCTGGCCCTGCTGGGGCTGGCCGCCGTCGGTGCCCTGCTGCTCACGGCGGTCGCGACGGCTACGGCGCTCGCGACGGCCCTCACGGCCCTCGCCGCGGTCACCGCGGTCGGCACGGTCACCGCGCTCGCCGCGCTCACGGGTCTCGGTCCCGGTCGCAGCCTGAGCCGACTGGGCGGACTCGGCGGCGGCCGGAGCCTGCGCCTGAGCCGGCGCGGCCTGGGCGGAGGCCTGCGCGGCCTCGGTCGCGACACCGGTCGCGGCGGCGGCCGGGGCGCCCTCGGGCGAACCCGCCGGAGCGGTGGCACGACGGCTGCGACGCGCCGGACGCTCCGCGGTGGTGGGCGCAGCGGTGGCGCCGACCGTGGCGGGCGCGCTCTCGGCCTTGCTCTGCACCGGGATCTCGATCTGCTGCTCGGCGGGCGCGGCAGCGGCGGCGCGGGACCGCGTCGTGCGGCGGGCCGGGGCGGCGGGCGCGGTCTCGGTGGCGTCGTCGGCAGCCGGCGTGGCAGCGGCGGCGGAGCGTGAGGAGGCACGCTTCGCGGCGGGAGCCGCGGCGGAGGCGGCGAGCAGCGGGTCGCCGCCGCTCTTCTCCTTGATGGCATCGATCAACTGGCTCTTGCGCATCCGGCCGGTGCCGCTGATGCCGAGGCCGGAGGCGAGCTGCTGCAGCTCGGCGAGCACCATGCTGTTCAGCCCGGTGCCCGTGGTCCGACGGCGCTTCGGCGCGGGGGCCGTGCCGGCGTCCGACGCGTCAGCGTCCGGGCGCGCGCCCATCAGATCGGTGGTGTCGCTCACGAAGGGTCCTTCCCTGGAGCGGACGTCGGCCTTTCTGGCTCGGCGACCGGTCGTGCTGTCCGCCCTGTGGTCTTTTGGCAGGGCGTGGCTGCGATAAAACGATGGAACCCACTGCGTACGTGCGATGTGTCAGTGTCAATGGCGCTGCGCACGAACGCGTCCGGGCCCCCTGCGCGTGTACGGCTCCGGCTCCAGGCCCCTGCTCGGAGGCGGTTCTTTAGCCGACACGGCGTCGGGATGCGGTCACAATGGCGCAGGCAGGCTGCGTACGCGATGTGGCGGGCTCCCGGAGAATTGCTGTCCCAACGGTGGGGACGCCGCGCACCCGGCCCCGCAGGGCCCCTGGTGCTGACATGAGATTAACACTACTGGACCCAACAAACATTCCCCCACTCTGCGAGTGTCAATCGTGTCCCCACTTTCCCGACGTATTCCCGGCACCGCCGTTCGCAGATCCGCCCCGACCTGTGGATCCTGTGGAGATCTGCCTGTGGAGATCTGCCCCGTGGAGATCTGCCCCGTGGAGATCCCTGGGCAGATCTCCAGGTGCGGATCGACGTGTCATTGCGACAACGGCAGTACCGCGGCTCCCTCGGTGTCCAGCGCCAGCCGGTGCGCGGCCCAGCCCTCGCCCGCGAAACCGAGCACCTTCTCGGCCGTGGACGCGTCCGTCAGGGCCAGCACCGTCGGTCCGGCACCGGAGATCACGGCGGCGATTCCCTCCGCACGCAGGCCCGCGACCAGCGCGGCGCTCTGCGGCATCGCCGGAGTGCGGTAGTCCTGGTGCAGCCGATCCTCGGTCGCGGGGAGCAGCAGCTCCGGACGCCGGGTGATGGCCTCCACCAGCAGCGCGGCGCGGCCGACGTTGGCGGCGGCGTCGGCGTGCGGGACGGTCCCGGGCAGCAGACCACGTGCGACCTCGGTCAGCACCGGGTCCCCGGGAATGAAGACCACGGGAACGACCTCGCGGTTCGGCGTGAGGGTGACCGCGTGCGCGCCCGAGCCGGGCGTCGGCGTCCCCTCGCCGTCGAAGTCGTCGGTCCAGGCGATGGTGAAGCCGCCGAGCAGACAGGCGGCGACGTTGTCGGGGTGACCCTCGATCTCCGAGGCCAGCGCGAGCGTCGCGGCGTCGTCGAGGGCGTCGGTTCCGCCGACGGTCACCGCACGCGCGGCCATGATGCCGGCGCAGATGGCGGCGGAGGAGGAGCCGAGTCCGCGTCCGTGCGGAATGCGGTTGGCGCAGACGACTTCGAGACCGCGCGGCTGTCCGCCCAGCCGGTCGAAGGTGGCGCGCATCGCGCGGACGACGAGGTGGCGCTCGTCGCGGGCCAGCGTGTCCGCGCCCTCACCGGCGATGTCGACATGCAGACCCGCGTCGGCGACGCGCACGACGAGGTCGTCGTAGAGGCCGAGGGCGAGGCCGAAGGAGTCGAAGCCAGGCCCGAGATTGGCGCTGGTCGCGGGAACCCGCACCCGTACTGCGGCGGCGCGGAAGGCGGGGCCTGCCATTGCGTGGACTCTCCTGCGGGAGTGGGTACGACGAAACCCGATGCAAGCGTGCAAATCAGTGCATGCGCTTGGGGTATGACGCCAGGGTAGCGAAAAGGGGCTGTTCAGCGGTACACCTCGACACGAGGTGTGTCTCCTGTCCGGACGGCGAACCAGGCGGATGCTCAGGGGCGCGGGGCCCTGCTGACGTGCGGCCCTGCTGACGTGCGGCGCTGCTGACGTGCGGCTCCGCCGCAGGGGCGCGGGGCTCCGCCGCGTATCGGCACAGCCCCGCGCCCCGGACGGTGCGGCTCCCTGCGGGAGCGAAGCACTCAGGCCAGACCGAGACGCTCCGCCGCTGCCGCGGCGTCGATCGGGACGACCGTCGGCTGGGGCGCGCCAGCGACCGCCCAGTCGGGGTCCTTGAGGCCGTTGCCGGTGACCGTGCAGACGATCCGCTGGCCCGGGTCGATCAGGCCCTGCTCGTGGGCCTGGAGCAGACCCGCGACCGACGCCGCCGAGGCCGGCTCCACGAAGACGCCCTCGCGGGAGGCCAACAGCCGGTAGGCGGAGAGGATCTGTCGGTCCGTCACCTTGTCGATAAGGCCGCCCGACTCGTCGCGTGCGGCGATCGCGTAGTCCCACGAGGCCGGGTTGCCGATGCGGATCGCGGTGGCGATCGTCTGCGGCTTGAGGACCGGCGCGCCGTCCACGATCGGGGCGGAGCCGGACGCCTGGAAGCCGAACATGCGCGGCGTCCTCGTCGCCATGCCGTCCGCCGCGTACTCGCGGTAGCCCTTCCAGTAGGCGGTGATGTTGCCCGCGTTGCCGACCGGCAGCACGTGGATGTCGGGGGCGTCACCCAGCATGTCGACGATCTCGAACGCGGCCGTCTTCTGGCCCTCGATCCGGACCGGGTTGACCGAGTTGACCAGCGCCACCGGGTACTTGTCGGACAGGTCGCGCGCCAGCGTCAGGCAGTCGTCGAAGTTGCCGTCCACCTGGAGGATCTTCGCGCCGTGGACCAGCGCCTGGCCCATCTTGCCCAGCGCGATCTTGCCCTGCGGCACCAGCACCGCGCAGACCATCCCCGCCCGGACCGCGTACGCCGCCGCGGACGCCGAGGTGTTGCCGGTGGACGCGCAGATGACCGCCTGCGCGCCCGCCTCCTTGGCCTTGGAGATGGCCATGGTCATGCCGCGGTCCTTGAAGGACCCGGTCGGGTTGGCACCCTCGACCTTGAGGTAGACCTCGCAGCCCGTGCGCTCGGAGAGCAGCTGGGCCGGGACGAGCGGTGTGCCGCCCTCGAGCAGCGTCACCACGGGCGTTGCGGCGGTGACCGGGAGCCGGTCGCGGTACTCCTCGATGAGGCCGCGCCACTGAGGGGTGTGCTGGAGGGTGGTGCTCATATCGGGTTACTCCCCTTCGACACGCATGATGCTGGCCACGCCACGGACGTGGTCATGAGTGCGCAGTTCGGCGACGGTGGCGGACAGCGCGGCGTCAGTGGCGCGGTGCGTCACGACGACAAGCGAGGCATCGCCGTCCCGGCCCTGCTGGCGGACGGTGTCGATGGACACCCCGTGCTCGGCGAAGACCGTGGCGACCTGGGCGAGGACACCTGCCTTGTCGGCGACGTCCAGACTGACGTGGTAGCGGGTGACCACGTCGTCCATGGGGTTGACGGTGAGCTGAGCGTACGCGCTCTCGCCCGGTCCCGTCGCACCGCCCACCTTGTTGCGGCAGACCGCGACCAGGTCGCCGAGCACGGCGGACGCGGTCGGCGCGCCGCCGGCGCCGGGGCCGTAGAACATCAGCTGACCGGCCGCGTCCGCCTCGACGAAGACGGCGTTGTAGGCGCCGCGCACGGAGGCCAGCGGGTGGCTGAGCGGGATCATCGCCGGGTGGACGCGGGCGGTGACCGACTCCTCGCCGTTCTCGTCCTTGGAGCGCTCGCAGATGGCGAGCAGTTTCACCACGCAGCCCATCGCCTTGGCGGAGGCGATGTCGGCGGCGGTGACCTCGGTGATGCCCTCACGGAAGACGTCGCCGGCGGTGACCCGGGTGTGGAAGGCGATACCGGCCAGGATCGCGGCCTTGGCGGCGGCGTCGAAGCCCTCGACGTCGGCGGTCGGGTCGGCCTCGGCGTAGCCGAGCGCGGTGGCCTCCTCCAGCGCCTCGGAGTAGCCGGCACCGGTGCTGTCCATCTTGTCCATGATGAAGTTGGTGGTGCCGTTGACGATGCCCAGCACCCGGTTGACCTTGTCACCGGCCAGGGACTCGCGCAGCGGGCGGATCAGCGGGATCGCACCGGCCACGGCGGCCTCGTAGTACAGGTCCGCGCCGGCCTTGGCCGCGGCGGCGTGCAGGGCGGCTCCGTCGGCGGCGAGCAGCGCCTTGTTGGCGGAGACGACGGACGCGCCGTTCTCGAATGCCGAGACGATCAGTGAACGCGCCGGCTCGATACCGCCGATCACCTCGATCACGACGTCGATGTCGCCGCGCTTGACCAGCGCCTCGGCGTCGGTGGTGATCAGGTGCTCCGGCACGCCCGGACGGGCGCGTCCGGCCCGGCGTACGGCCACGCCTGCGAGCTCCACGGGCACCCCGATGCGCGCCTCCAGATCGGCGGCGTGCGTCGTCATGATGCGCGCCACCTCGGAGCCCACTACTCCACAACCGAGGAGCGCCACCTTGAGCGTACGCATCATCCGACTCCGTTCTGCACGGGTTTGACCACTGGGGAACGTGCTGTTCTGTACGTATATCTGTACGTGTGTGTTGTGCTGTTCTGTCTCAAGTCTCGGCGACCGGGCCGCCGATTTTTCTGTTGTTCCACGGACTGAGACGCAAATTCCGCTGGTCGATACCGGACGGCAGCAAATCCTCTCGCCACTGCCGGGAGCTCCTTGCTGACCAGGCCGTTTCTCAGCCCGCCTCTCAGCCCACGTCGAGGCGGAGCAGGTCCTCCTCCGTCTCGCGGCGGACGATGACCCGGGCCTGGCCGTCGCGGACCGCGACCACCGGGGGCTTGAGCGCGTGGTTGTAGTTGCTGGCCATCGACCGGCAGTACGCGCCCGTGGCGGGCACGGCCAGCAGGTCGCCGGGGGCCAGGTCGTCGGGCAGGAACGCGTCGCGGACCACGATGTCGCCGGACTCGCAGTGCTTGCCGACCACGCGGCTCAGCATCGGCTCCGCGTCCGAGGCGCGGGAGACCAGCGCCACGCTGTAGTCGGCGTCGTAGAGCGCGGTACGGATGTTGTCCGACATGCCGCCGTCGACGCTGACGTAGGTGCGCAGGCCCCCGAGCGGCTTGATCGTGCCGACCTCGTAGAGCGTGAACGCCGTCGGGCCGACGATCGCGCGGCCCGGCTCGACCGACAGACGCGGGATGGCCAGGCCCTCGGCGGCGCACTCGCGGCGGACGATCCCGGTCAGCGCGGTGGCGATCTCCTGCGGCTCGCGCGGATCGTCCTCGCTGGTGTAGGCGATACCGAGACCGCCGCCGAGGTCGATCTCGGGCAGCTCGACACCGTGCTCGTGCTTGACCTCGGCCAGCAGGCCGACCACGCGGCGGGCCGCGACCTCGAACCCGGCCATGTCGAAGATCTGCGAGCCGATGTGCGAGTGGATGCCGACCAGCTCGACGCCGTCCAGCGTCAGCGCCCGGCGCACCGCCTCGGCGGCCTGACCGCCGGTCAGGGAGAAGCCGAACTTCTGGTCCTCGTGCGCGGTGGCGATGAACTCGTGGGTGTGCGCCTCGACGCCGACGGTGACCCGGAGCAGGATCTTCTGCCGCACGCCTTGCTGGTCGGCGGCCCAGGCCAGCCGGACCAGCTCCTCGAAGGAGTCCACGACCACGTGCCCGATCCCGGACTTGACCGCGTGCTCCAGCTCGGCGCGGGTCTTGTTGTTGCCGTGGAAGGCGATCCGCTCCGGCGGCATGCCGGCGGAGAGCGCGACGGTCAGCTCACCGCCGCTGCAGACGTCGACGCTGAGGCCCTCCTCGTGCAGCCAGCGGACCACGGCGCGGGAGAGGAAGGCCTTGCCCGCGTAGTAGACGTCCGCGTCCAGGTGCGAGAAGGCCTGCTGCCAGGCGCGGCAGCGGGACCGGAAGTCCTCCTCGTCGAGGATGTAGGCGGGGGTGCCGAACTGCTCGGCCAGCGCCCGGACGTCCAGCCCGGCGACGGTCACCGCGCCGGTGGCCTCGTCACGGGTGACGGTCTTGGACCAGACCTTCGGGTCCAGCAGGTTGAGGTCGGCGGGCGGCGCGGCGTAGTGGCCCTCGGGCAGCACGTCGCCATGACGGGGTCCGGCCGGGTGGGCGGAACGGCTCATTGCTTCGGTTCTCCCTGCTGTTCTGCTGCTGTGCTTGCGCGCTCCACAACTGCTGTTGGTTACTCGTCGGTCACCGACTGCCGTGGGGCCCACTTGCGCGAGGGGCCCGAAACCGTCGTCCGGGTTGACGGTTTCGGGCCCCTCGCGCGGATTACATGCGTTCGGGGGCGGAGACGCCCAACAACCCGAGACCGTTGGCGATGACCGTTCGTGTGGCCTCCGCCAGCCAGAGCCTGGCGCGCGTCAGGTCGGTGACCTCCTCGTCACCACGCGGCAGGATCCGGCAGTTGTCGTAGAAGCGGTGGTAGTCGCGGGCCAGCTCCTCCAGGTAGCGGGCGACGCGGTGCGGCTCCCGCAGCTCGCCGGCGGAGGCCAGCACACCGGGGAACTCGCCGAGACGGCCGAGGAGTTGGTTCTCCCATTCGGTCGCAAGCAGCTCCGGCCGGAAGTCCTCCGCCGCGCCCTTGTCGATGCCCAGCTCGGCCGCGTTGCGCGCGACCGAGGACATCCGGGCGTGGGCGTACTGGACGTAGAAGACCGGGTTCTCGTTCGACTGGCTGGTGAGCACGTCGATGTCGAGGGTGAGCGTCGAGTCGGTGGGGACGCGGGCCAGCGAGTAGCGGGCGGCGTCCACGCCGATCCAGTCGACGACGTCGTCGATGGTGATGATGTTGCCGGCGCGCTTGGACATGCGAACTTCCTCGCCGTCCTTGAGCATCTTCACGAACTGCCCGATCAGCACCTCGATGTTGTGCGACGGGTCGTCACCGGCGCAGGCCGCGATGGCCTTGAGGCGGTTGACGTAGCCGTGGTGGTCGGCGCCGAGCATGTAGACGGTGACGTCGTTGCCGCGGTCGCGCTTGTTCAGGTAGTACGCGGCGTCGGAGGCGAAGTAGGTGGTGTCGCCGTCCGCCTTGATCAGGACGCGGTCCTTGTCGTCACCGAAGTCGGTGGTCCGCAGCCAGACCGCACCGTCCTTGTCGAAGACGTGGCCCTGCTCGCGGAGCCGGTCGACGGCCTTCTCGACGGCGCCGGAGTCGTGCAGCGACTTCTCGGAGAACCAGACGTCGAAGTGGGCGCCGAACTCGGCCATGGAGCGCTGGATCTCGGCGACCATCAGGCGCAGGCCCTCGGTGCGGAACTTCTGCAGTTGCTCGTCCTCGGCATCGCCGTTGGGCTCGGCGTTGGAGTCGCCCTTGGAGAGGTCGAGGATGCCCGGGTTCTCCTTGACGATCTCCGCGGCGATGTCGTTGATGTACTCGCCGACGTAGCCGTCCTCGGGCACCGGACGGCCGTTGGCGGCGGCCTGCAGCGACGTGCCGAACTTGGAGATCTGCACGCCGGCGTCGTTGATGTAGTACTCGGTGGTCACGTCCGCGCCGCAGGCGCGCAGGATGCGCGCGAGCGAGTCGCCGACGGCCGCCCAGCGGACACCGCCGATGTGGATCGGGCCGGTGGGGTTAGCGGAGACGAACTCCAGGTTGATCTTCAGCCCGCCGAAGGCATCCCCGTGGCCGTAGTGCGCGCCCTCGGTGACGATGGTGCGGGCCAGCTCGCCCTGGGTGGCGGCGTCGAGGGTGACGTTCATGAAGCCCGGACCGGCGATGTCGATCTTCGCAATCCCGGGCAGCTCTCGGAGCCTGGCGGCGACCAGCTCGGCCACCTGTCGCGGCGGCTTGCCGGCGGCCTTGGCCAACTGGAGCGCGACGTTGGTGGCGTAGTCGCCGTGGTCGCGGTTCTTGGGCCGCTCGACGGTCACCGTCTCGGGGACGGCGACGGTCATCTCGCCCGCCTCGACGGCGGCGCGGACGGCATCCTGGACTGCCTGGGAAAGCTCTGCGGGTGTCACGGGGCAAGCCTAGGCGAGAGGCGGGCCTTCCCTGGCATCAGTTCTGCCGAGTGAGACACCGCGTCCACCCGGCGAGCGGGATCCGGCGGTCGCTGCGCATCCACCTGCGCTTGCGATCCGGCCCGGAACGTTCGCTCACAGCGAACGACGCGCCCGCCCGACACCGGTCCGGCCGCCCGCCGCTCCGCCACCGCCGAGCACCTGCGCTCCGCCGGCCGCGCCGCGACGACCGCGGCGCTCCTGGCCGCAGGCCAACCGCCGCACCAGGGAGACCAGTTCCATGGGCTCGAATGGCTTGGCGAGATAGCCGTCGACGCCGGCGGACTCCCCGCGCTCCAGGTCCAGCTGCGTACAGGCACTGACGATCGCTATCCGCAGATGGCTCGTCCGCGGATCGGCCCGCAGCCGCGCCGCCGTCCGCAGACCGTCCAGACGGGGCATCACCACGTCCAGCGTGATCACATCCGGCTGCACCGCATGCACCACGTCCAGACACTCGGCCCCGTCCACGGCGGTCACCACCTGAAAGCCCTCGAGCTCCAGATTGACCCTGATCAGCTGGCGGATCACCGCGCTGTCGTCGACAACCAGCACCCGCCCCGACTCGCCTGACACATCACTGAGGGTATGCGGAGGAACCACACTCCGTCTCCGTTTTGGGGACTTCCGCCGGAACTGGTTACGTCCCCTTCCGAAAACCACGTGCACGAGCAGGCGGTCTGGACTGGTAGTGTTCTCCACGTCGCAAGACAGTGCGCCCCCGTAGCTCAGGGGATAGAGCACCGCCCTCCGGAGGCGGGTGCGTAGGTTCGAATCCTACCGGGGGCACTCCGTGCATCCGTCAGTGGTTCGCCATGACGGGCAGGTTGGCCGTGATCGGGTGTGGACAGTTTGATGTCCACACCCCGTTTTGCATGCCGTTAGCGCCAGCTCCCCCCTGAGCGGGCCCTGGCGCGGCCCATGGTTGCCTCAGTCTCGCTGGCGCTGCGAACACGACCACGGAGGCGTGCGCGACGACTGCTCGACCCCGGACGCGTCTCCTTGGGCTATGCGAAAGTGCGAGACGGGCGACTGGACCAGGCGATCAGGCAAGGGCTGCCGCGATTCGCCGCCCCACCGCTGTTGCCAGTGGTGGTGGCATGGCATGCCCAATCTGACGGTATTCCTTGGTCTTCCCGCCTTCGAAACCCCAGTCCTCCGGGAAGCACTGCAGCAAAGCTGCCTGGCGTACGGTGAGTTTCGGCATCTCTCCGGGCGGGAAACCCGCCTCGGGCACAGTGTCCCCGAGGCTGTTCCCGTTGACGCCGAGACCCGCCCAGGCGTTCTTACTTCCGGTCGGCCCGAGGTCAGCGCCACCCCGCCTGTCCGAACCGCCCACGAGTGCCGGACCCACTTTGTCAGCGCGGGTCGCCCACTCGGTCGCTCCGGGCCAACCTCCCGACGCCATGGAAACCCCGAGGACCTCCCCGACCGTGCGAGGCGACTCAGGGATCGCTGCTGGCCAGGAATACGCCTCATGGTAGGGCTCGGCGAGTGCTACGAGAAGGCCGGATCGGCGATGCTGCGGGACGCCGAAGTCTGCGGCGTCAAGCACTCGCCAGAACACGTGGTATCCGTGCTCCGTCAGTTCCGCCTCAATCGCCGAGCGTTCAGCCGCAAAGTCGTCCTTCTCGATGAATTCGGGCATGTTCTCCAACAGGACGGCCTTCGGCCTCATCCGTGCAACCAGGTTGACCGCGGCCTCGAAGACCTCGCGCTCTTCGACATCGTCCGCGCGCGCGGACGTGGCCGCCGACCGGATCCGCGGCAGCCCTCCGCTGAGCAAGTCCACGCGCTCGGTTCGCAGATGTTCAGCCGGGTCGAAGGCACGCACGTCGCCACAGCGGACGTCCCATCGAGGCCGGTTGAGACCGAGAGTCCGACAGACATGCTCCTGGTTGTCGATGAGGAGCACTGGATCGAAGCCTGCACGTTCAAGGCCGAGGGCCTGCCCTCCTGCCCCGGCGCAGACCTCCACCGACGTGAACCGTCGTTGGGCCGGAGGCGCCAGGACCCAGTCGTCTTCCGGGACGGCCTCTGTAATCGCCGTGCTGGCGAACACGGCGTCAACGGTGGCCACGAGCTGGCTGGAGCCGGACTCATCGCCCCTTGCCCGGGCGAGCAATGCAGTCACCGATTCGCTTAGCACAGCGCGGAGTTCGTCCTCCAAGGCACTTGCCTCAACACCGTCGAAGAGCACGAAGGGCGCCAGGCGGAGCAGCCGTTTGAGGAAGTCGCGTAGTGTCTCCCGCTCGTTGAGTCCGGTCAGTCCGGTGAGTGCGATCTCGTTCCAGACTTTGAGGATGGCCTTGACCATATGGGGGCTGCCGCCTAGAGCAGCGCGGCGGGCATAGATCTGGTCAAAGGCTGCCTCGCCGAGGATCCGAAGTGAGGCGTAGGGATCCTCGTCCTCGGGCGAGTAGACCAGTTGTGCCCGCCACCACATACGTCCGAACACATGCCGAGTCAGATCCGTCCCCAGAACACGGTCGCGAGGCGGGGACGGGTAACGCCAGTACGCGATGTCGGGCAGGAGCACTAGAGACAGGAACGCCCAGACGTCCCTGGACGCGGCCTCCGCTGGGACCAGCCCCATGCTGTCGTGCAGCAACCTGGCCAGGCGCACGTCGAACTCGGTGTTGTCAGCCCTGCTTGCGCGGTCGGGGAAACCTGCCTCAAGGGCCAGTGTCTCCACCGCGCCACGCAGTTCTTTGAGCCGACGCTCCGCGACGCGGTCGCCACCTGTGGCGACGTAGACTGCAGAGTCGTGCGACGTCCGTGCCCGTCCGGTGAGCTCGGAAACGGACAGTCCCCGGTACTCCTCGAAAAGCGCCTTCGCCTGGCCGGACAGCAGTCTCGGGTACAGGTAGCTCATCCGGACTCCTCAAAGATCCTCACCTGCGCCTGGAGCTCCGAGGCGAACAGGCTCGCCGACTGCTCGCGGAGCAGTCGCACGTCGGTGATAGTGCGCTTCGGGAACAGCGTGTCGAACAGGGCCATGCACGTCATCCCCAAGGAGTCATCGGGGAACTCGGCATCATCGGCGAAGTCGGGGTGTGCCAGAGCGTGTTCGAGCATGGTGCGCGCCGCGTCCGCGTAGACGGCCGAGAGCACCGCCCTGTCCACAGGGCGCGGCCTCGCGGCATTCTCGAAGGCGGTGGCAGTGACCGTGTTCTTCTCATTGATCAACAACAACAGCGAACCCATGGTCGCGCTCTCCAGGCTGCCGCTGATCTGAAGGTGCCAGGCAGCCCGAGCAGGGAACGAGGTGTGCGCAAAGTCGATGACAGCCATGGGGAACTGCGGGGCGTCTCCCTGCAGCCGCAACTGATCCTGGTGGCTCCAGAGCACGGAGCCTGCTCGGCGCGGCGCAGAGGGCCTGCCGTCCAAGTATCTCTCTGCCAGCACCAGAGCTGTGTCAAGCAGAAGCAGGCCGCCGAGATCCGCCCCACGCAGGCGGGCCTCCAGTTCCACATCGACCGTGCCGGACCCGACAAGACGGACGTGATGCGCCGGACCACTGAGGTTGGAGCCGGTCGCACTCCAGACAGCGCTGAGTCCAAGCACGGCATCTGCCGACAGACCGGTCTGAGCGCGGACCCGGTCGACGTCGATCCGGACCTTACGGCACAGGTGGAGATCCATCTGGTAGTCCCAGTCCGGCAGAGCCTCCGGCAGAGGCATCGCACCGTCATCAGTGATCAGATGCCATGGCTGGGCAGTGACCGTGTCTGCTGTCGGCACACGGTACGGAAGTGCGCGCAGGCTCACGAAGTCCGCACCGCCTCGACCCTGACGCCGATCTCGGTCATGGTGTCTGGAGCAGGTCGAACGAGGACACGCCAGATCCTGCCGTCGCCGCCCTCGATAACACAGGCCGGAGCGCCAACGAGACTGCCTCCGGTGTCCTCCCAACCGACCAGCTCGGGCATCAGCGCGCCCTGCGGAGGTTCGGTCTCCCGTCCGCCAGATCCGGGCAAGGTGATGGCCAGGTCGATGCGTACCCGCTGCGCGAGCGCCGCTGGCAGACGGAACTCCTGCACCAGCACAGTGACGCCTTCACGTTCGTCGTAGTACGGCTCACCGACGTACTGCACTCGCGGGCGAGCCACGGCCTTCGGGCCAGCTGAGGTGTCGCCGGCGGACTCGGACAGACCGCCTGCTACACCGACGGCACCACCTCCGTCGCACGCAACGCCAGGCGACACGTACTCCTCCTCGACGACGTCCGGTGCTTCGGCCTTCCGTCGAGGGGCAGGCATAGCGGTACTGCCCGCCTTGGCGTAGGCAGTCGCACCACCGATGCCCCAGGCGCCGCCGACCAGCCCGGAGAACATCGAACTTGCCGCACCGAGCGCCATTTTGGCCGCTCCCTGACGGACGCCGCCGCTCAAGTTGAGAAGGCCGTCGACACTCTCCGCGAGACGCGTGAACGTTGTTCGGACAAACGTACTGTCCGGGTGGTCCAGTGGCTGATGGTGCCACGCGTCGTGCGTCGGCGGCTCGGCCTGGGCGTAGACGTCATCCATCGCTGTGTCGGCTCGGAAGACACCGGCATAACCGAGGTTCTCACTCGGTGGCCGCACCCCCGGCCAGTAGGTGACCACCAGTTCTGCGGGGCGCATCAAGCAGACATGATGGAGCAGCCTGTCGATGCCGACCATGCGTGCGGCCAGCGTCGGCTCGAGTGGCGGCATGATGCGCTTGACCAAACCCAGCCTGCCGAGGTGCTTCTTCGGCCGGTGACAGTCGAGTCTCCGCGCGTCCGGTCCGATCATGTCCTCGTAGGCTGCTACGAACAACTTCAGCCCCGGCGTCGTGCGCGGATCAGGCACCGGATGTTCGATACCGTCACAACTGACGGAGAATCGCATCGCGGGCCCATCACCCGAAACCTCGATCATCTTCGGCCACAAGTGCCAGGCCAGGGTGTCAGCCAGATAGTCGGCTGCCTCGCCGGCAGCCAGTGGCTCTTCGTCACGCCGCAGGAGAGGGTCGATGACCACGACAGTCGTGCCCGTCTCGTCCGGGCCGAACGGCTTGAGCCCGAGCCGACGGGTGATGCCCTCGGCCTCCGCCCCGATCAGTGGCTCGATGATGTCCCCGGAGGTGTCTCCCCACCAATGTCTGCCGGTATAGCGGCACTTGACACCGTTCTCATCGGCGACGTAGCTCTTCCACATCGCGCAACCCATCAGCCGGGTCTCGTACGAGCCGTCCGCGAGCCTGCAGCGGGTGTGCACCAGGATCACACCGGGCTTGGACATCAGGTAGAAGACACCCTTGCCGAAGCCATAGGTCCCCCCACCCAACACCGTGTCGCGGGGCTCACCGATATTGCGGATGAACGATACGAAGTCTCTATCGGTGTCGGAGGCCTTATCAGCCCGCGTCGGCCCCCCGAGGCCGGTAGTCCCTCGGTCAGAAACAGCCAGAACCTGCACCACACTGCGCCGCAACGAGTCACGAAGCGGCAGATACGCGGTTGCCGGAGCATCGTTGAGTAGGAGCTCGCGCCAGGCCGCGATGTGGCCCGGGCTGACTGTCCACAGGTCCAACCGGTAGTCCACCGGCGTTCCCGTGCCCTCCAGGTGCGCGTCCCAGCTGTTCTGCACCGACTCCCGCACCAGGATGGTCATCAAATCCAGCTCAGGGCGGCCGAGTTGATTGCGGATCCCCTCGGCAGCGCTGGCGCCCAGGGGTGGGTAGGGCTGGGAGAACCAGCCAGGCTCCGTCATGTGCGCTGTCCAGCGAGCAGCCGGTGCACGGCCTCGATCACGTCTCCCTCTCCCAACGGCGTGGGCTGCTCACCCGACAGGTCGATCGTGTACTCCACGTTCAGTGCGTCCACCGGGAGTCCTGCTTCGACAAGCTGCTGCTCCGTCAGCTTCGGAAAATCCGCGTCGACCCGGTACCAGCGTTCCTCGGTGGTTTCGAACCGCAGCGGCTGATACAACTCCGTGTCGCCCGGCCGGTAGCCGACATCGGCCAGCAGTGACAGGAGGGCGCTCTCGTCATCGCACAGGTCCAAAGCATGATCCACAAGTTCGACCAGACCCACACCACTCGACGTCGCCCGCCGCAGGCGCAACCAGACGAGCTGCAGAGCACCCTCGCTGGGGCTCTCCAACTGATCAAGCCCGTGTATGCGCGGACGACGGCCTTCCTCCGCCGTGGACGCCTTCACCTCGATCGCTCCATCCGCACCGACAAAGTCGTGTCGGTTGCCCCTCGGGCCGAGCCACAGCCGATATGCGCCCGGATCCTGTTCCAGCAGCCGGTTGAGCACCTGGAGCTCCCCGAACAAGCCGGCCAGCTCGTCCGGTCCCAGCAGCACACCCTTCGACTCGAACAGGGCCTTCCAGCGATCGAGCACCCGGTACAACGCTCTGAGCGGATTCCCGGGCATCTGCCCGGTCTCAGCCAACACGTCACTGCAGAGTCGTGTGAACAGCTCCTGATAGGCGGGCAGCAGACACCCGAGGTCTGCGTACACTCGGTAGCTCTCGGCGTCCTCCAACGGCCGCCGGCGCAGTCTCAGAACCGGGCCGTCCATCCCCCGACGCACCTGCTGCCGACTCTTGATCGGCACCAAGAGGTGACGGTGCCCCTCGTAGTCGATTCCAATGGCCAACGGGCCGTTGACTGTGTCGACTGGCAGCGGCGCCACTCGTAGCCGCCGTTCCCCAGACACCTGCTCGGCCGTCAGCCTCCGCCAGTGCTCTTCCACCACCGTCGGCAACGCGCCCTCGGTCATGAGTCCTCCTCGAGCGCGCTGTAGTCCTCTTCCTCCAGGACAACCTGGGAAAGATCGGCGGAGAGATATCGGCTCACTTCGCTGTCGTCCCCAATCGGCTTGGGGAAGACCAGGCCGACGCCGAGCACGTGCTCCTCTGCGTCCAGTGGAGCACGCAGCTTCTTCGAAGGAACAGGCTGCGAGACGCGGTCGATCGGATAGAGCACCAGCAGGCCGGTGTCGGGGAACTGGCGCTTCCGTTCCTCCATAATCCCGTGCTCGTCCAGCTTCGCGACATCACCTGCGAGATCGACCGCCGCGTCCCGACGGCTCATCAAGGTCTTGATATCGGCGCGGTCCGCACGCACGGACTTGCCAGGCTCGGGCACGAGCCGGGCACGGTTCACCCGGCCGACTGCAACTCCCGAAGCAAATTCAAAGCCTTCCTCATGCGCCTCCAGCGGGTTGCCGACGATTGCCACGTTCCACCGGGCGAGTGCACCCGCTACCCGCACCCGCTTGCGGATGTAGTCGGTTATCAACCCGGCGTCGCATTCCACCGAATCCTCGTGGAACTGATAGCTCTCCAAAAACTCCAGCACCAGTTCATGCGGGACCTCCCGAAGCAGGTACCGACCCTCCGCGCTGCGGTCCTCGGTCCGGACCGCCTGCAGTTGGGCTCCGCGTACCAACGTCCGTGCGGCTGCCTGATTATGGACAATCCAGTTCCTGTCGGTGCGGAAGTAGTGCGTCTGTACCCGCTTGCCTCCGAAGGAGGAGGCCGCGGTCACCGCGCTCTTCATCTTCGCCGCAGCGGTGACCCGGAGACTAGGGTGGGTCCGCAGCCGCACCGCGAAGGACAAGGGGGTCTCGTCCTCGGTGAGATACACGTCGATATCACGTCGCATCTCGGTCTCGACCGTGGCCAGGTGGCGGAACCATTCGTTCAGCTCGTCGGTCATCCAGATCCGGGGCAGATCGGCGTAGCCGTTGCGGAAACCGAACCAACGCCCCATCTGCAACAAGGTGTCGTAAGCGGACACCGCCCGAACGAAGTAGCTCACCGAGAGTCCCTCCAAGGTGAGCCCGCGGGAGAGAGTGTTGCCTCCGACCGCGATCGCCGTGACCGGACCGTTCTCGTAGTCGAGGCGGGCATCACTGCTGGAGTTGTCCATCACTATCCGGCAGCCGTCGAGCACCCCGGCGAGCTCCGGCAACAGCTTGTCGAAGGAGACCCTCTCCTCACCGAACTCCTCGGCCGGAACGCGAGCCGTCTCCAGATCCCACAGTGCACGGAGCTCGGCGAGCAGATCGGGATCCTGAAGCCGGGACCGGGCCTGATCCTTCGCATGCCGCAACGGCCACTCGAAGCTGTTGTGCACCCCGGTGTTGACACTCGTGTGAATGAGCATCGTGTTATGGGGGTTGCCCGTTCCGCGTACCTTGCGGGCTGCAGTGACCAACCAGAAGTACCTCAGGGAATCTCGCAGCGTGTCGGTGATGTACGGTTCAAAGCCCTCCACCTCATCACGGGTACGCGGGCGAACGCAGTCGATGTCGTCCTCAGGGATCGAACGGATCATGTCGTACCCGTCGTCGACCTGCTCGGGGTCCTCGCCGTCCAACGCGTATCGGCCGAAGAGCACCTCGGTGCCGAAATGCCCCTGCGGCTTGGGCAGGTTGACGATGAAGTCCTTCGGATAGAGATCCTGCGCGCTCGGGTCGATCAGCAGGTTCGCGAACGGCGAGGCGGTGTAACCCACGTAGGCGCAGCGTGGCAGGCTGCCCATGATCGCCAGGATCAACGGGTTGATCGACTTCGTCGCCACCGTGGCCTGATCTGCCTCGTCATCGACGATCAAGGCCGGGCAGTCCTGCAGGTACTCCTTGGCCTGGTCCAGCCACCGCGCAAGTCTGCGCAGCACCGTGGCGTTCTTCTTCACCACGCACAGCACGTGCGTCCGGTTGCTCTTGCCGAAATAGGAGGCAGGGTTGGCCTGGGGACGGAAATCATCCTCCAGGTCGGTCATCTGCGACCACAGCGTCGGATTAGGGGCCACCAGCTGCTTCATCAGGCGTGCCTGGGTCTGCCGGCGCAGACCGTTGTGGATGCCCGCGAGCACGATGATCAGTTTGTAGCCCCGGTCGACTGCTTTGGCTGTCACGGCGGTGAAGCTCGTGGTCTTCCCAGACTGCACGTAGCCCACCACCAGCCCGCGGGTGGCGAAGGAGGGCTCCCTCGGGTGATCGAGCAAGGAGACAATGCGAGTGGAGGAATCATCCAGACTCCGGATCGCGGGCTCCTGCGGCCACCCGTCCCGCTCAAGCTGCCGAACTAGGGCAGGCCAACACTTGTCGCCCTCACGCGGCCCGGTATACCAGGTGTCCCGGTTTCCCATCACCGCGGAGCGCGGCTCCTCCAACTCCCTGATCTGCAGCCGTTCCTGCTCATGGCGCTCACGAATCCATCCGATCGCGTCCGGCGAGGTGCCGAGGATCTCCAGGCGCTTGACCGCTTCAGCGGGCGGATACGTGTCCAGGAGTACCTTGAACGTGTCGTACAGCAACTCGTCGAACTGCTCGCTCATCCGAACCCCTGAGTCCTTCGTCATCGCATCCTCGCCGCCCGTGGAGCAGGGCAAGGACTGCGACCAACGAGCCCCGCCCCCTGCCTGCTTGGGAGCGGGGCCGCCACGCCTGCTGTCGTCACCGTCCCTGCACACATTATGGGGGCGATCATGAAGCGCTGGAGGGGAAAGTGCTTCTGTCAGTTGCCACACGCTAAGGCGGGCAACCGAGCGGAATCTCCGACTACTCTGGGCCCTCGGGGCCAGCCCTGTGGGAGCTCCCCAGACACCATGCGGCTGCGGCCGTGAACGCCCTGATCGCACGCGAGACTGTGGTCAACCTCGAGCGCCCACTGCGTCCGCTCTTGGCGCGATCCACTGGTGCTCGGGAGGTAGAGCCTCATGTCCCCGACGTCTGACTGGACCCCACCTGCTGGTTCCTGGGCGTCTTCAGAGGGCAACCGGCGGAGCATGCTGGGAAATCGCGGGCGCGACACCTCCCCGGAACGTGCGCTGCGATCACTGGTGCATGCCTCCGGGCTCCGCTACCGGGTCTCCGCAAGACCGGTTCCCGGAATCCGCCGTACGGCCGACCTTGTCTTCGGTCCCACCAAAGTGGCGATCTTCATTGATGGCTGCTTCTGGCATCGCTGCCCTGAACACTTCACGGCCCCGAAAACGAACGCGCAGTTCTGGGAGGAGAAGATCTCCCGGAACGTCGCCCGCGACCGGGACACCGACGCCCGCCTGCAAGCGGAGGGATGGCTTGTTCTTCGCTTCTGGGAGCACCAGGCGCCGGGCGAGTGCGCAGAGCTTATCCGCGCGGCCGTCATGCGACGACGTTCCGAGGCGACGAGCAAGGGCGCCAGACGAGCGAAGCGTCGTTAGGACTGCGCTCAGGGGCAGGGTCAGTCGATGCAGGCCGTTACAACTCGGACTCGTGATCGATGCCGTCGTTCAGAACCTTGACTGCCTTGGCCACCCGGGACTCTTCCAGATCGAGCGCAGCGGCGATGATGTGGAGGGCGAGACGCGGAGGAACCGCGTTCCCCACCTGCTGGGCAACGCCATTGCCGCGCCAACGGTAATTCGGCGGGAAGGTCTGCAGTTGTCCTGCCTCAGCGTCGCTGAAACGCTGCAGGTCCACCCCGTCCGAGACCACACGATTCCTTGAGATCTTGCCAGTCACGGTCGCAGACGGCTCATCCGATCGACGGCGGCCTCGTGCCTTTGGGTCCCCGCCTGTGCCGTAATTGGAAACAACCTCAAACTGCTGCCCGACGCGGACGACATCGTTCATTGCGACCCAGGGAGCGCGGTCTGCGGATCCCGCCCCGCGCGGACGGCCTTTGCGGTACCGGTGGTGGGTCGGGGCGGGCAAGTCCGGCTTGCCCTTCAGCAATGCGGTCGGTCCCGACCATCTGGCGATCAGAATGGCACGTCGCCGCGTCTGCGGAACGCCGTATTCCTCCGTGTGCAGCACCTCCGGCTCCCGGACCTGGTAACCCTTCGATCGGAGGATCTCTGCAAACGCACGCCAAACCGGAAGTACTGCAGGTACCTGTTCCAGGACGATCGCCTGGTAAGGATTGTCGATCGCGATAGCGCGCAGCACCCATTTCAGGGGTTCCAGTACAAGCCCGGTGCGCTCGTCGTCGAGCTCGGCCAGTTCCGCGTCAATGGATTCAGGGTCTTCCCCACTCGCTAGTCGGCGGGAGAAATCAAGTACCTGATCGAGCGCCTTACGACCGGCTCCCTTTCCTGCGACCGTGAAAGTCTGACAAGGCGGTCCGCCCGCGAGAACGTTGTGGTCCGGAAAATCGTCGGGCTTGAAGCCCCTGACGTCGCCCTGCCTTGTAGCAAGCCCGTTGGCACGACGGGTGGCGCACGCGTCCACGTCCCACTCGATGCCCGTCGTACGGACGCCAAGAAGCTGCGCCGCCACGTCGAGACCACCCGGACCTGAAAAGAGGTCGATGATCGCAAACTGTGGGGCTGTGGGGACGGACGCACGCATGCCGAGATCCTAGCGGTCGGCACGGCCTTCGGGCGGCTTCACGTGATAGGTACCGCGAGACCCGCGCGACGGCGCTGACCAGCTCGAACTTGATACACCGACCTCACACGCGTGGGGCCTTGGTGCCGTGGACGGCGGTGTACTCGGTGGCGAGCCACGGGGCCAGGTCGTCGACCAGCGTGTGCAGGACGGACCTGTCGTCGGTGGGCGTGCGGGCGACGGTTGCGGCGAGGTGCATCTGGGTGGCGCGGGCGGGGTAGTAGCGGGCGAAGATCTGGGCGGAGAGGCGGAGGTCGCTGGTCCAGCCGCCCCAGCGGGGCATGACCAGGGTGAGGCCGGTGCGGACCAGGCGGCGGGCGACGCTGCGGCAGAGGACGCGGCGGGCGGCGAGGTCGTGCTCAGTGGTGAGATCGCCCTCGACAGCGGCGAGGCGTTCGCGCCAGCGGGGTAGGGCGAGAGCCAGGTCACCGTTGGTCTCGCGGGCGAGGAGGCGGTCCGGGCGGTAGCGCGGGAGTTGGGCGGCCAGATCCGGACCGAGCAGGGGCGTGCAGAGGCAGGCGAGGAACCAGCCCAGGTCGTGGCGTTCGAGCTCGCTGAGCACGGTGGTGGCATCGAAGAGCAGCACACCGACGCCGTTGACGAACGGAAAGGTCGCGTCGAGGGAGGACGCGAGCGCGTCGGCCGCCTCACGGTCGGCGGGGGTCGGCGGCTCGTGCAGGACGAGGAGCAGGTCGAGGTCAGAGACGCCGGGCACAGCGGTGCCGCGCGGGATGCTGCCGTAGAGGTAGGCGCTGTGGAGGCGGGAGCCGGGGTCGAAGGCCGCGGCGATGCGGTCCCGGGCGGTGGCGACCACGGGGGCGTAGGCCGAAGGCACCCGGTCCAGTGAGCCCTCGCGGGCGATGTAGCCGTCGCTGTCCAGGCCTGTCGTGGTCGCGCTCATGCGCGAACTCTGCCTGGTCGACTGCCCGTCCGCGAACGGATATCCCTCCGCTGTCCCTCCGCGCCGGGTGGTCAGAGCAGCAGGGCGAGGAGGGCGCCGGACATCAGGAACGGGCCGAAGGCGATCTGGCTGCGGCGTCCGGCCCGGCGGGTGGCGAGGAGGGCTACGGCCCAGACGCCCGCCAGGAGTGAGGCGTAGACGGTGGCCGCGAGCAGACGGAACCAGCCCTCGTAGCCGACGACGAGGCCGACCAGCCCGGCTGCCTTGACGTCGCCGAGCCCTGCGCCGCCGAAGAGCGCCAACAGGTAGTAGCCGCAAGCGAGTGTCAGCGCGCCGAGGAGGGCACGGAGCCATGGGCCGCCCGCCCCCGGGAGGGCCAGCAGCAGCAGGAGCGCCGGATACGCGGGATACGTCAGCGCGTCGGGCAGGCGGCGCAGGCGGGCGTCGACCATCGCGAGCGCGGCGGCGCCGACCACGAAGACGATCTGGGCCGGGAGGACGAGCGTCCAGCCATGGCGAACGATCAGCGCGGCGATCGACACGATCGCGGCGATCGCGATCGGAAGCGCGTCACGGCGGAGGACCGATCGTGTCTCGTCGTCAGGCAGGGGAAAGCGCACACGGGAGCGTGGCGGCACGGAGGCGGCGGGCTCGGCGGCCGACTGTTCGCTCATGGGCGCGCTCCTCCGATCGCTGAGTCGTTCACCGGGCATCTTCGCGCAGCGAACGATCGGCTGCGTTTGCTTCGTTCGAAATCGCTGTGCGGACGACCAGTTGACGATCACGTTGACGATCAGTCGGTCATCGACACACTGGGCGCGGCGACGACGTCGTAGCGGAGCACCACCGTCCGCCGGTCGTCCGGCTGGACATCGATCTCCCAGCGGGCGATGCCGTCGGTGTCCAGCGCATCCGGCTGCGGCGACGTTCCGTGCTTGTCGAGCCGGATCTCCACCTCGGCCAGCTCGGACACCGGCACCCGTTCGCGCAGGGAGACGCGGATCGGATCGGAAGCTTCGTCCCCTGGGCTGGCCGCAAAACGGGTGAGCGTGACGCGGACCGTTCTGCTGCGCACGGTGCGGCCGGAGAGTCCGACCGTCTCCGTCGTCTCCTGCACGCTGCGGACCGCGCGGAAGCCGCCGTCGCTGCCGAAGCAGAGCTCCGCCGGCGCGCCGGGCGCGGTGAAGCGCAGTTCGCCGCGTCCGACGAAGGCGCTGTCGTGCGCCAGGTCGACCGGCCCCGACAGCAGCGGCGCGCCGGAGTCGTTGCGAAAGCGGACGTTCCGCAGCACCAGCGGCGAGAGCTCCGGCAGGCAGAAGAGGTCGACCGTGGCGGCCGACGTGGTCTCCCCCAGCGGCACGCGATGGGCGCGCCCGTCGCTCGGCACCGTCACGGCTGTCGGGATCACCAGACGCCGTGCCTCGCCGCCGTCGTCGACGCCCGGGAGCGTCGAGACCGTGGACTGCACTCCCCCGGCTGCGGCCCCGGACTCGTCCATGGCCGGCCCGAGTTCGGGGATCTCGACCTCACGCAGGTCCACCTCGACCGTGCGACGCTCCTCCGCGCTGCGGTCCCGCAGGGCGATCACGTCCGAGGGCAGGAACGGCGGCTCGGCGGCACGCGCCGGGCGGGCGGTGGAGAGGGTGACTCGGACGTCCGTCCACGGCTCGCCCGTGCGCTGCCAGAGGAAGGCGTCGCGCTCCAGTTGCAGGCCCGGCTGCTCGCCTGTGGAGCCGGTAGTGCCGGCACCGGTGGTGAGCGTGGCCCGGTAGGCCGGGCGCCAGAGGGCACAGGGGGTGAGATGACGGAGCGTCAACATTGGTTCTGCATACAAGGAAGCAGATCCGACCGCGCCACTCTCCGGAAGTTCGAGAACCGCCTCGACATGTGCGGTGAGCACCATGGGGGGCGTCTCCGACGCTGCCAAGGACTCCTGGGCCTCGATCAGCTCGGCCTTGAGGCGCGCGGCGCGGCGGCGGGCCGCGCCGAGCTCGTCGTCGTGGCGGTCGTACTCACCCTCGGCGCGATTGAGGGCCTCACGCCAGCGCTCCGGATGCGCGTCACCCGCGCCCGCGCTTTCGGCGATGTCACGGTGCACGTCGACGAGCAACTGCTCCAGGACTGCGACGTGCGCGGCGAGCCTGGCCACCTTCAGCTCCGCCCTCCGCAGTTGCTGCGACAGGTCGTTGACGCGTCGTCCGACCACCGACAGGTCGGACCGCTCGTCCGAGGACGACGAGGCGACCGGCGGCCTCGGCGTGTAGCGCCGCACCACGCGCAGGTCCAGCACGCTGCCGCCCGGAAAGCCGTCCAGCTCCCCGCGCAGGGAGTGGTCGACGACGAGCGGGCTGACCGGCCCGAGGCGGAGTCGGTGCACTCCGGGCGACAGCGCCGAACCGGCCAGCGACACGGCGCGTTGGACCTCGACCCGGTCCTCAAGCACGGTGACGGCGGTGACGGGCGCGGTCAGCAGCATCGGGGCGTGAAGAGCGTCGGTCGCGTCCGTGGCGTCGGTCGCGTCCGTGGCGTCGGTCGCGTCGGGGAGATCGGGCGGGGTCGTCATGCGTCTCTCCGATTGCCGCCGGCGACGGCCTTGGCGGACGGAATGCGGATCTCGTAGCCACCAGTGAGCGTGGCGGTGGCGGCGGGCGCGAGGTCGAGCTGCCAGCGACGGAGCCCCCGGCGATGGTGCTCGTCCTGCTCGGGCGGGACGACCGTCCAGGGTGGAGTGGCGGCGGTGTCCTCGATCCGTACGTCCTTCTCGTCGCTGACGGGGACGCGTTCCAGCACGTCGAGATCGATCGGACGGTCGAGGCGGTTGGCCACCTCGATCTCGACGCGCTGGGTGATCACGGTCGTACCGCCGAGCAGGCCGCTGGACGACTCGGCGGAACGACTGTGGCGGGCGACCCGCACGCCCTCCTCGACGCCGATCCCGATCCGCTTGCGCGCGCCGGGCGCAAGGGCGGGCATCGCGACGGTGGTGCTGTACTCGCCGTCGACGACCACGTCGAGCGGGCCGGGCAGCAAGGCGTGCGGGCTGGTGTTGGCCAGTTCGACCGTGGCGTACACCTGCGGGTCCAGGGACGGCACGCAGAGGTGACGGAGCATCAACCCGACCGGGAGCTCCGAGACGGCCACGCTGTGCCAGGCGCCGTCGGCGGGAACGTCCACCCTCGCCGCAGTGTCGAAGCGGTGGTCGAATTGGTGGTCGAAGCGGTGCTCGAGGGTCTGGGCGCGGTCGTCGGCGACGGGACCGGCGCCCATGGCCGCCGCACGCAGGTGCACCGGCACAGCGTGCGGCGGCACCGGCAGCCCGCGTACGGATTGCGCGCGTTGCCGGTGCTCCCGCTCGACCGGGCCGGCCGAGCCACCGGACAGGCTGGGAGCGAGCGTGCCCCGAGCCCCGATCGGTGCGGTCGGACCTGCGAGTTCGAGCCCGGCGAGGTCACGGAGGGCGACGTCGAGCGTCGGCTCGGCCGCGGGCAACGCCCGGACGGGTGGGGCCGCGCCCGCCTGCGGCGCTGCCGGGAAGGCGACGGCCATGGGCTGGGCACGAGACGCGCCGCCGTAGGCGACGGGACCGCCGGGCGCAGCCCCCGGAGCGGCGGGGGCTGCACCGAATGCCGCAGCACGTGGAGCGGCACGGCGCATCGCGGGACGTAGTTCCCTCTCACCCTCGCTGCCGCCGACGACGCCAGCCCCGGCCCCGGCCCCAGCAACTGCCGCGCCCAGACCGCGCGATGGCGGCGGCACCGGCGGAGCCGGGGCGTCGGCGACTGCTGCGTCGTAGCCGCTGAAGAGTCCGCTCAGGCCTGCCGGAGCCTCCCGCCACGGCGGTGCGGGCTGCTCGGCCTGCCGTCGGCCCAGCCGGATGGAGCGCAGTTGCGGCATCACGGTGCGGGTCAGCAGATCGGCGGTGGAGAGGCTCAGTCGAACACCGGTCCAGTCCTCACCCGTGCGTTGAGCGATGGACGCACGGAGGGAGAGGCTGTCGCGCGGAGAGACACCAGAGGCACCATCAGTTGCCCCGCGGCGGGTCAGGTGGAGCCGGTAGGAGGGGAACCAGGTGGCGCCGGGGACGGCATACTCCAGTTCCAGCTCTACCTCCAACTCCGGCTCGACCAGGGCATCTTGGCCGTCCAGCCCTCCGGACCCGACTGCCGCGCCTACCGCACCCGACCCGCCTGCCCCACCCGTCCCGTCTGCCCCGCGGTCGATCGTGACCACCGCGTCGGCCGTCGTCCGGGTCGACTCCGTGGGGAGCGCGTGCGAGGCCTCAGCGAGACGGTGTCGCGCGACATCCAGGTCGTGCTCGGCCCGCTCGAACGCCTGCTCTGCGCCGAGGAGTTGGGCATTCACGGTGTCGAGGCGCTCGTCCGTGAACCCGGCGAGCGCGATGACCGCGTCGACGGGTGCGGGACGAGGCGGGTCCCCACGCCGGGGCAAAGGCGGAACGGGCCGCAGCGCGCAGGTGGTCTCGGCGCGCGCCGCCAGACGGTCACGCCGAGCGCGTGCGACGTCGTACGCCTCCTGCGCGGCGTCGACCTCGCGCCGGAGTGAGGCGAGCTGCTCGCGCGGTACGACCTCCGCCCGTTCCTCGCGTCGCACGTCCAGCACCCGACCGCGTGATGACCGCTCCGCCGCCCCTTCCGCCGCCCCCTCCGCGTCCGGGTCGAGGAGGTCGACGACGCGCGCCCGCAGGCTCTGCGGATCGGAGACCAGGGGCAGGCCGGTGAGCCGTACCCGAGAGACACCGGCCGGGAGTTGGACGCGTACCCGGCGGCGGCAGAGTGCGCCGTCGGCATGGACGGTGACGGAATCCAGCCGCGACTCCGCGACCAGCAGCTCGTGCTCCACGTGGTCTCCCTCGTAGTCAGCAGAGGGCCTTACCGTAACCCGAGCCCCAGCCTCTCGCGCGGCCTTTGCCGTCGCAGACGCCGGGGACTCGGGTACGGCAGGCAGGACGCCCGAACCAGGCAGTCCGACCAGGCAGCCCGACCAGCAATCCGAGCAGCAATCCGACCGGGCAACCGGCCGGGGACCGCCCAGAATCCGACCAGGGCCTGCCCGCTACAGCGCGCTGAGCTCGGCGACCAGGTCGTCCAGCCCGAACGAGCCCTGGGCGAGCGCCTTCATGTGCCACGCCTTGAGGTCGAACTCCTCGCCGCGCGCCTCTGCCGCCGCCTTCGCCGCGTCGCGGCCACGACGCCAGGCGCGCTCGCCGAGCTTGTAGCCGATGGCCTGGCCCGGCCAGCCCAGATAGCGGATGATCTCGCTCTCCCGCATCTCCGCGGGCGAGCCGACGTAGGCCGCGAAGAAGTCCGACCCCAGCTCCGGCGTCCACGTCTCACCGGGGTGGAACGGGGAGTCCGCCGGGATGGTGAGGCCGAGGTGCATGCCGATGTCGATGATGACGCGGACCGTGCGCAGCATCTGCTCGTCGAGGAAGCCGAGACGGTGGGCCGGGTCGGCGAGGAAGCCGAGCTCGTCCATCAGGCGCTCGGAGTACAGCGCCCAGCCCTCCAGGTTGGCGCTGACTGAGCCGAGGGTGACCTGGTAGCGGGAGAGCGTGTCGGCCGCCGCAACCCAGGACGCCAGCTGCAGGTGGTGGCCGGGAACGCCCTCGTGGTACCAGATGCTGACGAGCTGCCAGGTCGGGAAGGCGGTCTTGTCGAGCGTCGGCAGCCAGGTGCGGCCGGGACGGGAGAAGTCGAGGCTGGGCTGCGTGTAGTACGGCGCGGCGGCGGAGCCCGCCGGGGCGATCCGGGACTCGACCCGGCGCAGGTTGTCCTGGATGTCGAAGTGGGTGCCGTCGAGTGCCTCGATGGCCTCGTCCATGATGTTCTGCAGCCAGACGCGGATCTCCTCCACGCCCTCGATCGTGTGGCCGTCGGTCTCCAGGTACTCGGAGGCCTCGCGCGGGGTCGCGCCGGGCTTCACCTTGTCGGCCTCGGCGACGAGTTCGGCCTCCAGGCGGTGGAACTCCGTCCACGCCCAGGCGTAGGCCTCGTCGAGGTCCAGGTCGGCGCCGCTGTGGAGGCGCGCGGACCGCGTGTAGAGCTCCCGACCGGCGGTGTCGGGACGGTCGGCGGCCACGGGCGCGTAGGTGTCGCGCAGCCAGGCGCAGAACTCGGCGACGGCTACGGACGCCTGCTCGGCGTTGGCGTCGAGCTGGGCCCGCAGGTCTGCGGGGCAGTCGACGGCAAAGGTGCTGTACCAGTTCTTCTCGTCGGTCAGGCTCTCGCCGAACCAGGCGGCCAGCTGGGTGCCGACCGTCGCCACCTGACGCGGGCCGCTGACCAGGTCGCGGCGCAGGCCCTCGGCCAGGGTGGCCTGGTACCCGCGGACCGCGTCGGCGACGTTGCCCATCCGGCCCACGTGGGCGGCCCAGTCCTCCTTGGTCTCGCTCGGCGCGACCGAGAAGATGGCGCGGACGTCGTGGACCGGCGCGCCGATGTTGCTGAGCGAGCGGAGGTGGTCGCCGGCCTCGTGGACCGCGAGCTGCGCGGTCAGCCGCTCGCGCAGCAGCCGGGCACACGCCGACTCGACCGGGTCCTCGAACGCCTCGGCCGGAAGCGCGTCCAGCCGGGCAAGCGCCTGGCGGGCGAGATCCGCCTCGGTGTCGAACCCCTGGGGGGAGAGGTCCGGTTGACGCGGATCGCCCGGATTGACGCCCAGGTATGCGGCGGTGACGGGGTTCTGCTCGGCTACCGCGTCGACGTACGCGTCCGCGATCCGACGAGGCGTGTCAGCTGCGAGGGAATGGGTGTCTGCCATGCGGGTCATCCTGCACCACGGAGAGGGGTGCTAGTCAGTCGTTTTCGCAGAGGAGCGATAAGACTGGCCGGCGTCATGTCGCCACCGCGTCGTCCACGGGTGAGCGGCAGGCAGGCCACACCGATCAGATAGGCACAGAGATGGCCGAGATTGGTGAAGTTGGTGGAGACCCCGAGCAGGACGCCGTAGAAGGCGGCGGAGATGCCGAGATACCACCAGCGCCAGGGCCTGGCCCACCACCAGGCCAGCACGCCGACGCCCCCGGAGAGGCCGTAGCTGACGCCGATGTCGATGACGAACCGCTCCCGGTGCGGGTACATGTGCGCGTTGATCATCAACTGCACCGTGCCCTCACTGATCAGCGTGGCGAGGACGTGCGCGAGCACGACGACCGCCAGCCAGCGGGCGGTTCCGAGCCACCACTCGGCCGGGACCAGGAACAGATTGAAGATCACGAACCAGAAGAAGAAGCTCGGCGTCTCCGTCCAGAACGCGCTGCTGATCAGCACCTTGACCGGATGGTGGCTGAGTTCGACCAGGTTGGTGCTGTGGGTGGCCAGGAACCAGTGCTTGAAGCGAGGCGACATCCGCGTCAGCGCAAGGGTGTTGACGCCCAGGATGAAGAGCCAGAGGTAGGTGCCGGGCGCGGACCGGATCAGGAACCGGGCCAGCGCCCAGAGCCTCGTGGCCGCTCTGGCGACGGGACTGGGCGGTGAGGGCTCGGAACTGGGCCGGACGGGGCGGGCGACTCGCGTCATGTGGGCCATTCTGCACAAGAACCACATGTTTCCCTTCGCGCACTTCTCACCCTGTGGACAAACCCCGCCTGTGGACAACTCGCGCCACGAAGCCGCCACGGAAAGTCGCCCCGAAAGGGGAAGCCGACGTCGAAGGGATTGACACCCTTGCTGACGCGGAGTCTCATAACAGCATGGCGATGACGACGACCCCGGGCGCCCCCTCCCTACTGCTCAGCGACCGTGAACTGGTCGCCGAACGGCTGCTCACGGCCTCGGCCAAGCACTCCTTCGACCCGGACACCGAGCTCGACTGGGACGCCCCGCTCGTCCCCGGTCTCTGGTTCCTGCCCGAGCACCTCGTCTCCCTCTACGGGACGCCGCTATGGGAGCGGATGACCGAGGAGCAGCGGATCGACCTGTCCCGCCACGAGGCCGCCAGCCTCGCCTCGGCGGGCATCTGGTTCGAGGTCATCCTGATGCAGCTGCTCGCCCGGCACATCTACGACCTGGACCCGCGCACCGGCCACGTCCAGTACGCGCTCACCGAGGTCGCCGACGAGTGCCGGCACTCCAAGATGTTCGCGCGCATGGTCGCCAAGCTGGAGACCGGTTGGTACCAGCCGGGCGGGATGTCCCGCTTCCTCGGGCGCGTCCTCAAGACCACCGCGCCGACGCCCGCAGCCTTCACCGCGACCCTGCTGGTCGAGGAGATCCTCGACCGGATGCAGCGGGTCAGCTTCCCCGACGAGCGGATCCAGCCGCTGGTGCGCGGCATCACCCGGATCCACGTCGTCGAGGAGACCCGCCATGTGCGCTACGCGCGCGAGGAGTTGCGTCGGCAGATGGTGACCGCGCCGCTCTGGGAGCGCACCTTCACCCGGCTCACCTCCGGCCAGGCGGCGGTCGTCGTGGCCCGTTCGCTGATCAGCCCCAAGGTCTACCAGCGGGCCGGTCTGGACGTGGACGAGTGCCTGCGCCAGGTCCGCGCGAGCGAGCACCGCAGGGAGACCATGCGGTGGTCGGCGGAGAAGCTGGTGGAGTTCCTGGAGGAGACCGGCGTCATCCACGGCCGCGCGGTGCGCGCCGAGTGGCGGCGGTCGGGGCTGCTCTGAGGTCGTCGCGGCGCGGCGGCCCAACCCGAGCCGGGCGGAGGCGGCGGAGCCGCGCGGCCCCCGTCCGACCTCGGCCGAGCCCGGCCGGCCGTGCCCGACCCCGTCCGCCCCCGTCCGACCTCGGGCCGAGCCCGGACGCTCCGCGTCGCCGAACGGGGCGGCGGCGTAAGGTGATCAGGTGACCCCAGCGCCTGCCACGCCCGACGAGGCTTCCGCGACCACGACCACGACCCGAGCGCGCCGCGGACCCTACCGGCGCCTGCCGGTGGAACAGCGTCGCGAGCAGCTGATCGCGGTGGCGCTGGAGCTTTTCAGCCGCCACGCGCCGGAGGAGGTCTCCCTCGACGACGTCGCCACGGCGGCGGAAGCGTCCCGGCCGCTGGTCTACCGCTACTTCCCTGGCGGCAAGCAGCAGTTGTACGAGGCCGCGCTGGGCAGCGCGGCCAGGGAGCTCGCAGCGCGCTTCGTCTCCCCCGCGGAGGGCAACCCGACCGAGCGGCTCGCCTATGCGCTCGACCGCTACCTCGCGTTCGTCCGTGAGCATGCGGCGGGCTACGGCGCGCTGCTGCGCGGCGGTTCGGCGGTGGAGACGCAGCGCACCAACGCGATCGTGGACGAGGTCCGCAGGTCCGCGTTCACCAACATCATCGAGCACCTCGGGGTCCGCGACCCCGGCCCGCGACTCGCCCTGCTGATCCGCTCCTGGGTCGCGGTCGTCGAGGCGACGGCGCTGACCTGGCTGGACGAGGGCGGAGTCGGCAGCGCGGAGTCGCTGCGCGACTGGCTGGTCGACGAGTTCGTGGCGATGTTCGCGGTGATGGCCCTCCACGACCGGCAGAGCGCGACGGTCCTGCGGGGTCTGCTTGTGCACTACCAGGGCGAAGGCCCTGGAGCGAAGCTCATCGAGGGACTGACGGGGCTGCTGCTGCCTGTCGAGGAGTAACTCCAGGGGCGGGGGGGGGGGGGGGGGCCCCCCCCCCCCCCCCCGGGGGGGGGGGGGGGGGGGGGGGGCGGGGGGCGGGGGGGGGGGGGGGGGGGCCCCCCCCCCCCCCGCGCCCCTAGAGGTGTAACTTCCCCACACCTGAAAACTGCGACCCCGTACT
>NZ_JBGCCR010000026.1:0-106301 GCF_041262485.1 Streptacidiphilus sp. BW17 | reverse complement strand
CCGTCCCCGTCCCGGTGCTGGTCGGCGCAGACGCCGTCCCCGTGTCGGAGGTCGATGCGGGCCCCGCCACCGTCCCCGTCCCCGTGCTGGTCGGCTCAGTCCCCGTCCCCGTCCCGGAAGTCGATGCGGGCCCCGCCACCGTCCCCGTCCCCGTGCTGGTCGGCACAGTCGCCGTCCCCGTCCCCGTCCCGGTGCTGGTCGGCGCAGACGCCGTCCCCGTGTCGGAGGTCGATGCGGGCCCCGTCCCCGTCCCCGGCCCGGTGCTGGTCGGCTCAGTCCCCGTCCCCGTCCCGGAAGTCGATGCGGGCCCCGCCACCGTCCCCGTCCCGGTGCTGGTCGGCGCAGTCGCCGTCCCCGTCCCGGAAGTCGATGCGGGCCCCGCCACCGTCCCCGTCCCCGTGCTGGTCGGCACAGTCCCCGTCCCCGTCCCGGAAGTCGGCGCGGGCCCGACCACCGATGTTGGGACAGGCTCGGTTCCCGACCGGCCGGGGACGGGACTGCCCTTGGCGAGGCTGATCGCCGCCTCGTTGCCGACCGCCGGGTGCGGGTGTGCAGCGGCACGGTCGAGGGTGATCTCGACCTCGTGCGCGGCATCGAGGTCTCGGACAGCTGCCCGCGCCTCGACTGCTCGGTGCGCTGCAGCTACGGCCTTCCCCCGGCTTCGGAGGAGCCTCGACCACCGGCCGCGCTTTGATGACGACTCATCTGCATCCGCCGAGGGACGCGGCTCGGGCTGTCCGGAATACCTGGAGACCAGGATGTACAGGTGTGTTGCACCGGCCAGCGCCAGGGGGGCGAGGGTGCTCAGCACGCCGACCGTGATGTTGCCCAAGTGCAATCCGGGGAGCTTCCCGTCCTCCTGGTTGAGCCTCACGGCATGCAAGGCGTTGGCCCAGATGCTCGCCGTGGTAGCGCCGCTGAAGAGCGACCAGGTGTAGAGCCGTGCTCGCAACGGCGCGGTGCGCAGGAGCACCAAGGCCCTCACCCCGTAGGCGATGAAGCCGTCGATCACGATGGGGAACAAGTAGGTCAGGTTGGGCCGGATGTGGATGGCAGTCCCCATCTGGCGGAGTGCGTCGTACGACAGCACGCAGCCCGCGATCCCCAGGGCGGCGATGGACACCACATCCATCCAGGAGATTCTGGTGGTGGTCTTCACGCGGCTGCCTGCTGACCGACGCGGCGCGGCGCCTGGAGGTCGGCCAGGACGATGAGGTCAGCGAGCTCTTGCTGCCGCTGGGGTCCGACCTCGGGGTCGGCCGGGTCGACTCTGGCCCGGACCTTCCGCTTCCAGGCACCGGACTTGCTCGTGATGCCGAGTGAGACCGACCAGGTTCGCCACGGGATTTCGTCGGCGTCCGCGAACGCGCAGAGCAGGTCTGCCTCCCGGTCGCTGAGTTCGATCTCCTCGCCTCGGGCAGCCAGCAGCACCCGCTGGTACGACAGCCTGTTGGCGGGCGGTCGCTGATGAGGCTCGTACAGCCGACGCTGGTGCTGGGCTTCGCGCTCCTGCTCTGTCAGGCCGGCGCGGATGCCGTACTCGTCGCCGTTGCGGAGCGCTGACTCGAGGCACTCAGCGACAACCGGGCAGGTACCGCAAATGCGCTTGGCCTTGGCGGTCTGGCGGTGCTGGCGCGGCTTCGGAAAGAAGAGGTCCGGGTCGGAATGGGCTCGGCAGGCTGCGTCGAACCTCCAATACTGCGAGCCGGGTTCGTCGATGGGCGTGGGAACGGGCATGGTGGCTCCGGGCAAAAGGGCAGGCGGCGCCGAATACAGGCGTCCTGGGAGATAAAGGGGGTTGGTGCGCGGAGAACCGCTCAGACGGCGGACTGGCGCCTGCGGTCGGGGCCGGTCAGAACGACACGGTCGGTCATCTGCGCGAGGCGCGAGGCGACACGGTCACCCAGGACCTGGCGCAGTTCGCCGATGGGCAGGTTCGTCGTGAAGATCGTCGGCAGGAGCCGGTCGTATCGGTAGTTGACCAGCCGATACGTCAGCTCCTCGGTCCACTCCGAGGTCTTCGCAGCGCCAAGGTCGTCCAGCATGAGCAGCGGGGTCCGCGCGAGAGCGTTGAAGTCGCGCTCGGTGTCGTGTCCGAGCTTCGGCCGCTGGTCTGCGTAGAGGTCGGCGGCGGTGATGGCCTGCCACTGCAGCCGCACTCCGTCGGCGAGTAGGGCCCGGATCGCGCCGTACGCCGTGAAGGTCTTCCCCACGCCCGTGGGGCCGGCCAGCAGCAGCGAGGGGCCGGTCGCGATGCCGGGCATGCCGCCCGGCCCCTGGCGGCATGAGCCGGTGACCCGGCGCACCCAGGTTCGCACGTCGGGATGCTCGGCCTCCGCGTGCTGGAAGCGGAGTGGGATTCGGGCCTGAGCAAGGTCGAGGGCGCTCACTGTCTCCGCCGGCTCGGCCTGCTCCTGGCGCAGGGCCAGGTCGATTCCACGCTCGGCCAGGATCCGGTCCATACGCAGCTGCAGCGCCGACGAGGCCAGTTGCGGGTCGCGACCGGTCCGCTGCCGCGGCGAGTGCATCTTGATCAAAGCGCACCGCCGTAGGCCGCGGCGACATCGTCAGGATTAGTCCACGCCCGGTGCCCGGTGCTCGGCGCCCAGGCTCGCAGAGCCCGGCGGGTGCCCGGGTTCATCGCCTCGTTGACCAGACTGGGCAAACGGCTGGGATGGCCGGGGGCCTCGGCAAAGTCGCCGAGGGCGGCCCGGATGTAGCGCGCGTCGATCCCCTCGGCGAGCAGCTTCTTGACGATGCGGCCGAGGTGACCGCGGACGTCCCCAGGAGGTTGCCGGTCCTTCGGGAAGCGGGCCGCGTACTCGGCGATGAGTTGCGGCGTCGAGACGGAGGCATCGGGCGCTGTGCGCCCCGAAGGAGTAGTTGATCCAGGATCCAAGATCCTAGATCCAGGCGTCGAGGGCTCCACGAACACTCCGGGAGCCTTCGCGGAGTCCTCACCGAGGGACACCTCAGCCTGCAGCTTGGCGCTGATCGCGGCGGGGACGGCATCGCCCTCGCCTGCCAGGTCCCGTCTGAGAAGAGCAGCTTCCTCAGCCGCCGGGCACACCGCATCTGCGGCCATGGGGTGCACCGGTTCGGGCGCGTGCTGCTGGACGCTCGACGGCTCTGGTGCCTGGGTGCCGCGGTTGACGCAGGGGCCCTTGCATACGCCACAACGTTCAGCGGCGTGGTGGGGGCATGCTGGCAGTCGGGACACGCTGGGCTTGTCGATCCGCTGGTCCTTGAACCAATTCGGCTGGTGGACGTAGCGACGTCCGTCACAGCCGGTGTACCGACAGATGACGCCGACCGCTTCGAGCTGGTCCAGGTCCTCCTCCGTCTGGGCCGGGCTGGTGTCATCGCGCAGAACCCAGATCTTGCCGTAGAGGATCTTGCTGTTGGCGGTGAAACGGCCGTGATCGTCAGCCTGGCCACTCAGGCCGATGAACGTAAGCATGGCCGTGAGGCTGACCTTGGCCATGTCCTCGGATTCGAAGTACTCAGGCTTTACGGACCTGATGCGCGCCATGTCAGCGCCTCCGACGAAGAGCGCGGCCCGCTTGCCCATCCCGACGCGAGCGCCAGGGCAACCGAGAGGCCGCGGCCGGGAGGCCGCTCATGCGGCTGCGCCGGACGCTGCGACTCCTGCGGGCGTCAATGCCCCGGTGGCCAGCGCGAAGTCGAGGGTCTGGCTCCAGTCGGCCTGGGGGTTGGCGCGGACCAGGCGGCCGGCCCAGGCCGAGGCCATGGGGAGGTCGGTGCGCCGTCCGTACTGGTCGTAGGCTCGTGCGAGCCACTGCGATGGAGCGCCGATGGCGTGCACCCGGATGTACGAGGCATCGGGCAGCGCCAGGCACAGAGTGGCGGCGACGAGGCTGCTCTCCTCCGGCACATCCGGCGAGTTGGTGAGGTCCTGCAAGCGAGGGCCTGCGAAAAGAGGCATGTTCATGCGACACTTCCTGCTGCATGAGCGCGCCAGCTGCGACCGCCAAGAAGCTGGCTGGCCCGCTCGGTGGAACGGCGCGGTGCCTGGAGGCGGGAACCTCCGGGCACTGCGGTCCGTAGTGGTTCTGACCTGCGGATATGCCGGGCTTCTCCCCCGTCTGTGCTCTGGATCGCACAGCAAGGCAGACGGGCCGCCTTCCAGCGACCGTCAGTTTACTGACCCCCTGCGAGCATGACCGTACATCAAACCGACGCCGAGTTGGTCAATAAAGCACCTTGAACTTAGCCTTACTCTGGACGGACCGGCACTAAACTGTCCTCAGCGACACAGCCCGACACGAAGGCGGAGAGAGAATGAGCGACCAGGACAGCGGGAAGGTCGGCAGTGCCGGCATCGCTGCGGTGCTGCGCTACCTCCTCGCCGAGGTGCACCCAGACAACCGCGGGCCGTACACGATGGCCGAGGCTGCTGCTGGCGCCGAGGTCAGCGAGAGCACCCTCAAGGCAATCAAGAACGGCAGGGGCAACCCCACCTTCGCGACACTGGAGAACCTGGCCGAGTTCTTCGACGTCCCAGCCGAGGTGTGGCACTACCCCTCAGATCCCGCTTCGGTCATCGCCCGGCACCGCCTGGAGCAGACCAAGGTGGACGCTGGCGTGGTCTCGATTGCCCTGCGGGCCGAGGGCCTGGACGCCGAGGGCATGGACTACGTCAGGCGGAGCATCGACCAGGCCCGCAAGGCCCAGGGCCTCGGCCCGGCGCGAACTGGACTAAACCTCCGGAACTAGACACCGGTCGCCCGCCCGGCCATCTGTCGCAAGAATGCGACAGCACGGGGCAATTTAGACACGTGTGGCACACATCACAGGCGACTACTGATCGTCTCTACCCGCGAGTAGGTCTTACTTTCGTTCGTCCGCGAGCGGTGTATTCCAGGGCCTCCGGGCGACCTTGACTAACGGTGATCAACTACCCACGGTGACATTCCTTGAAGTGATCAAGGAATGTCAAGATCGTTCTCATCTCAGCATGTGAAACCGGACGACGGACACCGGTATCCGTGCAACGATCCCGGCATTCAGCAGGGCCTTGACCAGGAGCTTTAGTAAAAGTGACTGACTAGGTTCCGCATGGCTGCTGTCGCTGGGGGTGGTTCAGGTGGCGTACGAGCGGGGGCTGCAGGAGCGCTGCATCGAGCTTTTGGAGCGTCTGAGGCTGCCCTACCGGTTCGGCACGGACGAACTGATCGACGCGGTCGCGGCCCTTCGCGGGAAGCCGATCGATCTCGTGGCCATGGAGCCTCCTCCTCCAGGCGTCGTCGTGCACGGCCAGCTTCACCAGTTCGAAGACCTCGACGTGATCATGTACGAGCCGGCCACTTACCAGCTTCACCAACTGCACTCCGTCTCCCACGAGGTCGGGCACCTCCTGTTCGAGCACCCGGACGACCCCTCCCTGCGCGCCGTCGCACAGGAAGAGGCCCGGTCTCAGGGGCGGGACCCCTCAAAGATCATCCGAGTATCGGGGCGCACCGGCTACAGCTCGATCCAGGAAGTCGAAGCAGAAACGTTGGCGAGCCTGATCCGCCAGCGCATGTACCGCAGCCGTCTGCTCCCACCTCCTCAGCCGTCCGGCTCCGCGGAGCGATGGGAGGCGGCTTTCACCCGACCCATCAAGGAACGCCGCAGATGATCGACGTCATATTCACGGGCTTGCCCCTCGCCATGCTCATCGCCACCGCCTACTGGTACCGCGGGAGCCGACGGGCCGGCACGCCGGGTGCCTGGATCATGGTGGTGCTGACCACCTCCTTCGCCGTGGCTCTGGGTTCCTACAGCACCCTGACGCACAGCGTCCAGGAAGCAATCGCCCCGCACTTCGCCCACTTGGTCAACAACAGCGCCACATTGGTGGCGGCCGTCTCCAGCATGGGCTTCCTGCTCACCCTGAACGTCGAGAACGACCACAAACGGCGTCGCATGATGCGACCGCGCGTCATCGCCCTCGGCCTGGTGCTGCTCGCCATGTTCGTCACCTTCTTCGCCACCACCCCGGACGCCCGGTTCGCGCCTGACCACAACGGCCACCATGTCGAGCCGTTGGCCATGGTCATCTACGCCATCACCTACGGCCTCTACCTCACCGCGGCACTGGCCGACAGCCTGCGCCAGATGTGGATCAACTCCAAGGACAACCCCCGCCGGGCCACCCGCATCGGGCTGCGCATCACCGGCACCGGCTTCGCCTTCGCGCTCTCCTACTCGCTCTACAAGGTCTACGACGCCATCGGCACCTTCACCCAGGTTGGCGGCAGCCAGCACAACGAGCGGTGCACCAGCGCCATCAGCCCCATCGGGTGCGCCATGGGCGTGACGGTCCCAGCTCTCGCGATCTTGCTGGTCATCATCGGACTGACGATGCCCGTCGTGGCCTGGACGATCCAGCAGGTCCTGCGCCGGCGCTGGGAGAAGAGGGCGCTCGCGGCCCTGGAGCCGCTGTGGCTGTCCGTGACCTCCGCATCACCCGCCGTCGTCCTGCCGCCAGACGAGGTGACGCCCGAGTCTCAGGCGTCCGACTACCTCCTGCACCGCCGGGTCATCGAGATCTTCGACGGGGTGATCGCCAGCCGCCACCACCGCTCGCTGCGCGTGCAGCAGCTGGCCGCCGCGGCACTCACCGACTGGGCCGGCGACCCGGCTGACAGCCCCGAGGTCGAGGCCGCAGTCCTGGCCGACGCCCTCGACGGCATGCGCGAGGGCCGGGACTTCCAGCTGGAGCACGCACCGCTACCGCCCAGCGCCGCCGCAAGCGAGGGCAACCTGCGCGAAGAGACCGAGTGGCTACTGTCGGTGGCAGCAGCTCTGACCACGTCGCCCAGGTGGTCGGCTCCGCCGCCCGTCAGCGCCTGATCCTCCGGAAGGTACTTCCCCCATGAGCGAGCACACCCGCGTATCAGCGGAGGTCGCGCGGCACTCCGGCCGCCCGTCCCCCGTCCAGGAGACCGGGTCCCCCGGTCGCACCTCCTTCGTGGTCAGCGGCTACGCCGAAGCCCGGCAGGCGCTCCAGGAACCGGCGCTGTCGAAGGACACCAACGCGTTCTTCGCAGGCACCTCCTCCACGCGCGACGTCCACCCGGTCATCTCCCGCTCGATGCTGGCCACCGACGCACCGGAGCACGGGCGCCTGCGCCGCCTGGTGGCCGGAGCCTTCAGCACCGGCACGGTCCTGGGGCTCCGCCCGTGGATCGAGCAGCTCACCGACCAGCTGCTCGACCAGATGGACGTGAGCGCACCCGTCGACCTCGTCCAGGCCCTTGCTGTGCCGCTGCCCGTCGCCGTCATCAGCGAGCTGCTCGCGGTGCCCGCGTCCGACCGGCCGCAGCTGGGCACGCTGTCGGCCCGGCTGTTCGCGGCCGGCCGCCCAGTCGACGCTGACGCCGCCAGCCACGAGCTGGCCCGGTACATGAACGACCTGGTCAACGACCGCCGCGCACACCCCGGCGAGGACCTGGTCAGCCGGTTGATCGCTGCCCGCGACGGCAACGGCGAGCAGCTGAGCCAGTTCGAGCTGACGTCCCTGGCCGCACTGCTCCTGGTGGCGGGACACGAGACGACCACGCACGCCATCGGCAACGCGGTCCTGGAACTGCTCCGAGCCCCTGCCACCCTCGCCCACCTGGCCGGCAACCCGGACGCCATCGCTCCCGCCATCGACGAGTTGCTGCGCCTGGCCTCCCCGGTCGCTGTCAGCACCTTCCGCTGGTCGACCGCTCCCGTCAGCCTGTCCGGACAGGAAATCCCTGCCGGGCGCCCGGTCCTTGTCGCCCTGGGCCAGGCCAATCGCGACGCCGCCACCTTCCCGGATCCGGACCGGCTGGACCTTGAGCGCGGCAATGCGAGCGCGCAGATCGCCTTCGGGCACGGCATCCACCGCTGCCTCGGCGCTCCCCTGGCCAAGGCCGAGCTGGAGATCGTGCTGCGCGCCCTGCTCACCCGCTTCCCCCAGTTGAAGCTGGCCGTCGAACCGGACCAACTCCAGTGGCAGGCAACGAGACTGGTCAGGGGCCTGGTGGCGCTCCCTGTGCAGTTGTAACGACGGCGCACCGGCCGGACGTGTCCCCATCGGCATGTCCGGCCGAACCCCTGTCCGGGCTCAGGCCAGGGCAGGCTGCACCAGTCCGCGCAGAGAGGCCCGCACCAGGGCCGCGCCCCGTGCCGCCAGCTCCGCCCGGGGGTCCGACGGGGCTGCCCCGCGCGGCGCTACGTCGGCACACGGGCGGCAAAGTCCCTGTTCAAGCACCGGACGGCCACAGTCGTCGCACTCCGGCCGCACGCGGGCACCAGCGGCCTCCTGGGACCGTGCCGCAGGTATCGGCGGCATCTTCCGCTCCAGACGGGTCCTGACCAAGGCCAGCGCTGCGTGGACTCGGGGCGGAAGCCCCGGCAGCAGGGCCTGAGCGAGATCCGCCTCGCCCGCGCCACGCTCCAGCCACTGGGCGACCAGCGGCGCCACCTCCGCCGCCTCGCGCTGCCCAAGCCGTAGCCGCGGCTCCCGCCGCGTCACACGAACGAGCACGTCAGCGGCCTCCTGCAGCTTGAAATCGGGTATGGATTCCCCGCCCGCCCACCCCTCGACACCCCGGTCGTCCTCACGCGCCGCTGTCGCAGCGGGAGCCTCATCCTCGGGTTGGGGAGGGAGGGGAGATTCTTTCACCAGGTCCTTTACGGGGTTGGTGCCCGATTCCCCGACGGTCGACTCACCGGAGACCGGACGGGGGAGACTCGGCTCCACCTGCGGCGTATCCCAGACATGGGCCTCGCTGATCCACGTGCCGTCCGCCTGCTGCACACGGAAAACCCGGTAGTAACCGGCGTCGGTCAGCTCGCGCAACGCCCGGCCGACGGCCATCCGACCCTGCGGGCTGCTGTCGGCCATGCGCTTGCCGTCCTCCTGCCATCCATCAGGCCGGGAAAGGAGGTCAGCGAGGATGCCGCGGGCGGTGTAGGACAGCCGCCGGTCCTGGAGGAGGGTGTTGGGCAGGACGGTGAACCCGTGCGCGTGCGCGCTACGATGAATCCGCATGGGGAGTGCAAGCTCCTTGTGCCGGACCCCGGGGTGTTAGCGCACCGCCGGGGTCACCTTTGCAGTTGTGGACCACGGAAGCTAGCACACAAACTCGGCCCATCGCGCTTCCCGCGAGAGATCTAGATCACACTTCCGCTATCTGGTCTCACCGATGAATGACCGATCTCACCGGAGCCTGACGGCTGCTCCTTCGTCTCGCTGGCTTGTGGATCTCCCCACCCCGCTGCGGGCACCTGCGACCTCGGCCGGGGCGTACGGGCGCAGGATTAGTAAGTGAACTGCCATGGGGCGATCTAAGCGGTATCGCCGGGACCACTTACAACGTGGGGCGTTCCCGTCCTCTGGCGCTGGTTGCGGTACAGGAACGCGTCCTCTCTTGTCAGCTGCCACCAGGCCAGCCAGGTCTCCGGTGGTGGATTGCGGTGGGGCTGGGCGAAGGGATAGTCCTCAAGCGCCACACCGTCCGCACGCAGGAGTCCATCGGGGTCGACGCTGACGTCATGGTGGGTGCCCTCGGAGGCGACGGCCGAGTATCGGTATCCGGCCTGAAGGTCGCGCGCGATCTGGGAGCTGGCTTCGGTGAACGTGGTACGGATCCCGCGGTCATCCATCCATCCGCAGTACACCGGGACGCCGTCGCTAGTGAGGCGATACAGGATCTCCCGGCTCGTCCCCGAGGGCAGCTCGTCCTCGGCAGCGCGGCGGACCTTCAGTGCGATCTCAGACCGGTTGGGCTGGTCCGGGTGGCGGCGCTCGTAGTCGTGCTCGGTGTACGGGGACAGCGGGAAGTACGCCAACTCACCGTCTGCCCGACGCAAGGCGAGGGTGGGGTCGCAGCGCAGGAAGAACGCGAAGGCATCCAGGAGAGTCTCAACGATGAGATGGCCGCCGACAGCCGTCCGGTAGGCGGCGTGCGCCAAGGGCGAGGTGCCCGTGCTGGACCGGATAGCGGCGGGCAGGTGAGCATACGGCTGCCAGGAGGGCATCACGCGCCACTCGCCGCTCGTGTCCACAACGCGGTCGACATGGAGGTCGAGGGTGGCGGGAAGATGGGTGTCGGCGTTGCGCGCCAGCAGCAGGCCGCGCACGACTAGACCTTGCAAGTCGGTCTTCTGCAGGTCCTGGTAGAGCTGGTCGTTGGCCGGGTTCTGGCTATGCCGGATCACTTCAAGGTCCAGGGTCCGCACAGCGGCGAGGGCCGGCGCGATCTCCAGGGCGACGCGCTCAACGTCCACATCAAGGCCGACGCCAGGAAGGAGCGCCGTGTCGGTGGAAGCGGTGGCCTCCCAGATATGGGTGATGTACAGGGCCAGGCCGTGCATCTTCTGCCGGCCCTTGGCGTGCCGATCGGGGTCGGTGACCGGGAACAAGGCAGTGGGCGGCTGCGTCATGAGATTCCCCCGCTGGTGACTCCGCCCTCGGGCGAAGAGTGCAGCTTACCGCCGTGCAGTACCTTGCTGCTCTGGAATTCCCGCTGGGTTCCCGGAATCCAGGGCCGCTTCCTCCGGAGGCTTGAACGGCCACGTTGAGCAGGACGGTGGTACGGGCTGCTCCGTGCTCGCATAACCAAACGTGTGCGTGAACGAGCGCCTGTCCATGTGCTCGACCAGCCGCAGGATCCTCAGTGGGTGGCAGCCTCGCGGCGCTTTCCAGCCTTGGCGTCCTTGGCCCTCTTGCTCCGACGATGATCGATTTGGCCCATGACCGAGCGGAGGGCCGCCTCGTACACCTCGTCGTAGTAGGCGCCCGGGTCTTCCATGATCTTGGAGACCTTCGCTTCTTCCGAGGTGACAGCCGGGGGCGTCGGTGCTCCCATGATGACTCCTTGCGAGTGGGAACGTGACTCTAGGTTCCAGTGTTGCACGCGTCAAGATGCGCCGCTCAAACACGGAGTGTCACTGCAAGTAGCGAGGCGATGGCCTTCACAAAAATCTTATCGAACTCGGTAATGGCATCCGTGTTGGCTGAGTCCACGGTCAGCATTCCGAGAAGTTCCTCGCCGTACTTAACCGGCGAGGACATGTAGCACTTGTAACTGCGATCGGCCCACAGTGGCGGCTTCACACACTCGAAAGCCTCCGATACGTAGGTCACGTCGTCGACCTCAAGGGAACGAAAGGCAAAATCTCCAGATTCCGTGCCCTCGACAAAGTCATCCCGCGGCTTCGCTCCGCCTTCCCAGATGTCGCAGGATAGAGTCCTGGGCTCCTTGACCTCTAGCTTGAAGAAGCACATGCGCACCTCGTCGTGCACGCGCCTTTCGAGGATCTTTTGGACACCTAGAAGGACCTTCTTCACGACGCCAATCTGCACTGCCTTGGCGTTGCCTTTGAATGTCTTGGCCCGGAGCAGGTTAAATGCATAGGGTTCCAGCCATCCATCGAGTATAGATCGCAGTTCGGTCGCTTCCCTGATTGCATCCTGCCTGTCCTCCTCGGCCTGCAAAACATTCCTGTGCTCGTTCAGCTTTACGCTGCCAATGCTGATGAGGAAGAGCAGCGATGCAACGCCAATCAAGCAGTCCTTTGCATTTCCGGAGATTGCAGAAGCTGACGCATTGATCACGAAGGCGCCTGCCGCCGACACGAAGGCGGCGACCGTGACGAATCTCTTGGGCATGTGGAGAAGAATCCCCAGTGCTTTACGTCCCATGGGCACCCCGTTCCTGGCGTGGGCACCCCTCATCAACTGTCCCTTGTTCGTGCCCGCAAGGCGACTCGACTGGGTCGTCACACGGTGACGCCAAACCAGGGGACGGGCCATGGCCGGCCCCGGCACACTGGTCGGATAAGGAGCCTCGGCAGAACTGCGGGACGCGCGGGCGGTCAATCGCCGTGTTCTCGCTGCAGATGCCCGGCAGCGCGCCAGCCGCACCCTTGGCCATAAAGCAGGTCGACAAGTTCTTACGGCGGCTGGGGGCCCATGCCGAAGCAGATCCTTCCGCCGAAGGGCACCTGCAGTCCTCTACGTCTTGGCCGCGGCGACGGCATGGTGATCCACCCGGGTCGCGCCCTGGCCGGTAGGTTCAGTGGATTGGTGCCGAGGACTGGAGAGCTGTAGATGCAGTCGATGACGTTGGGCGAGATCGCCGAGGCCGTTGGCGGACGCTTCGACCAGGCGCCGGATCCGGGGGCGATCGTCACCGGTCCGTTGGTGGTCGACTCCCGCAAGGCCAAGCCGGGGGCCCTGTTCGTGGCCTTCGACGGCGAGCACGTCGACGGCCACGACTTCGCAGCAGCGGCTGCGGCTGGCGGAGCAAGCGGCGTTCTGGCTTCTCGGGAATGCGGCACACCTGCGGTGATCGTGCCGGACGTGATGCAGGCTCTGGCTCTGCTCACCCGCTGGCAGATCGGTCGGATGGCGGGCGTGACTCGGATCGGCCTGACGGGCAGCTCCGGTAAGACCAGCACCAAGGACCTGATGGCACAGGTGCTCAGCCGAGCCGGTACGACCGGGGCGACCGTCGGCTCGCAGAACAATGAGATTGGCGTCCCGATGACGGTCGCGAACTGCCCGCTGGACGCGAAGTTCCTCGTGCTGGAGATGGGTGCCCGGGGTGCCGGTCATCTGACCTACCTGACCGACATGGCGCCGCTGCACGTGGCGGTCGTGCTGAATGTCGGGGCCGCGCACGCGGGCGAGTTCGGCGGCAAGGAGGATACGGCGAAGGCCAAGGGCGAGCTTGTGGCGTCCCTGGCCGAGGACGGTCTGGCCGTGCTGAACCTGGACGATCCGCTGGTGGCGGGGATGGCTGCCCGCTCGGCGGCCCCGGTGCTCTTTTTCGGCCGCAGCCCCCAGGCCCAGGTCCGTGCGAGCGAGGTCGCCGTGGACGGCGAGGGCCGGGCCCGCTTCGTGCTGACCACGCCGGCCGGCTCCACGCCGGTGGCACTGCAGTTGCTGGGCGAGCACCACGTCGCGAACGCGCTCGCGGTCGCAGCCGTCGCCCACCACGTGGGCATCCCCACTGCCGAGATCGCTGCTGCCTTGGGCGAGGCGGTCGCGACGACGGGTTCGCGCATGCAGCGCCACGACCGCCCCGACGGCGTGACCGTCATCGACGATGCGTACAACGCCAACCCCGACTCCATGGCCGCCGCCCTGCGGGCACTGGCGGCTATGAGGGGTGAACGCCGTACGGTCGCCGTGCTAGGGGAGATGCGTGAGCTGGGTGCGGGCTCGAAAGACGAGCACCGGGCGATTGGGGAGCTTGCCTCGGCCCTGGGTACGGACGTCTTGGTCGCGGTCGGCGGCGACCAGGACGCGGCGGCCTTGGCGGCCGGAGCCCGCAGCGGTGGCGGCGAGACCCACCTTGCGGCGGACCGGGCGGCAGCGGCCGAGCTTCTGAGCGAGCTGCTTCGCCCGGGGGACCTGGTGATCGTCAAGGCGTCGCTGTCGGTGGGGTTGCAGCAGCTGGTCCAGCAGCTCGTGCAGGTGTGAACGTGCGCCGGTGCGCCGGGGGGGGGGGGGGGGGTCGCCACGGCGCCCCGCGCGGGGGGGGGGGGGGGGGGGCGGCGGGGGGCGGCCACCGCGCCCGGGGGGTGGGGTGCCCGGCGGGGGCGGGGGTCCGGGGGGGGCCGGGGGGGGGGGGGGGGGGGGGGGGGGGGGCGCCCCCCCCCGCCCCACCGCGATGGAGGGAGCGAGGTCAGGCGACGGTGGCCGACCACAGCTCCCGGGGGTTCGTCTGCCCGGCGGGTCCGTCGGTGGGTGTGGGCAGTCGGCCGTGGCCGACGCGGTTGTTGTCCACGATGAGGAGCTGCCCGGGCGCGAGCAGGTGGACGTGGCGGGCGGCCGGGTCGTTGGCGGCGGCGGCGAAGCGCTCCAGGGCCGCGCCGTAGCGCTGCTCGGTCTCGGTGTCCAGGCCCATGGCGGGAAGCTGGTCGCGGATCACGAGGGAGAACCTGGCCCCGAGGTCGTCCGGTCCTCGGGAGTCCGTCAGGGGGTAGAGCAGCGGCAGGTTCGACAGCTCGCTGGTGACGTGCGTGGTGGTGATGGTGATCGGGGTGCCGGTCAGCAGCGCCAGGTCGTCGGCGGCGTGATCGGGGTGGAGCTCGCGGTGGCGGGCGATGGCGTCGCTCCACAGCACCGCGATCGACTCGCCGGCCTGACCGGGGGTACCGGGCCAGCCAGCGGTGGTCATCAGCATGGCGGTGTAGGCGGGTCGCACCTTGGCGAAGGCACGGCCGGAGTGGGCGGTCAGCGGGCCGCCCTGCTCCTGGACGCGGGAGCCGCCGGGCTGGCATCGCACGACGTTGATCTTGGGGTGGAGGGTGAACGCGGCCGAGTTCGAGCCTGCTCCGTAGTTGTCGAGGGGCTCGCCGAGGTGGGAGAGGAAGTCGACGTAGAGCTTGGCGTCGAGGGGGAAGCCGTCCAGCAGCGCTGCGTGGTGCTGGGCGAGGCGGGCGGTGGTCTGGTCGAGGACGTCGGTGGGGTTGGTGTGCACGGCGCGGGCGTTGATGGGTTCGCCGAACAGGTCGGTTCCGGGGCGTCCGTGGGTGCGGTCGAGGGTGCTGGGCATGGTCAGGTCCTCTCATTGGCGGTCGCGGACACGGCGGTGAGGACGCGCAGGTAGGTGGTCAGGGCGTCGTCGGTGGTGCTGTCCAGGACCGCGGTGGCGGGGCCGAGCAGCTGCTGGAGGCGGCTGGTGAAGGTCGCGGGATTGCGGGTGTAGGTGGGGGTGTAGGTGACCGGCAGGTCCTGCAGTGCGCGCTGGCGCAGGAAGGCGTCGACGCCCAGGGCCCCGGTGGCGTCCGCGCAGACGCACAGCACGTCCGTGACCTGCTCGCGCAGTCCCGGCTGGCGTAGGAAGACGTCGTTGTTGCCCCACAGGAGGTCGCCCCCGAGTTCGACCAGGACGACGTCGGGGCGGTGCTGTGCGGCGTAGGCCAGGCACTGGCGGATGTGGCGGGCGTAGCGGCCGGGGTCGGTGTAGGAGGACGGCAGTCCGCAGTCGACCAGGTCGTAGGCGGCCACTGCTCCGGCGGCGCGGTGGGCGAGGGAGTCGGTGATGCCGCCGGAGCCGGTGGGTTTGACGGCCACCACGCGCAGCTTGGTTGCGGTCAGGTGGCGGATGATCCGGGAGGCGAGGGTGGTCTTGCCGACTTCGGCGGCGGTGCCGGCGACCACGAGCAGCCGGGTGTGCGGATCGGTCTCGGTGGTGGGGGTGCGGGAGAGCTGGGCGATGTTCAGGACGCCGAACTGGGTGTGGACCAGCCCGATTGCCTCGACGCGACCGGCGGCCTGCTGGCCGAGCTGGTTGTCCGGGGCGGGGGACCAGTCCAGGGTGCCGATCAGGCCGGACTGTCCGCCGAGCCAGGCCAGTGGTGTGCCGCCGATGATGGGCAGCCCGGCCTGGGGGATGTGGCCGCTGGCGTGGGTGGTGGAGTCCCGGTTGGCCAGCACGCCGAGCAGCACGGTGCCGGCCTTGACCGGGTGCTGCTGCTCGCGGTGGTCCACCAGCGCGGTGATGCCGCCGGGGTCGGTGACGCGTACGGCGATTACGTCGCCCTCTGTGCCGAGGCCGTCGGCGATCTGGCAGTCGTAGGGGCCCAGGTCGCCGCGGATGGTGGTGGCCTGCAGGGCGTTGAGGTCGTCCAGTCTCACGCTCGTGCCTCCTTGCTGGGTGCCGCGTGGCGGGCGAGCGCGGCGGCGTATTCGCTGGTGCGGTGGGGGGAGCGACCGGGGGGCCGCCCACCGTCCTGCTCGGCGGCGTAGATCAGGGTCGGGCCCTCCAGGGTGAGGGCCTGCTCCAGGCAGGCGGTCAGCTCGGCGTTCGTGGCGGGGGTGAAGGCGTGGGCGTAGCCCAGGCACGCGGCTGCCGCGGCGGCGTCCGTGGTGGTGGCGGACAGGGGCTGGCTGCCGGTGGAGCGGTAGACGCCGTTGCACGCCACGACGTGGACCACGGGCAGTCGCTGGGCGCCGATGAGTTGGGCGCTGGCCCAGCCCATGACGTGGTTGCCGTCGCCCTCCAGGACGATCACGGTGCTGTTGGTGGCCAGGGCGTACCCGGCGGCCACTCCGGCGGCCAGGCCCATGCCGCCCTGCAGCGGCAGGGCACGGTCCTCGCCGGGTGCGGTCAGCGCCATGACCTCCCGGCACAGGAAGCCGTTGCCGACCAGCAGCGGCAGATGGTGAGCGCGTGCCGCGGCCAGCACGGCGGTGGCGATGTCGTCGCGGTTGGTCATCGGTGCGCCTCCTGGGGCTCGATCAGCAGGGCGCTGTGGTGCCCGGCGGCGCGGTGGCCGGCGAACCAGCCTGCGAGGTCGGCGGTGTCGGCGGGGGTGGTCCAGGAGATGGCGAGGCCGTCGAGCAGGGCGGTGGTGCGCTCACCGGTGACGACGTGGTGGGGCAGGCGGTCGCTGCCGGTGCCCGCCCAGCCCACCAGCAGCGCCAAGGGGACGGCTGCGTCGCGGGCCAGCGAGGTCAGCGCGTCGCCGGTGGTGAACAGGCCGGCGTTCTTCATGAACACCAGCGGGCGGGCACCGGCGAGGGTCAGGCCCACCGCCACGGCGACCGCACAGTCCTCGCGCGGCGGACAGTACACAGGCAGGGAAGGACGGTGCAGCTGCTCCAGCAGCGCGGTCAGGTGAGAGTCGGGCACGCCGACGGCGCAGTCGAAACCCGCGCGGAGCAGGCCCTCGGCGACGGTCAAGGTGGTCATCACGGCCCCCTACACGCAGGCCCGCGCGGAGCGGTCGGCGACGCGCAGCAGGTCCTGGACGGGGGCCAGCGGCGGGGCGCCGGGGGAGGTGAAACTGCCGTTGATGGTGAACTGGTTGGCGGCGGCGGTCATGGCGGCGTAGCTGACCCGGCTCATCTGGTTGGCGTAGATCGCCAGGGTGAACCCGGCCGCGGCCAGTTCTTCGCAGATCACGTCCGGGAACGCGGTAGGGACGGTGACCAGCGGGCACCGGCCGTCCCACGCCGCTGCCGTCTGCCGGGCCTGGTCGCCGCTGGCGTCCTTGGAGTGGATGAGGATCGCGTCGGCTCCGGCCTCTGCGTACAGGACGGCGCGCTGCAGGGCGTGGGCCAGCGGTTCGCCGCAGATCAGCGCCTCGGTCCTGGCGACCAGCACCATCTCGGGCGCAGCGTCGCGCATCGCCTTGAGCTGGTCGCGCATCAGCCCCGGGTCGGCCAGCTGCTGCTCGCGGTGCAGAGCGAAGGAGTTGACCTTCGGGTACCCGGAGTCCTCCAGACACAGCGCCGCCGCCCCGGCGCGGGCCAGGTCCGTGGCGAAGCGGGCAGCCGTGGGGGCCGAGCCCCCCGCGTTGTCGACGTCGATGATCACCGGCAGGTCGCTCACCCGGCCCAGGGCAGCTACGACGTCGGCGAGGTCGCGCGGGCCGAGCACGTTCTCGTCGGGCAAGCCCGCCGCGGTGGAAACCTCCAGACCCGACACCCACAGGGCGTCGAAGTCGCAGTCCGAGGCCACCCGCGCGGCCATGGCGTTGACCGCGCCTAGAGCGCGCAGCAGTCGGCCCTCGGCGCTGGCGGCGGACAGGGCGGTGCGAAACGTGGTGCTGCTCATGGTCGTCTGCTTCCTCATCAGATGGGCGCTGCAGTGGGAAAGGCGGAAGGCAGTGCGGTGTCGGTCGGGTGAGTTGGGCCGTGCAGGGCGCGGACCCAGTCGGCGAGTTGATCGGCCCACCGTGAGCTGGCCAGCCCAGCGCGCACCTGGTACATCGCGGTCGAGGAGGCCAGCCGGTCGGCGATAGCGAGCACCGGGGTGGCCGAGGGCTGCCAGGACCAGCCGGGCAGCCAGCCGGTCTGCGGACGGTCCTCGACCAGCCGTTCCTGCAGGACGCGGTGGGCCTCGCTCGCGTCCAGACGGCGGACCGCCAGCCCCTCCCCAGCCGCATCCACGCCCAGGTCGACGACTACGGCCACCTGCGAGGGCGGCGCGGCGATCGGCCGCCCGAAGACCTGGTCCAGGTCGTCGAAGAACACCTCGGCCTTGCCGTCGAGCGGGTTGCGCCGACACCAGTCCTCGGGCAGCGAGGACAGCACCGTGTTGCGGGCGAGGGTGCTGCCGCCGATCCGCACCAGGTGCGGCCACACCGCCGCCTCCACACCGAGGTCGCCACTCGGACTGAGCAGCGTGGCGTCGTTGCCCAGGGCACGCAGCCCCCGGGTGACCAGCTCCACGAAGGCGGTGGTCTTGCCCGCCCCGCTGGGCCCCAGGAACAGGCAGGCCAGGTCCGGGCCGAACTCGACGGCGCTGGAATGGGCCAGGACCGACCCCTGCGCCTCGACCTGCCGGCGCAGCGGGTACTTGAGCAGGTAGTGCAGGAACGGCCAGTGCGGTGCACCCGCGTCGAGCTGCGTGAGCGTGATCGTCGGGCGGGCGACTGAGACCAGCGCGCGCGGCGGACCGTCGTGCAGCAGGGTCACTCCCGCCGGGAGGGTGAGGTATCCGCCCCCGTGCGGCACCTTCATGCGGCTGCGCTGCGGCAAAGTAGCCAGGCCGCTCACGGTACGGAACTCGACCCTCGGGTCGGTTCCGGCGGGCGAGAGCGGCCCGACCTCGGCCCCGGATGCGGTGAACGCGCCAGCGAGCCGCTGCGCCACCCCGGGGCTGTCGAAGGCCGCGGCGACGCGCGCCGCGCGGTACGTGATCTCGAAGCTGGCGGCAGGCTCGACGCCTTCGTCTGCCAGCGGTAACCGTGGTGAATGCATGAGGATCCTCCCCCAAGGGACCGGCTGCCCGGACGGGCAGTTGCGTCGCCCTCAACACCACTAGCCAACCCGCCACCGGCCAGCCACCGGCAGCCCTGCCAGCCGTGAACATCGACAGATGCAGGGCTGCAACCGTGAAAATCCGTGACCGACAGCCATGCCACTTCACAGGCGGTAGCGTGAAGTTCCGCACGCGACAGCTCGGAGGAGGCGAGATGACCGCGCCCGGCCCCGAGAGCCCGCTCGCCCGAGACCTGTCCGCTCTGGGGTGGAGTGGCCGTGACCTCGGACGCGCCGTCAACCAGCAGCTGCTTGCCATGGCCCACGCCACCGTCAACGAGACCACGCCCTGCAAGTGGCTCACGGACAACCACGTCCCCCGCGACCCGGAAGTCCGACAGGCGACTGCCACGGTGCTCACCCAGGCCCTGGGGCAGCCGCGCAGTCCGGCCCAGTTATGGCCGGAGACCCCCACCGACGCCCCAGCCGACGACCACTGGCGCGGACTGCTCGCCGCCCGGCCAGGTCCCGCTTTGCTCGACCCGGGCAGAAGGCTGGCGACCCGCGCGACCGCCACGCCGCCAGCCAAGAGCGGACCCGAACTGTTTACCGCAGCGTGGGACAAGTCCAGCGGGTCCCCAGACCCTTGGCAGCCGCCTACGCAGGGCGCCGAGTGGGTCACCGAGCCCATGCTGGCGATGCTGGACTCCCATCTCGCCCAGCTGCGCCGCCTCGACGACCAGGTCGGCGGCGGCCCCTTGTCGCTGCGCTCGGTTCGCCGGGGCCTTGAGGACGTGCTCGACATCCTCCAGTTCGGCCGCTACACCCGCCCCGCCCAGCTCGCACTCATTCGCAACGCCTCCGGCCTAGCTCAACTGGCCGGATGGATGTCGTTCGACGCCGCCAAGTCGGGCGGCGCGCAGCAGTTCCACCTGCTCAGCATCGGACTGGCGCATGCCGGCGAGGACGCCGCGCAGATATCCAACAACCTCGGGATGCTCGCCTACCAGGCCGCCGCCGAGCACAACGCCCAAGACGCCCTGCGCCTGGCCACGGCCGCCGTCGAGCACGCGAGCCGCCTGGCGCCCTCGGTACGCGCCCGCGCCCAAGGGCGCCTGGCCACCGCGTGCGCCGTCGCCGGAAACCAGGCCGGATTCCAGGCCGCGACGGATACCTGCCGCACCCTCCTGGACCAGCCCCGCCGCGAAGACGACCCTGCCGCCCTCTACTACCTCACCCCCGCACAACTGGACGCCGAGACCGGCCACGCCCTCGTCGACTTGGCCACCACCAGCACCCGGCCCAACCGGCATCTCCTCCACCAGGCCATCGCCCAACTCGCCCCCCTGGTCGAAGCCGGCCTGACCGACCCCGACGACGCCACCAGCCGCCGCAGCGCCGTACTGCACGGCCTCCACCTGACCCGCGCCTACGCACTGCTGAAAGAGCGTGAACAGACGGTGGCCACGGCCGCACTCCTCGCCAAGAACATCCCCACCGTCCAGTCTCTGCGCTGCCGCGACCTGTTGACCAGCGTCCGGCGAAGCATCATCCGCCAGCTCCCCCCGGACCTCGCCGCCGGCCTCGGCCGCGCGATGATGTGACCCATGAGTCACCCGCGACTTGCGCTCACCCTCCCGGCCCCCGGTGCCGACCTACGGCCCGTCCCCTACGAGCATCTGGACGCGCAGTTCCTCGCGCGGGAGCTCCACCGGTACCAGAGCGACCTCTACGGCTTCGCCGACGACGTCGCCCCAACCGGCGACGAAGGCTTCGACCCGCCCAGCGGTCTGTTCCTCGTCGCCTACAGCGACGGCGCTCCCGTCGGATGCGGCGGCTGGCGCACCCTGATGCCAGGCACCGCCGAGATCAAGCGCATGTATGTCGCTCCCGCCCGTCGCGGCCACTCGCTCGGTCACACCATCCTGCACACCCTCGAAGCCGACGCACGCAGCGCTGGCGCCACCCGCATGGTCTTGGAGACCGGCCGCGACAACCACGCCGCCCTGCAGCTCTACGCCCGCAGTGGCTACCACCCGGTCCCCAGCTACGTCCCTGGACGCAACCCAGACATCAACCGTGCGATGGCGAAAGCGCTGGCCTGAACAGTCGCAGGCGACTACCGGAGGTCGTAGAGGGTCGCTGGTCCTGGTCGGCATCCAGGCAAGGCACCAGGTCTCGTCGTCGTCATGGATATGCCGGTACGGGTCCCCGACGCGGATGGCCTCCCGGGGAGCAGGGCGGCTGAGACCCGCGGACCGGTGAGCGGAGGCGGGGGCACGGGCAGGGGCGATTGCCGCAGTTCGCAGGGGAGCTACCGCAGACGTCCTTCCGCCCGCGCGGAAGGACGGGGTGGAAGTCCCTACTGGACTAGTGGAATCCGGGGGTCGGGCTTGAAGTAGGCGGGCAGCACCTGCTTCAGGCGGCTGACAGCGAGTGCGAAGTTCGTGCCGGTCCAGGGTGCGAACTCGGATGGGAGGTCCATGTCGGAGGACCAGGACGATCAGCTGGTCAAGCTGTTCCAGGAACTGACCCGCCCGCCGGAGTACGACGAAACCTGGTTGACGGCTTGGTGCAGGCGCCTGCGTCCCAGCAGGTCGAAGCCGGTTGCCTCCTGCAGCAGCAGTACGTCGGGGGCCGGGCCGCGCAGGAAGGCCATCTGGGCCTCCCACCGCTCTGGTGCTCCGAAACCGGAGCCGCTGTGGCCGGCGAAGAGCATGTTGAAGGTGACGATTCGCAAGGCGTTGCCCTTCTGCGTCCGGTCCTTGGCCGCCTGAACTGTAGCTCTGCCGCGGCGGGCCGGGGTGCCGCGCTGCGGTGTGACACGAGGTCGGGGCCGAGGAGGCAATCGGTCGTGAGGTTCGGGGCGTGCGTGCCGGTCCCCGTAGCAGTAGCGCCCTGGTGCTCTACGGCAGGTCGCTGTTCTGGGGGTGGAGGATGGCCGGCAGGGCGGACCAGCCCCTGGCGATGAAGCCGGGGACGGCTTCGGTCTGGGCCAGTGCCGGGGCGGCGGTCAGGTCGGGGAAGCGGGCGAACAGCAGGTGCAGGGCGGTCACGGCCTCCAGGCGGGCGAGGATGGCGCCGATGCAGCGGTGGACGCCGTAGCCGAAGGCCAGGTGCTCGCCGATGGTGCGGCCGGGGTCGAAGGTGTCGGCGTCGGGGCCGTGGGCGCGCTGGTCGCGGCCCGCGCCGGCGTAGACGGCCAGGATGGCGTCGCCCTGCTGGATTTCGGTGCCGTCGGTCAGGGTGATGGCCTCGGTGGCGAACCGCATGGGCAGGGCGGCGATGGAGGGGGCCCAGCGCAGGGTCTCTTCGACCACCGCGTCCCAGGGACTGGTTCCGGCGCGGGCCTGGCGGACGTTCGGGTTGTCGGGGTGGGTCAGGACGGCGTGGATGGCGTTGCCGATCAGGTGCACCGTGGTCTCGAACCCGGCGCCGATGACCAGCAGCAGGGTGTCGATCAGTTCGGCTTCGGTCAGCTGGTCGCCGGTCTCCTCGTCGCGGCTGTTGACCAGGGCCGTGGTCAGATCCTCCCCGGGGTGGTCGCGCTTGTCGGCGATCAGGCCGTTCAGGATCGTGCGCATGGCGCCGAGTGTTGCGGCGGGGTCGGCCTGGGGGTCCATGAATGCGGCGACCAGGGTTCCGACCTCGGCCTGCAGGTGGGCGGGGACGCCGAACAGTTCGCAGATCACGCGCATGGGCAGCGGGTGGGCGTAGCTGCTGCGCAGGTCGGCCGCGGTGCCGGGGGCGGTCTGGTCGATGCTGTCGAGCAGGTCGTTGGCGATGGCCTCGATGGCGGGGAGCATGGTCGCTACGCGGCGTTTGGTGAAGGCGGGGGCGATCAGGCGGCGCAGTCGGGCGTGGTCGGCGCCGGAGGTGCTGAGCATGTTGACCACGCCCACCCACATGCTGATCCAGGTGTCGTGGTACTGCCCGCCGGTCCAGGCGGGCCACTGCTGGGGGTCCTTGGAGACCCGGGGGTCCAGCAGGAGGGTCTTGAGGGTCTCGTGACCGGTGACGGCCCAGGCGGTGATGCCGTCGGGCAGTTGCACCATGACGGCGTCGCCGATCGTCTGCAGCGCCGCTATGTCGTCGACGGCGGTGAGTTCCAGGGTGCTGGGTGTACGGGTCATCGCGGCGGGGCTCCTCGGCGGGCTGGTGTGGGCGTGCGCAGGATGCGGTTCGTGTCAGTGCAGGGGGCTGAACTTGACGGGCAGGGCGGCCAGGGATCGTTGGAACAGGCCGGGGCGCCAGGTGAGTTGTTCGCGCGGCACGGCCAGGTCGAGGTCGCCCAGGGCGTTGAGGAGGCGTTCGACGGCGGTGACGGACAGGAGCGTGGCGGGCTGGCGGGCCGGGCAGGCGTGCGGGCCGGCCGACCAGGCCAGGTGCGCGCCGCCGGACCCCTCGGTGGTGGGCAGGGCGGCGTTGATGGCCGCGTATGAGATCAGGACGGGTTCGGCCGGGTGGATCGGCGCTCCGTAGAAGGTGACGGGGTAGCGGGCGTAGTGGCAGCCGTAGTTGGCCATGGGCGGTTCGCTGCGCAGCACCTCTTCGACGGCGGTGCGGGCGGCGACGGTGCCGTTGGTCAGGTCGGTGTACCGCTGGCGGTCGGCCAGGGCGCGGGAGATCGCGTTGCCGATCGAGGCCGACAGCGGTTCCAGCGCGGCCCCGAGGGTCAGGACGACCTGGTGGGTGACCTCCTCGGTGGTGAGGGCGTGGGGGTGGTCCATGTACCAGGACGCCAGGTCGGCTCCGCGGCGGGCTTGTTTGGCGGTGACGATGTTGGTGACGTACTGGAAGAACTTGCCGCCTGCGGCGACCGCGCGCTGGGGGTCGGCGTCGAGCATGCCGCCTAGTGCTTCGACGAGGTCGGGGCCGTACTGCTCGCCGCCGAAGAGCTGGTTGAAGACCAGGCCGGGCAGCGGGACGGTGTACTGGGCGATCAGGTCGGCGCGGCCGTCGCGGGCGAAGCGGGCGATCAGCTGGTCGGCAAGCCGCTGGACGTCGGTGCGCAGGCGGCCGGTGTCGATCAGGGCGAGGGAGTCGGTGACTACGGCACGCAGCCGGGTGTGCTGGGGGCCGTCGGAGAACAGGACGTTGGGGCGGTGGCCGAGCATCGGCTGCAGCGGATTGGTCGCGGGCAGGGTCGCCTCCCAGGGGCGCGGGTCCTTGCTCCAGGTCTGCGTGTCGCGCAAGAGGTGCAGGGCGACGTCGTAGTCCAGGACCAGCCAGCCGGTGATCCCGCTGGGGCACCCCTGGAAGGCCGGGGTCAGCTGGACGCGGGCGACGGGGCTGTACTGGCGCAGCATCCGGTAGGTGGCCTGGGGGTCCGCGTCGAAGGCGGCGCCGAACAGCGGGGCCGGTCCGGGGTGGGTGTCGAGGAGGGTCATGCGGTCGGTTCCTGCCGGTAGTAGTCGATCAGGTGAACCATCAGGCGATCCAGGAGCGTGAGGCAGGAGCGCAGGTCCAGGGCGTTGCAGAGCAGCAGTGGTGTCGCGTCGTCCAGGTCGAGGGCCCGGCGCAGCTCCTCGGGGTGGAGCGGTGGGGAATCGGGGAAGCGGTTGACTGCGATGACGTAGGGGATGCCGCGGTCCTCGATCTCGTCCATGGCCCAGTACGAGTCCGCGGGCCGACGGGTGTCGAGCAGGACGATCGCGCCCATCGCGCCTTGGGCCAGCCCTTCCCACAGGAGGCGGAACCGCGGTTGCCCGGGGGTGCCGAACAGGAACAGGGCCACGTCCTGGTCGAAGGTGACGCGTCCGAAGTCAATGCCCACGGTGGTGTGGGTCTTGTCGGCCAGGCCGGCCAGGTCGTCGACCAGGGTCCCGGCGGCGGTCAGGACCTCCTCGGTGCGCAGGGGGGCGATTTCGGAGACGCTGCCCACGAAGGAGGTCTTGCCGACTCCGAAGCCGCCGGCGACCAGGATCTTGACCAGGGTGAGGTTGGGGTTGGCCAGGTACAGCGATCGGTTAGAGCCGGCGGAGGCCATGGAGCACCCTTTCGAGGACGCTGATGCGCTCGGCCTTGGCGACCGTGCTTCGGGGCTGCAGCAGGGAGGCGTGGGCCCGCAACAGGCCGCGGTCGACCAGGTCGCTGGCGATGACGCGGGTGATGCTGGGCGGCAGACCGACGTAGGCGGCGACCTCGACCAGCGTCAGTGCGCCACCGCCGAGTTGGTCCAGGACCCGTCGGGCCGGTGCGGTCAGGTCGGCGGGGCGCGGGCCGGGCTCGCAGGTCAGGACAGTCATGCGGTCCAGGGTGTTGCGGCTGGGGGTGGCCAGTCCCCCGGTGGCCAGGTAGGCGGGGACCAGGCGGCGGCGTCCGCCTGGCACGGTCATGTGATCCGGTCCCGTGGAGCGCTGGCCAGCACGCGCTCGCCGAGGCGCTTCACCAGGCGCTTGGCCTCGTAGGTCACCAGGCCCAGGTCGGTGCTGGTGTCGGTGTGCACCAGCAGATAGGCGTTCTCCCCGGCGGGCAGCGCCACCACGAAGCCCTCGTCGGTCTCCACCACCGCCTGGCGTGCTACCGCCTGGCCTCCCGTGAGTTTGCTGGCGATGGCCTTCCCGCAGCTCAGGATTCCGGAGGCCGCCGCCGCGCAGCCCTCGGCGTCGCCTTGGTCGGCCTGGGCGGTCGTGGCTCCGAGCATCAGGCCGTCGCCGGTCAGCACGATGACGTCGGTGACGCCCTTCTGCCCCGCCATGATCTCAATCACGGAGGTGACCCACTCCTCGTCCGGGACGGTGGGGCTGCTCATCGGTGTTCTCCCTGCGGGTCGGTCGGATGTTGGGAGCCCTGCTGGAACTGCGCCCAGGCGTGGGCGCTCTGCTCGGGTGTCGCTGCCGGCGGCGATGGCGTCGCTGACTCGGCAGGGGCGTGGCTGGCTGTGCGGCGGCTGGTGCGCCGGGGGTAGAGGCCGCCTTCGTCCGCCGCGGGCGCGGCGTCCACGATGGCGCGGACAGGGGCGGGAGCCGAGGGAGAGGGCGGCTGCTGGGCGGGGTCGATGGTCACCGTCAGCGCCTGCGGCACCAGGATCGTCGCCTGGGCCCCGCCGAAGGCGTTGCCGGTGCGTACGGTGACGGTGAACCCGTACTCCCGGGCCAGGCGCCCGCAGGCGGCCAGGCCGATGCGCGGAGGGTCGCCCAGTTCGCTGGCGGGGGCCCGGTAGCGGGAGTCCAGCATCCGGTCGGCGAAGGCTTGGTCGTCGCTGTGCAGCCCCAGTCCCGCGTCGTCGACCACGATGCAGACCCCGCTGGCGACCTGGTGCAGCGTCACCTGCACGGCCAGGGAGCCGCGCGAGTAGTACAGGGCGTTGGCGGCCAGTTCCGCGAGGGCGATGATCACCGCCTCCACGACTCGGCCCTGCACACCCAGCGGGCTCTGGAGCATGTTGACCAGCTGGATTCGGCCCGAGTCGCGCACCCGGCTCTGGGCCGCGGCGAGGATGTCGGACAGGTGGGAGTCCTGGCGGCTCAGTCCCGGCCAGGTGTCGCAGAGCACGGCCAGGGTCTGCAGCCGCTGCAACTGCTGCTCGTTGAGCTGGTCCAGGGCCAGGAGCTGCCCCGCCAGCCAGGGGTCGTCCACCTTCTCCTGGAGTCCGGCGAGGTTCTCCTGCACCTGGTAGCCGAGCGTCTGGACGCTGCGCGCGGCCTCGCGCACCACGGTCTCGGCCGCCGATTCGACCCGGCTGCGCGCCGTGCTGACCGAGTCGGCGAGCTGCTGCTGGACCCGCTCGAAGCGCTGGTCGACGGCGGACCCGGCCAGGCGGGGGTCGCGCAGCCCGGGGACCGCGAGCCGCGGGTGCTCCAGTGCCCTGGCCCACGCCGGCAGGCGCACGTCGACGAAGAAGCCGAACTCCTCGCTCTCCATCGACCACTGCTCCACCAGTGCCTGGTGCTCGGCGTCCATCCGTGCGACCCGCTCGCCCAGGTCCCCGGCCTGGGCGCGGGCGCGGCGCAGCCGACGCACGGTGGCGACCAGCACGGCTGCCAGGACCAGGACGGTTGGGAGCAGGCACAGCGCGGCGACGTCGGAGATGGTGGTCACGTCAGTCCCCCGGCGGCGCTGGCGGGGGCGGTCGACGGCGCAGCGCCGGGCTTGCGGGCGACGACGCCGAAGCAGGACACGGCGGCTGCGTCCGGCAGCACCCGGTCGGGATCCGGATCGGGGTTCCAGCGGGCGACGGACTGCACCCCGGGCGCGACCAGCTCCAGGCCCTCGACGAACCGGTCGATCTCCTCGCGGCTGCGGGCCTGCGCGCTCATCCCGCGTTCGCGGTAGGTGGCGATCAGGCGCTTGATCTCGGCCGGGCGGTAGTCGGCGGTGACGTGGCTGATCACCAGCAGGCTCCCGGCGGGCAGGGCGGCGAGCAGGTGGGCCACGATGCCGTACGGGTCGTCGCTGTCTTCCAGGAAGTGCAGGACGGCCACCAGCATCAGGGCGAGGGGCCGCTCGAAGTCCAGGTGCCTGCGCGCCTGCTCCAGGATCAGCTGCGGGTCGCGCAGGTCTGCGTCGAGGTAGAACGTGCGGCAGGGGCCGGTCCCCTGCAGCAGCGCCCGGGCGTGCACCAGGACGATCGGGTCGTTGTCGACGTAGACCACCGTCGTCGGGTCCTCGCCGGCGGCGGCCTGGGCGACCTCGTGGGTGCTGCCTTCGTCAGGGACGCCGGTTCCGATGTCCAGGAACTGGCGCACGCCCTGCTCGGCGCAGTAGCGCACGGCCCGGCGCAGGAAGTCGCGGTTCTCCCGCACACCGGTCATCACGGTGGGGAACGCAGCCAGGGCCTCCTTGGCGGCTTCCCGGTCGGCGGGGAAGTTGTCCTTGCCACCGAGCAGAGCGTTGTAGACCCGGGCCGGCTGCGGCTGGTCGGTGAGCAGCTTCGTGGAAGGGGCGTCGGTGAAGCCGGGCGCGGGCGGGTCGTCGTTTTCGGGCATAGCGGTCCCCCGATGGGTGGGGCAGGATGCGTCGGGCCGCGCCCTGGTCGGCCGTGCGGGGCGACCAGTCGGGCCCCGGACGAGGAAGGGGGCACCTTTCGGTGCTCTGTTCGATGCCTCTATCGCACCATCGGTCGCACCCGGACCGCTACGCCGCAGGTGGGGTATTCGTGTCGTATTTTGAATCACCGCAAAGCGTTGGTTGCGGGCATGATTCGGGCGTACCGCCGGGGTGTTACCAGGGCAGCGGTTCGCGGCCGTGGAAGAACCCTCCGGTCGGCACCTGCTCCTCCAGCAGGAGCCAGAGCATCGTCTCGGCCGCCTGCTGCGGGCTCTGGGCTCCGGGGCGGTAGGACATCCTGGTGTCGACCTGCCCGGGCGAGACGGCGTTGACGGTGATGCCGGTGCCGTCGGCTTCCAGTTCCGCGGCAAGCTTGCGGGTGACGGCCAGCAGCGCCGTCTTGGAAACGGTGTACGCGGGGCTGGTGGGGGTGGTCATCGCGCCCAGGCTGGCCATGTGGGACACGATGTTGACGATCCGCCCCGCCCCGGCCTCGCGCATCAGCGGCAGCACCTCCTGGGCCACGCGCAGCGGGCCGGTGGTGTTCACCGCCAGGGTGGCCTCGAAGACCTCCAGGGACACGGTGGAGGCGGTGGCGCGGGGGTCGGCGGCCACGGCGGCGTTGTTGACCAGAGCGTCCACCGTGCCGAAGCGGCGGCGGGTCTCGGTGACGGCGCGGGAGACCGACAGCGGGTCGGTGACGTCCAGGGCGAAGCCGGCCACGTCCTGGTGCCCGCGCTGCCGCAGGGCTTCTGCTGCGGCCTCGGCGTCCTGGCGGCTGCGGCCGGTCAGCGCCACGGCCAGGCCGGCGTCGGCCAGGGCGCCGCTCAGCGCCAGCCCCAGCCCGGAGGTGGCACCGGTGACCAGGGCGACGCGCGGTGTGCTCATGGCTCTATGCGAGCAGAGTGCGGACCTGTTCGTCCAGTCCGCGCACCTGCGGCAGGGCCGCGAAGCCCCCCTGCTTCAGCAGCGCCTGCACGCGGGCCACATGGGCCCGGTTGCGGCCGGAGTTGGAGGAGCCGACGTCCGGCAGGAGGTCGCCGAGGCGATCGACCGCCTGGTCGGCGTCGCCGCGGCGGGCGGCGATCTCCGCTCCCCACAGGCCGTAGGTCACCGCGTCGCGCCGCCGCTCGCCGGGCTGGGCCTGCAGGGCGTGGTCCAGGTGGTGCTGGGCGGGGTCGAGCTGGCGGGCGGCCAGGTGTCCGGCGGCGACCTGGGCGGCGAACTCCGCGGCGTCGAAGTACCGCGCCCAGACGGGCAGTTCCTCTGGCGCCTCGCGGTCGGCCTGCGTCATCAGCGCTGCTGCCTCGTTGACGATCCGGGTGTGGCTGGCTGTGTCGCGCATGGTGGCCCGGATCCTCGCCTCGCGGACGGCGAGCATGGCGCGGACGCGCGCCGGAGCGGTGCGGGTGACGGCGCGGGCCCACTGGACCATCTCGAGTGCCTCCCACGGTCGACCGTCTTCCAGGACCACCAGGGACAGCGATTTGATCACGTTGGCACCGGCGGCGGCGTCACCGGCGGCGTGCGCAGCCCGAAGCGCCTGCACCAGGTAGACCTCCCCGGCAGCCAGCCTGCCGGCGTCCACGCAGGACCATCCGGCGACGCGGGCCTGTTCGCCGATCAGGGCCAGCAGGCGGGTGCGCAGCGCACCAGTGAACTCCCCGGTGCGCAGCAGTGCGCGGGCCCCGCGCAGTTCGTTCTCCACCAGCTGCCAGGTCCGGCCGCCGCCGACCACGTCGTCGCGTGCGCGCAGCAGGGCCAGCCGATCCTCCATGGACCCCAACAGGTCGGCGCCCATCCCTCCGGCCCCGTCCCCGGCCGCCGGTAACGGGGCGGGAGCGGGGGTCCGCGCCCAGGTGCCCACGAGCGAGGCGGCGGCTGCGTCGGTGAGCAGTACCAGGAATCCCCGGCGGTCCATGGGCGCCCCCTCGGCCGTGTGGTCCAGGACGGACTGCAGTCCTTCCACGGTCCACGGTGCCCGCAGCGCGAGATCGTCACCCCTGGGGATCAGCCACTGGGGCCACGGCCGCGCTTTGAGTTGGGCGACGTCGATCTCCAGCTCGGCCGCCAGAGCGCGCTGGACGTCCTCCCGGGGTGTAACGCCGCGGGCCTCCCACCTGCTCGGCTGCTTGCGGTCCGGGGGAATGCCCAGGCGCCGGGCCAGCCGGTTGATCAGGTCGCGCTGGGACCAGTCGCGCTGCCAGCGCACCCAGGCCAGCGGGTGCGCGAACACCTCAAGGTCTCGGCCCACCGGTTCGTCCTCCTCTTCGCCGTGTGTCGGATTGCTGCGGGGCGCGCGGCCGGGGCTGGCCGTGGACAGGGTGCTCAGGCGCCCAGGTCCCAGAGGGCCTGGAGCTTGCGGGTGAAGGCGTGCATCCGCGGGTCCAGGCCGGCCGGGTCGCTGGCCAGTACCTGTTCCGGGGTGAGCCAGTGGACAGCGGAGAACTCGCCTCGGTCCGGGTCGGTGATGCAGTCGCGGTCCACGGCCAGCACGTGCCACAAGGAGACGTCGGTATGGACGCCCGGCCCTCGGGTGACGGTGACCGTGGCGAACAGCGGGTCGCGGCCGGTGATCGGTGAGGGGACGGCCTCGACCGCCAGTTCCTCCCTGGTCTCCCGGGCCGCTGCCGTCCACGGGTGTTCCAGCGGCTCGACGTGACCGCCCGGCGGCAGCCGCAGCCGGGCCCTGCGGTGGTCGACCAGCAGCATCGCCCCGGTGCGCCGGTCGACCGGCACGACGTAGCTGACCAGGTGCATCGGAGGTTCGTCCGGGGCGGCGGTGCGCCACAGCGGAGCCCCGCTGGCCACCCACAGCCGCACGGTGGCCAGGTCCTGCTCCTCGACGACGTCGAACGGCGTGATGCGCTCCAGCAGGAGCTGGAGGTCGAGCCGGGCCGCCCGCTGCCGGTCCGCGCCGTTCCCCGTCATACCGTTCCTGCCTTGGGGCTGGTCGGCGCGGCCGGGCTGCAGGCAGGTGCGCCGGGTGCCAGCGGGTGGCCGTCGCGCAGGACGGTGGCGGTGCCGTGGCGGCGGGCCTGGAGCGCGGCCAGGGTGCGGCGGGTCTCGCCGGGCGTCATCCGCTCGTGCAGGTCATCGGGTGCCAGCAGCCGCGGCGCCGTGTGCTCGCCGCTCATCCGCAGGTCGGCGATCTGCTGGTCGGTCAGCTCCCCGCCGTCCCAGACGGTGTGGGTGGCGCCGGGGAATCCCCAGCGCGGGTCGGCCTCGGGGGTGTTGTGCAGGACGGTGTCCATGACCAGCAGCCGGGTAAAGGTTTGGTCCAGGCCCAGCTCCTCGCCCACCTCGCGGCGGGCCGCCTGGTCGGGGTGCTCGCCCAGTTCGACGCCGCCTCCGGGCAGCACCCACGAATCGCGGTAGGTCGGCTCCAGCACCAGCACCCGGCCGCGCCGGTCGGTGAACAGCACGGCGGCCGAGGACCAGGTCGCCGCGCGGCTGGCGGCGTAGTCCTGCGGACTCAAGGTCCCCGGCGCCGCCGGGGTGCGCGCGGCGGGCAGCGCGGTGAAGGCGCGGTGCAGGTCGTAGCGGCGCGCAGGCCCGGCGGCGTGGAAGTGCTCGGGGAAGACGACCGCCAGCACGTCCAGCGTCGGTTTGAAGATCTGTCCGGGCAGCGGCTCCCCGAGCGTGTACCAGTCCCAGGCTTCGATCAGGTGGGGCTCGGTTGCCCTCGGTTCACCGCTGAACGCGTTGACGTAGGCGGCGATGGTGATGCGGGGCACGCCGCGCTGGTCGATGAGCACCGACCGCAGCTGCACGTCGGCGGGGTCGGCCTTCAGGCCGGTCTCCTCCCACAGTTCCCTGGCGGCGGTGTGCCGCAGCTCCTCCACCACGGTGCCGGTCTCCAGCTTGCCGCCGACCGCCTCCAGCAGTCCCTCGAAGCGGGCGGAGCGGCCGAGCAGGATCTTCCCAGTCTGCGGGTGCTGCACCACGATGCCGACCCCGAACAGGGCGTTCGGGGTCGGGGTGCGCTTCTCGGCCGAGGCGTGGGAGGGCGCCCAGTCGCCCAGAACCAGGACCAGCAGCTGCCCGCTGCGGTGCTGCTCGATGCTGCGCCAACCGCGGGACAGCTCCGCCAGCTGGGCTTCGTCCAGATAGATGCTGCGCCGGGCCGGATTGAGGTACTGCGGGTCAGGCACCACGACCACGAAGCGCCCCTGCGGGGTGAGCCAGTGGCGGACCCGGTCGATGAGCAGCGTCTGGTCCAGGAACGAGGCGGCCAGACGGCACACCACCAGGTCCACCGCTCCCGGCGGCGCCAAGTCGGGCACGTCCTGCAGGTCCGCGCACACGTAGGTGGCCGCGGTGCCCGGCGCGGTCTCGCCCCGGGCGCGGCGCACCGCCGTCTCGGAGAAGTCCAGGCCGGTTGCCTGGTAGCCCAGTTCGGCCAGATAGCGCGTGACGGCCCCGGTGCCGCACGCCAGGTCCAGAGCCCTGGCGCCGGGCGCGGGCGCAAGGGCGGCGAGCACGTGCCGCTCGTCGTCGGTGAGCTGGATGAAGTGCTCGCCCTTGTCGTACACGGTGGACCAGTAGTGCGCATCGCCGTGCTGGGCGGTGCTGATCGGTGGCACGGGAACCTCCAGGATCGTTGTCGGTGGCGGACGCGAGGTGCCGAGGCGCGCCGGCAGCAGCGGGGGCACGCGGACGGCCCTATCCCGGGGGGCCTGCGCGGGCTTGCTCCCGGACCCAGGCGGCGATGACGGCGATGTCCACCGGCGCCGTGGTGTCCACGCGCAGGACCGGTCCGACCGCGAGGGGCCGAGCCAGTTCGCGCCAGCTCTGCCATTCGGTGTCGCCGGGCAGCTCGCCGTGGATCGGATGCCGCGGCAGGCGCGCTTCGAGCCGGTCCCGTGCCACCTGCAGCGGCACCTCGCACCAGACCTCGACCGCCCGCAGACGCGGGGCACCTGCCAGGCCCTGCACTACCAGCTCCCGTACGTCCGCCCGCCAGCTGGACTCCAGCACTGCTCCGGCCGGGGCTTGGGCGAGGAGCGCCCACATGGTCGTGCTGGCGGCGGCACCCAGGGCCGAATTCCACCCCCGTTGGGAGTAGCCGATCGCGTGGCTGCCCAGCAGTTCGGCGTGGATCTCCTTGATCACGTCCTTACTGAACAGCGGCAGCCGCAGCTCCCGGGACAGTTCGGTGGCCACCGTGGTCTTCCCGGCGCCCGGAAGGCCGTTGACCAGGACCGCCGCTGGAGGCTCACCTGCGGACATCGTGCCCACCCTCCGACGGCACCGGCGGTGCCTTGAGGTCGAGTAGCCCGGTGGCCTGCAGAATCCGGTCGAGGGTCTGCTCAGCGGTACTGTCGGGTCCGATGACGGTTTCCCGCCCGTCCGGCAGCAGGTCGAGCTCCCTGTACCACTCGCGCAGTTGCACGTCCCCGTATTCGGCAGCCTGGGCCTTGGTGGCATGGCGCGCGACCGTGACCTCCAAGGGGGCGTGCAGGTAGAACCAGTGCTGGGGGCCGGTGTGAGCGGCGCTCAGTTCGCCGAGCATGTGTCCGTACCGGCCGGCGTCGAGGATGCCCTCGACCACCGTGTGGAATCCGTGCCCGAGGGCGAACATTGCGGTCTGCCGGATCAGTTCGATGTTGTGGCCCCCGGGGACGTCCCGTTCGCGCAGCACTTCTCGCCGCAGCACGTCCTGGTGCACCAGCGCCAGGTGCCGGTGGGCGTAGGCGGTGCGGATCGCCTTGGCGATGGTCGTCTTGCCGACCGCGCTGGGCCCCCGCAGGACGATCAGGACCCGGTCGTCCGCGGGCAGTGTGGTGCGCTGCGGCTGGGGCTGGTCGATCGGCACAGGCCCTGTGGCGGCGGGGTGTTCGGTCGTGGCCATGGTCTACGACTCCAGGTAGTGGGCGCCGCGGCCGTCGGCCCGCGCGTTCAGGGCGGTGCGCAGGTGGTTCAGGACCAGCGGCTCCATCCGTCCGGGCTGGGCGGCCTGGTCGTAGGTCAGCCAGAGGTGGTCGCGCAGTTCGCCGTCCGGCACGACGAGCTGCCCGACCTGGTCGGGGCGGAGGACGCCGGCGAACGTGGACAGGAAGCAGGGGTACGCCGTCCCGCCCAGCGACTTGCCTGCTGCTTCGCTCAGCCAGTTCAGGACCAGCAGGTCCAGGACCTCGACCTCGACGCCGGTCTCTTCGGCCGCCTCGCGCCGAGCGGTCTGCCTGGGCGACTCGCCCCACTCCGCCTTGCCCCCGGGAAGGACGGTCGCACCGGATGCAGCCTGGCGCACCAGCAGGAACCGGTCGGGCTGCTCGGGGTGCAGGATCAGAACCGTCGAGACGGCAGGGAAGAGCGCCCGCCGCGCGCGGGCCGGTGCCGCGTCGGCGACCGGGTGGGGCCGGTCCTTCGGGTGCGCGGGTTCCGGGATGCGGTCCTGCGGCTGCGAGGGGGAACTGGTGGTCATCACGCCTCCGGTCGGTAGGGCAGGCAGCTGGGGCATGGTGGTCATGCCGGCTCGGCTTGTTCGGCGGCGTCGCGCTGCGCCCCGATGCGGGCCTCGGCGCTGTACTGGGCGGCCTGCAAGCGGTACAGCGCGGCGTATCCGTCCGGCCCGGTGGCGTCGCCGGCGGCCATGAGGTCGTGGTGGGTGCCCTGTTCGACCAGGCGGCCCCGGTTCAGGACGAAGATCGTGTCGGCGCCTGCGCTGGCGGCCAGCCGGTGGGTGATCAGCACGACGGTCGTGCCTCCGGCGGTCAGGCCCCGGATCCGCTGGAACGCCTCGACCTCCGCGCGGGCGTCCAGGGCCGAGGTGGGCTCGTCGGCGATCAGCAGGACCGGGTCGCGGTAGGCCACGCGCGCGGCTCCGAGCTTCTGCCACTGGCCGCCGGAGATCTCCACGCTGTTGCGGTAGCCCCGGGCGACGATCGTCTTCCAGCCGTTGGGCAGGGAGGCGACCACGTCGTCGGCGTCGGCGAAGCGGGCTGCCTGGTCGACGCGGTCCTGGTCGACTTCGTCTGCGGGCCGTCCCATGACCAGGTTCGCCAGCGCGGTGAACGGCCACCTCTGGAAATCCTGGGCGAGCAGGCCGACCCGACCCTGCCACTGGTCCCGGTCCGCCTGGCCGACCTCCACACCGTCCCAGGTCAGGGTTCCGCTGTCGGCTCTCAGCAGGCCGCTGATCAGCTTGGCCAAGGTGGTCTTGCCCGAGCCGTTCGCACCGACCAGGGCGACGACGGAGCCCGGCGCGATGGTCAGGCTGACGTGGTCCACCGCGGGTCGGGTGCGGCCGGGGTAGGTGAAGGTCAGGTCCTTGAGTTCCAACGCGCCGGCGCGCTCGGGCAGGTCGGTGCCGCCGGTCGGGATGGCCAGCTGGTCGCCGACCCGGCACAGCTGGTCCAGGTCTCCGACGTAGAGCGCGGACTCGTACAGGGAGTTGAGCTGGCTGACCATCGCGGTGATGCTGGCGACCCCGCTGCGGATGCCCAGCACCGCGGTCCCGGCCACGGCCAGCGGCAGCTGCCCGTCGCGCAGCAGCTCGTACAGCACCCCGTAGGTGGCCAGTGCCGCCAGGCCCGACAGGGCCGAGGACACCAGGTCGGTGCCGGCCCGCTGCCGGGCCAGCCGGGTCTGCTCGGTCTCCGAGGCGCGGGTCATCACGGTGAAGTGCTTCAGCAGCCACGCCCCCACCCCGTGCACTCGCACCTCGGCGGCGGCCTGCTGGCTGGTGAGCAGGCTGGTGATCAGCCGGGAGGCGCGGATGTGGCCCAGCCATGCCTGCACGGAGGCGTACCGGCGCCGGGCGGTGCGTACCGCGCCCCACGCCCTGGGGACGGCGATCAACACCAGCAGCGGGAACAGGACCGGCGCCAGGACGGTGAGCACGCTGCCGGAGGCCGCCAGGTTGATCGCCGCGTTGGCCACCGCCACCGCCTCACCGATGGTGCGCCGGGCCTCGGCGGCACCGAACTGGGCGCTGTCCAGCAGCCGGTGGAACTCGTCGTCCTCGATGGCGGACAGCTCGACCCGTACCGCACGGCGCAGGAACTCGACCGTGGCCACGCCCTCGATCCGCGGTTCCAGCCGCCCGGTGGCCGCCGTGGACACGGCCGCGAGCACCACCGAGACACCGCTCAGGAGCCCGACCCAGACCAGGGCCGGCAGGGCGGCCCGGATCCGGTCCGGGGTGGCTCCGCTGGCGAACAGCTGCAGCAGCACCCGGTTGGTGGCCACCAGTCCGAAGCCGCGCGCCAGACCCATGCCCACCTCGGCGACGCACACCGCAACCAGGGCGCCGCGGTCGGCCCGCCAGGCCAGCCGCATCGCCAGGAGCAACATCTGCGGGATGCGGCGGGCCATCGCCGGGAACGAGAGCCCGGCCAGCGCCAGCTCGTGCCGGCTGAACCCGTAGTCGTAGCGCAGCGGGCCGCCGAACAGCAGGTCCTCGCTGTCCGTGGGCCCCGGTGCCGCGGTCGTGCGCCGAAGCCGCCTCACCGGCCACTGCCCGTGTGAGGTGCGGCGGTGCCGTCCTGCTCGTGCCGGTGGGCGGGGGTGTGGTCGGCTTCGCTGAAGTAGACGGCGGTGCCCGTGGCTCGGGCCTGGTGGCTAGCCTGCAGGCGCCGCCAGTACCGGGTTCCCATCAGGGGCTGCCACTGCTCCAGCGGCAGGACCTGCCAGTGCGAGTGCTCCCGGGGGTCCAGGCGCACCTGCGCCAGTTCCTCGGCGTCCAGGACGCCGCCGTCGAAGACCACCCCGATCTTCGCCAACGGCCAGGCCGTGCTGGGCAGCATGAAGTGCATCGCCAGCAGCCTCGGCTCGCCCCTGAACGTCAGCCCCATCTCCTCCTCCATCTCCCTGACCGCGGTCTGGAAGGGGGTCTGGCCGTGCTCGACGTTGCCGCCCGGGTACTGCCACGCCTGGGGGTGCTGCGGCTTGGCCGTGTGCAGCTGCAGCGGGTGGCCCTGGGCGTCGGTGACGTACAGGCAGGCGAACATCGTGGCGTGCGGGATCAGCTCGACGTACTGCTCGACCGGCACCCAGTCGTCAGCGGGTGCCCCGGAGGTCGGCGGCGGCGGTGTGGGGGGCGGGTTGGACACGGCGGCAGCTCCTGGCGGCATGGAACGGGGCGGGGTCAGAAACTGATGGTGAAGCGCGCGTGGGTGCGGTCCACGACGCGCCCCAGCGCGAGGGCGTCGTCCGGGGTGCCGGCGCGGTAGGCGCGCACGACCGGTTCGGGGCCGCCGCGGTGGCGCGTGTCCCAGTCCCGGATGTGCTGGGCCAGGTCGTCGGCCAGCCGTTGCCCGTCCGGTCCGTGGCCGAAGGCTCCGATCTCGTGGTTCTCCTCGTCCAGGCGCCGCAGCGCGACGACGGCAAAGCCGGTCGCCGACCAGGTCGCGGAGTGGCCCACGCCCAGCGTCCACGTGATCCGGCCGTCGGCCGCGGCGTCCTTAGTGGCGTGGAACCGGCCGTAGTCGTCGAGCACGGCGGCCAGGTAGAAGTCCATGTGCGGCAGGACCGGCTCCTGGTTGCCGACCGTCACCCCGGTCCACACCTGGACGGGCTCCTGCTCCACCAGCGCGGTCATGGTGTCGGCGTCGACCGGGTCGCCGTCCACGCGCAGGACGACGTCCGGGCGCACCTGCACCACCTGCTGCGGGCGGGCACCGGCGCCCTGCATCGACACGTAGCCGCAGAACAGCTGGTCGGTGGCGATCCAGTGGTCGCCCTCGCGCTCGAAGACGAACTGGCGCACCAGGCTGCGCAGCCGCACCGCGGCCACGATCCGCCCGTCCTCGGCGACCTGGTCCATCCAGGGCAGGTCCGCGGCCTGCACGGTGGCGATCACCACGTCGAACGGTCCCCGGTCGGCCGCGCCGTGCTCGCCGTCCCCCTGGCGGACCTCGACGTTGTCCGCGCCGACCTGGGCCAGCACCCTGCGGGCGCCCTCGACCAGGCTGCTGTCGATCTCCACGCTGACCACCCGCCCGTGCGGGCCGACCAGGCTGCTGAGGTAGGCGGCGTTCAGGCCGATAGCGGTGCCGATCTCCAGGACCGTGTCCCCGGGACGGATCCGGCTCTGCTCCAGGCCAGCGGCCACCAGCCACGGCGCGGTGGTGCAGCTGGTCGTCCGCCCCTGCTGGTCGGCCCGAAGGCGCACCACCTCGTGCGGGGCGTAGACCAGGTCAAGGTCGGTGTCCGGCAGGAACGCCTCCCGGGCAAGAGCGGACATCGCCGCGCGGACCGGTGCGCTGCGGATCCAGCCCTGCCTCGACAGGTCGGCGACCATGCGCCGGCGCAGCTCCTCGGCGGGGGCGGTCTGCACAGGGGTGTTCATCGGCGGGTCCTTCCGGTGGTCGGCTGCTCGGGCGCACGGAACCAGGCCCTGTTCGAATCCGCGGATCGGGCGGACAGGGCGGTGGAGGAGGCGCTGCCGGGGGTGGTGCCGACGATCCTGGCAGCACCACGCGGCGACCTTCGGCGTGTCGGAGCGACCCTCACCCGATGTGAGCAAACTCGTGGCGCGTCCGGCGAGTTGGTGGACACCAGGCCCGGCCCCGCCATGCCCCGGCCCAGGCAGGCCGCCATGGCCGTCATGCCGCGCCGGCCTCGGCCAGGACCTGTCGGCGCGGCTCCAGGACCCGGCCGTCGGGCAGGATCGCCCCGAGGTCCTCGAACAGCACCACCCCGTTGCACAGCAGGCTGAACCCCTGCGCGGGGCAGCTCGCCACGACGACGGCCGCCTCCCGGTCGGGCGCGTCGTAGTGCGGGCAGTCCGGCCGGTGCTGGCACATCTCAGGCTCCAAGGCGGGTCGTCAGGGTGTTCGACATGGGGGCGGTGAGGGTGTGGCGGATCTCGTCCGGGTCGGGCCAGCCGGTGGTCGGCGGGACGGCCCAGTGGATGTCGCGGCCCTCGGGGGCGTGCAGCGGCGGCAGCGCCAGCAGCGTGCCCGGTCGCAGGAGGCGGGTGCGGTGCACCCGCCAGTGCGGGGCGCTGCCGGGCGCGATGAGGACGGCCCAGAACCCGGCGTAGGTGTTGACCACCACCGGTCCGCACGCGCGGGCCATCCGGTCCACGACCAGGACGCCGAGGTCCGCGGGCAGGCGGATGGCATCGAAGTGGACGCCGCACGGCACCGGCAGCGGCAGTGCGCGAGGCACCCAGTCGGGTATCGCGTCGATGTCGTCGAGGGCGACTGGTTCGATGGCCACGGTCGCCTACCTCTCGCAGCTTCCGGCGGGGGCGCCGTCGCCCGCCGGTTCCGGGGCGGTGCTGTCGGCCAGGTGCGCGGCCAGGGCCTCGGGGTCGCTGGCGGTGCAGGTGCCCAGGCGGTGCAGGACATCCAGGGCCAGCGCGCGGAAGTCGGGGCCGATGCCGGGGGTGGTCTGCAGCCGCGCGGCACCGAACCAGCCCAGCGGGTGGTCGGCCTCGCCCTGCTCGCCCAGGCCCTCGTGCACGTCGGTGGCCACGGCGAGGTACATGTGGTCGATGTGGATGTGGGGCTCGGCGGTGTGCGAGTCCGGGTCGACGCGCACGCTCGCGGTCAGCCACGGGGCCGGCTCGCTGGGGTGCGGCCAGCCCGCGGGGGCGAGCAGGGCAGGGCCGGGAATGAGCCGCACGCGCAGCCCCGTCTCCTCGCGGACCTCGCGCAGTACCGCGTCGGACGGCGGCTCCGCACTTTCGATGTGGCCGCCGCTGGCCATCCATACCCCGTAGCGCGGGTGAAGGATCAGGCCCACCAGCCACTGGCCGTGGCTGCGGTGCAGCAGCAGCGCACTGGCGGTGGCCTCGCGCACGGGGCCCGGTTCGGGATCGGTCACTGAACTCTCCTGGGGACGAGGGTCGGTGTGGGACGGTCGGTGGCTCTGGTGCCTCTTCATCGCCGCGGGGGCGGCGGGGGGCGCCAGAGCATGTTCGGGTCGCGGTCGTCGGTGAAGCCCAGGTCCAGGTACAGGGCCCGGCTGTCGGGCGAGGGCGTCAAGGCCACCGCGGCGGCACCCTGCTCGACCAGCCAGTCCCGTACGGCGGTGACGCAGGACCGGGCGTGCCCGCGGCGACGGTGCAGCGGGTCGGTGGCCACCGAGACGATCAGTCCGCGCCACGGGTCGGCTCCCGGCCGCGGCGGGTGGTGGTGCAGCAGTCCCACCGCGCAGCTGACCAGGTGCTGCTCGCCGGGGACCACGAACGCGGCGAAGCCCGCGTTGCCGAGGAGCTGGTCGCGGAACCAGGCGACGGCCGACTGCTTCCAGGTGCTGTCCGTGACGGGGTGCTCCGCGCTCAGCATGATCACGCGCAGGCGGGCGAGGTCCGCGGCGTCGGCCGCGGTAGCGCGGCGGCACCGTGCGGAAGCGTCACCGGGACCGGGACCGGGGCCGGGGTTCGGGGTCATCGGCGCACCTGCTGACTGGCTTGCACGACCGCCTCGGCGCACTGGTGGACCCGGTCGCGGGCCCACCCGTCGAAGGTGTGCTGCCGAGGCCAGCGGCGGCCCCGCCACAGGGGGGTGATGTCGCCGGGCTCGACCAGCCGGTGCGTCACCACCAGGGTGGCCAGGGTGGTGCGGTCGCTCGTGTCGAGCCTTCGGCGCAGGGCCATCTGGTGCCACTTCACACCGTCCAGGGAGAAGTGCAGCTGGTCGGCGATGGCCTGGTCACTCTCACCGCGTACCAGCAGCCGAATGATCTGCTTCTGCCGGTCGTTCAGCTCCGGTACGCCCCGGTTCAGCAGGGGCTCGACGTGGGCCGGGCACAGCAGACCGGCGGCGCTGACCGCGCTGGCTGCCTGGACGCGACCGTTGACGCGCAGCGTGCGGTAGATGCGGACCAAGTGTGTCTTGACGGTGTGCTCCGACAGGTGGACCAGCCGGGCTAGCGCGAGGTTGGGCAGGCCCATGGACAGCGGGCAGAGCAGATTGCGGTCGGTGCCGGACAGCTGGTGCTGGCCGGGCAGCACCAGCGGCCGGTCGGTCAAAGCCGTTGCCAGCACCGCCTGCTGCGGCCTGTGGGCGTGACCGCGGTGCGCCTGCGGCGCGGCGTGCGCGCTCATCGGGACCCCTCGCCGTCAGCGCCCGCCGGCAGCGCCCGGTGGCGGTCGAGTTCGGCCTCCAGGTCGACGATGGTGCAGCCGATCAGGCGCATGATCATCTGCGAGGCGATGGTCCAGCCGAGGCGGGGGTCGCCGTACTCCAGCTCGACTGGCTTGTCGGGCTGCAGGGAGTTGTCGGGGTCCAGGGTGTACTGCATTCCGAAGACTCCCCAGGGCTGGGGATCACGGACACGGATGGCGGTGCTCGACCGGCGCAGATGGGGGCAGCGCTGCACCGATACCTCGGCGCAGGGCAGGCACAGGGGCGGGTGGACCGTGCCCAGGGTCTCGGGCCAGCCCTTCCAGTCGCTGCGGCGGTTCTGGTCCAGGAACAGGACGCCCTCGCTGGTGACCGAGGGCGGGCCGGCGCAGACCTGGCACAGCAGCCGGGTCATGCAGCGGCGCTGTCGGCGCGAGTGGACTTTCCCCAGGTCCGGCACGCCGCGGTCACCGCTGCTGATGATGGCCTGCCGACGGTAGAGCGCACCGCCAGCGTCCCGGTCGCCACGGACGGCTCCCTCGAAGGTGAACCCGTCCCCGGGCAGCACCAGCAGTTTGGGAGCGAGCTCTACCTCGCGGCTCCAGGCCGTGATGTAGGGCACGGCCGCCTGCACGTCCCGCAGGTCCCTGCGGGTGCGCGGCGGTGTGGTGCTGGTCAAGGGTCCCCCTGGCGGATGCGAAGGAGCATGTCTTCGCGGCGGATGGTGAGTTGCTGGAGGCTCGGCTACCTGGCCCGGTCGCTGCTGTGGGCGAGGTGCTCCAGGATGGGCGGGCCCAGCGCGGAGACCGGTCCGGTGCCCATGGTCAGGACGAGGTCGCCGGGCTTGGCCAGCGCGGCCACCAACGCAGGCACCTCGTCTCGGTCGGCGACCAGGCGGGCCCGGCCCCGGCAGGCGTTGATGCGCTCGGCGATGCCCTGGCTGCTCACCCCTGTCAGCGCACTGGTGTTGGTGGAGTGCGGTTCCAGCAGCAGGACGTCGTCGGCAGCCGCCAGCGCGTGTCCCATGGCGGCCCCCAGGATCGCGGTGCGGGCCCAGCCGGAGGGCTCGAAGACCACGATCAGGCGCACGGCGGTGAGCGGGCGCACCGCGGCGAGGTCGGCTGCGATGGCGGTGGGGTGGTGGGCGTAGGAGTCGACGACGGTGACGCCGGCGGCCTGGCCGGTGACCGACAGGCGGCGCTCAATGCCGGGGAAGGCGGACAGGGCGTCGGCCACTGGCACGGCCGGGGCGCCCAGGGCGCGGGCGGCGGCGTAGGCGGCGACGGCATTGGCGACATTGTGCACACCGGGGACGGCGACCTCGAAGGTGATCTGGCCCGTGGTCTCGTCCAGGTCGTGGACGGCGACGACGCTGCTGCCGTTCGTGCGGGTTCGGACCTGGGCGATGCGCAGGTCCGCCGAGGGGTCGTCTCCGTAGGTGACGATGCGCTGGCCCGGTTGGGGCCGCTCGTGCAGGCGGGCGGTCAGCTGGCGGGCTCCGGGGTCGTCGGCGGAGACGATCAGCAGGTGGCTGCGGCGGCACAGCGGTTCGACCACGCTGAGGAGGTCGTTGCGGTCGACGTACGCCTCGGGGTGGTCGTCGTCCAGGTTGAGCACGACCACCGTGTCGGCGGACAGGTTCTCCAGGCTGCGGTCACTCTCGTCGCCCTCGGCGACCAGGACCTTTGCGTCCCGGCTGCCGCCGGAGGCGTTGTATCCGCCCAGGATCGCGCCCCCGCCCATCCAGGCGGTGCCGCCGCCCAGGGTGGTGGCGAGCATGGCGGTGACGGTGGACTTGCCGTGGGTGCCGGTGACCAGGACGGACTGCCCGGCGGCATCCAGGAGCTGGCCCAGGATGTGGGAGCGGTGGGCGGTGGGGATGCCGACGGCCCGGGCCGCGCGCAGCTCGGGGTTGGTGTCGGCGATGGCGCTGGAGTAGACCACGACCGAAGGGGTGGGCACCAGGTTGCTGGGGCAGTGCCCGATCTCGACGGGGATGCCGAGGTCCCTCAGATCCTCGGCGAAGGTGCTCTCGGCGATGTCCGAGCCGCGGACGGCGGATCCGCGCTCGTCCAGCGCGATGGCCAGCGCGGACATACCCGTGCCGCCGATGCCTATGAAGTACGGGCTCGACAGGTCCGCGTCCTCCTCGGCAGGAGGGACGGGACGGTAGACGGCGTCGGTCATCGGGCTCCTTGGGTGTGGGGTGCTGCGGGGACGTGCTGGCTGTCGGCGTGGGCCTGGGGGGCGCGTCGGCCGGTCCGGCCTTCTGGTCGCTGGCGGGGCAGGTTTCGGTGTGGAGGCCGGGTGGGGCGGTGCCCGGTCGACGATGGCCGGGCACCGCACCGTCCGGCCGTGGCCGGCGCGGATGGTCAGGTGTTCGGGGGTCGGTTCAGGGAGCGGTCGGCGACGTAGCCCAGCCGGGTGGCGAAGACCTTGCCGGCGTTGGGGTTGACGGTCTGCAGGGCGACCATGGCGGTGAGGATGACGTCGCACAGCTCGTTCTCGACGTGGTCCCAGTCGTTGGTCTGGCCCTTGCGCGGGTTGGTGCCCATCGCGCCGCTGACGGCCTGGGCGACCTCGCCGACTTCCTCGCTGAGCTTCATGAGGCGCATCAGGCGCTCGGTGGAGGGGTCGAGCTGGCTGTGGTCGTCCAGCCAGGCGACGAGTTCGCCGATGGTGTCCCAGGTTTCGGTGTCCATGCTGGTGCTGCCTTTCGGGTTGCGCGGATCAATCACGCTGCTGAGGTGGTCTGTTGGGCGAGGGCGCAGGCGATGGCTTCGGCGGCTTGCGCGGGAGTCAGCTGCCCGAGGTCCAGGACCAGGACGGGGATCTTCATCTCGCGCAGCAGGTCGGCGGCGCCGGTGTAGAGGTCGCTCTCGCGGGTCGGGGCGAGCGGGTCGCGGTCGAAGCGGTCGTGCATGCCGCGGGCCGCGATCCGCCTGGTTATCTCCTCCGGGTCGGCGGTCGCGATGACCGCCAGGTCCGGCAGGTCGGCCTCGGCGTGCAAGTCGAGGACGAAGTCGGGATCCACGCCGTCGAGCTGCTGCAGGACCAGCGAGGAGGCCAGGTAGCGGTCGCAGACCACGGTGAAGCCGCGGGCGAGCTTGGGTCGGATCTCGGCGTCCAGGTGGTCGTACCGGTCCGCGGCCACCAGGCACGCCAGGGCGTAGCCGCTGACCCCCTCGACGACCGAGCGGATGAACGCCCCGATCGGGTGCTTGGAGGGCTCACTGGTGTGGTGCACCGGCACGTCCCGGTCAGTGAGCAGTTCGGTCAGGGCGGTGGCCACGGTGGACTTGCCTACGCCGTTGGGCCCGTCGATGGTGACCAGCGTCCCCCGGGTGGCGTTCATGCCGCGGCCCCGGCGGGGTGGCGGCGGGCGTGCTGCTCGCGGGCGAGGTCGGCCAGGTGCCGGCGCAGGTCCGGCAGGGGGGTCTGGCTGAACTGGATTCCGACGGAGAACGCGAACTCGTCGCGCTGGCGCATCGCCTCGTCTGCGCCGTCCTCGGTCAGGTCCACGGCCGCGTAGTCCATCATCGCGGCCGGGTCGTGGCCCTCGGCGACCAGCTGGTCGTAGATCGGGCTGCCGGGGTAGGGCCGGAACTCGAACGCGCTGGCCCGGAACGAGCCTTCGAGTGCGTCGTCGAGGTCCCACAGCGCCCGGACGTGCCGGACGGTGGCCTCGAGGTCCTCGGTGCGCTCCCCGGGGTGGCCGAGGATGAGGTACCCCTTGACGTTGATGCCGCGTTCCATCAGCCGCCGGGCGACCGAGAGCGTCATCTGCGCGGTGATCCGCTTGTCCATCGCCTGGAGCATCCGGTCGCTGCCCGACTCGATGCCCAGGGCCACCTCGCCCAGGCCGTTGGCCTTCAGCGTGTCCAGCAGGGCGTCGTCGGCGCGGTGCAGGACGTTGATGCGCCCAGTGGCGTCCCAGAGGTAGCGCTCGCCGACCTTCTCGGCGGTGAAGACCTCGTTCGCTGCGCGGATGAAGCGCTCCACCCCGAGGAACAGGTCGTCGACGAAGCGGAACTCGGTCACCTGGTGGGCGGCGGACAGGTAGTCCAGTTCCGCCAGGATGCCCTCCGGCGAGCGGGTGCGGATCTTGATGTCCGGGTTCGCGCTGACCGCGGCCCCGCAGAACGAGCAGTCGTACGGGCAGCCCCGGCTGCCGACGATGTGGGCCTTGCGGCGCCCGCTGGACGCCAGGTAGGGGTCCTGGGGCAGGAAGCGGCGGTCCACCATCGGCAGGTCGTCGATTCCCGGTGCCAGCCAGTTCACCTCCTGCCGGCCGCGGGCGATGCCGACGGCCGGGGTGCCGAGTAAGCGGTCGCGCCACATCACCCCGGGCAGTTCCACGCGCCGGTCCGCGTCGCCGAGCAGGGCGGTGGCGCGCAGTTCGCCCTCCCCGATCACCAGGGCGTGCAGGTTGGCGAACCTCGGGTCGGCCAGGACCTGGTGGGGCATGGCCTTGGCGTGGTGGCCGCCGACCATCAGCAGGATGCCGGGGTCCAGCAGGGAGGCGATGCGGGCGGACAGGGCGTAGGTGGGGGCCAGCAGGTTCATCCCCACCCAGCGCGGCCGGGCCCGGTTGATCAGCGCGGCGGTTTCCTCGATGCCCAGGCCCGCAGCCTCGGCGTCGAGGAGACCGACGTTGAAGCCCGCCTGGTCGGCGTGGGTGGCGATGTAGGCCATGCCCAGGACGGGCAGCGTGTAGTCCGTGGTGCGCGCCCGCAGGGAGTAGTCCCGCAGCGGGGCGTTGACGCACAGCAGGTCCAGCGGGTGCGCCGGGTCGTGGCCGCGGATCAGGTCAGGTGCGTGGTGCCGTGCCTCCGTGGTGCTCGGTGCGGACATGGCTCCCCCAGGAGAGTGTCAGAAGGGTCAGTGCGTGCAGTTGGCGAGGGCCGCCGGCGGTAGCCCGCCAGGCGGCTTCGAACGTCTTGTCAGTGCTAGGCCAGTCGGCTTCCGGGGCGGCCTTGGCCGCCCAGGTGCGGACGGCCAGGTCCCCGTGCGGGTAGACCGAGAAGTCGCCGGTGAAGTCGGCGGCTGCAGCCTTGGCGGTCCACGGGCCGATCCGGGGGATGGCGTCCAGCGCCTCGACGAGTTCGGCCGCCGGCAGGGCCGCCCAGGTGACGCCGTGCTCCAGGTAGGCGCGGGCGGCAGCCAGAAGGGCGGTGCGGTGGAACGCGGCACCGGCGGCCTTGAACTCCTCCTCCGGCAGCTCCAGGACGCGCTGCGGCTGCGGGACGGTCGACAGCCGTCCGACGGTGGTGTCCAGAGTCTCGCCGTGCAGCGAGCACCAACGCGCATAAACGATCTTGGCCTGGGCGGCGCGGACCACCTGGCGCAGGATCGCGGTGCTGACCGCGTCCCACAGCGAGGGGTTCGAGACGCGCTGCACAGTTCCCAGCCCTGCAAGCTCCCGGACGAGGGCCGGTTCCGTGGCCGCGGGAAGCTGCTCGCAGCTGACGCTGTCGACATGCGGCTTCACGTCCTCGCTGCCGGCCACGCAGGTCAGGCCCAGTCCCTGCTTCGGGCTCCAGGCCGCCAGCCAGGTCCCGGAACCGGTCTTCATGAGACGGGCGCGTCCGCCGGGGTGCTCGACCCAGGCGGGATGCTCGACGGTCAGTGAGGTGGCGGCCATGCTGATCTCCTGTAACTCCCGGTGGCACAGAGTCAGGAGCGTAGGGGCTGGTCTCGGTGCGGCGCGGGTAGTCGGCGGTGATTCCGCCGAACGGGCAGCCCGGCGTCATGCGTCACCGCCTTGTGCGTCGTGATTCGGGCTGGCCGAGGCCGTCCATGGCGACCTCATCGGCGCCAGGGTGACCTCGGCCAGTTGGGGCAGGTGATCGCTGGCGGTGCGGGTGAGATCGTTGTCGATGACCCAGGCACGGTCCGCACGTACGGCGGCGTTGGCCAGGATGAAGTCGGAGCGGTGCAGCCAGCGCTCGGAGCCGGGCCAGTGCCCGACCGTGGGCGCGCCGGGCCCCGCTCCAGCGGCCGGGGCGGCGGCGTCGATCCAGCCGGCGTGCAGCAGCAACTGCATGGCCCGGCGGTCCGAGTCACCAGGCGTGCCGTCGGGGTTGGCCAAGCGGTGACGGGAGTGCAGGTGGGCTGGAACGGTGCCCCAGTCGGGGTCCTCGTCGCCGAGGCCCGGGGTGTTCAGGTCACCGAGCGCCAGTGCTGGCTGGGTCGAGCCCGCGTACTCGGTGAACCACCCCGCCTCCTGCAGCCGCTTGCCACCGTCGAAGGGCGCGAGATGGGTGGCCAGCACCGTGAACGGCTGGCCGCCCGGAGCCTCGAACTGGCCTCGTGCCAACGTATGGTGGAACGTGTGTTCGGCCGCGTCCGGCTTCCAGCCAAGACAGGACAGCCGCGACGGGCGGTAGTACACGACGACGTGGCAGCCGTGGCTGGACGAAGGTGCCAGCAGCGGCACCATGCCCAGCAGACGGCCAAGCGTCCACATCCGGTAACCGTCCTCGGCGTCCCAGTGTTTGGCCTCCTGTACTGCCAGCAGGTCGAGTCTTTGCTCGTCCAACATCGAGCTGATGCTGGTGAAAAGCTCAGCTCCGCCACCGTTCATGACGTTGTAGGTGCCGATGCGCAGCTCGCTCATCTCGTTCACCTCCGTTGGGGTTGGGGTGCCCGGTCCGCCAGGAGCCGGGCACCCCGGATCAGCTGGCAGCAGCCAGGGGGGTGATGAGTGGTCGCGGTCGCATCGCGCGCAGCCGAGTGGCCAGGTCGCGCAGATGGAGGTGGGGGCTGCCGTCGCGGCTGACTTGCTCGCAGGCTGGTGCCGGGTGTGCCCGGCGGCCGAGGGTCAGCTGGAACCAGACGATCTTGCCGCCGGGGATGGGGTACCAGCCGGATGCGTCGGCCAGCGTCTCGATGAGGAACATCCCGCGCCCTCCGAGCGACAGCGACCCGGTGGTCTCGACCGGTCGGGCTGGCCCGCGGGAGTTGCCGTCCATGACGGCGAAGGTGACCGCATCGCCACCGGCGCTCAGCACGGCCTGCAGATCACCATCTGAGCCTCCGTGCCGGATGGCATTGGTGACGGTCTCGCTGACCAGCAGCTCGAAGTCCCCGCCAGCTCCCTGGCGGCTGGCGTCGTACCCCCACGAGGCGAGAAGGTCTCTCACGCGTTGGCGGGCAGCGCCTACCTCGGAGGCATCCCTGGAGAGCTTCCAGCGCTCCTCGGTCGATGTCGTGCCCGTCATCGCTGCACCGCCGTGTCGGTGGCCTCCTGGAGGGCGGGCGGTGCTGGCTCCGGCTCGGAGTGAGATGCGCCGGGGGGCACGGCGTTGGTCTCGTCGGCGGCCGTGACTTCGGCGCGAACAGGTTCCTGGCCGAAGGACTTTGGAGGGAAGTACGGAGTGGGGGTCATGGCTTTCTCCTGGCGGAAGAAGGGGGTGGAGCCGCTGCCCAGCCGGGGACGGGGTTCCACCGGCCGGGCAGCGGGGCTATGGGGCGTCTGGACGGGACCTGACTCAGAGCCGCTATCCGGGCGTGCGGCCAGGCAATGGGTTCACCGGGTCGTCCAGCCAAAGCTGGTGTTCTCCGTCAGGGGTGACGGTTAGACCGAATTGTTCGATGCTCGGCTGGCCCTGAGCCTCCCACCAGCCATGCACGGCGCTGACTTCGTCCCACAAACGCCGGGGTCCTGCCGAGGCCACAGCATGGGGAGCCTCCCAGTCGGCCCAGCGGCAGTGCGCATAGCTGGTTCCGTCCCACACCTCGGTCCGCGCGGTCCCCCACTTGATCGGGTCGTACCATGCATCGGCAGTCCGTACGCCGGGCAAGATCAAGCCCGCCGCGAAGGTCGCGACGTGTGCCCCTAGCGCCTTTGTTGGGTCGACGGCTGAGGGCGAATACTCAATGCCCTTGGGAACGTTGAAGGTCCCCTGGGCAGGTCGCTGGGAGCGGATCCACATGAACGAGACGTCTTCCACGAATCTGCCAGCCGCGGATCCGTCCTCGTGCACGACCAACTTAAGTAGCGCCCCGTTGCACAGAGTCGTCCCGAAAGGAGTGACGATGACGCCGCCGGGGCGGGTCTGTTCGATCCAAGCCTGCGGTACCTGCTGGACGGAGGCGGTGCTGTGGATACGGTCGTACGGGGCATCGTCGGCGTGGCCGGCGTAGCCGTCGCCGAGAACCGTCCGCGGTTTGACTCCGGCGCGGGCCAGGTGCTCGTGCGCGGCCTGGGCAACGGCTTGGTCGACCTCGATCGTGGTGACCGCGTCGTCTCCCAAGAAGGCGGTGAGCAGGGCAGACGTCCAGCCAGTGCCGGTGCCGATGTCCAGGACTCGCATACGCGGCTGCACGTCTAGGTGCCGGAGCATGAGGGCCACAACTGTCGGCATCGAGCTTGAGCTGGTGGGGATCCCAGGGCCGTTTGGTTCGCCGTCGTCGAGTTGGGTCACCAACGGAGCGTCGGAGGTTACCAGTTCGGCCCAACGCTCGGGGTCCGCTGCCTTGTCGATCCACTCCTCGCCGGTATGGATGCGGTCTGGGGTGAAGTCCATCCGAGGTACTGCGAGAAACAGCGGCCCCCAGTCGGCCGGGAGACTGCCGGCGCTGATCAGCGCAGCAGTCAACTTCCGCATGCTCACTGGATCAGTCCTCCTCGTCCGGGTCGGCAATGCACATGCGCGGGAACCCGAGCACCTGGCCGCTGCGTCAAACGTGGCGGGTGGGAGGCCACCCGCTCAACGAACTTGCACGGTCTTCCACTTGAATCACCCCGCTGGGTGGTTCGCCCTACGGTGGCAGCGCTTTCAAGCCACCGCGATACCAAGCCTGCGGACATCTGAGGCCCGTTCAGGTGTCCTGCGGACATGAGCGGACACTTCGCGGACATCTGGCCCGAAACCCTGGAGAAGTTGCGGCGTGCCGGGGTATTCAAGGGAGGACGCGGGCGAAGCCTCGGGAAGGAGCAACTGGCGTGGAGAATCACCGCACACTCCTGTCCCAGCTCGCCGAACGCTTGGGGCTCACCGCCCACGAGGCGTTCGAGGCCGAGTTCAAGAAGAAGGCCGCCGAGCTATGCATCCGGACCGGCGACCGGGCATACCTGACGGAACTCGCCGACGCGCGCCGGTGGCGCCGATGGCGCAATGGCGAAGTCACCACCATCCAGGGCCTGTCCGCCGCGATCATCGTCGCGATGTTCGGTCGGACCGTGCCCGAGCTCCTCGGACCACCTCCCAGCGAAGTACCGCCGGCTCAAAAGCACTTGATCGACGAGAGCGAACTTCTCATGACTGCACACGACGCTTCGGACCGCGCAGGCTCTTTCGCATCTCACCGAGTCTCCCCGATAGCCCTCGAACAGCTCCAGGACGACCTCACCCGCCTCGCCCGCACCTACGGCACCAATCCTCCGGTTACCGTCTACTTGGAGGCACGCCGCCTCCACAGCCAGATCTCGACCCTTCTCGACCAGACCAGCGTCCCGGCCCAGTCCCAGGACCTGCACTTCGCCGCCGGCGTCGTCGCGGCGCTGCTGTCCCAGGTCTGCTTCGACCTCGGCTCCCGGCTAGCGGCCACGGAGTTGGCGCGAGCTTCGCGGATGCACGCTGACGTCATCGGACACGGCCCACTCCAGGCGTTCGCTGACGGCACGCTGGCCCTGCTCGCGTACTGGGACGGCGCTCCTGAGCGAGCCGTCCGCGTACTCCAGCGATCGCAGGACATCCACCTCGGTGGCGCGGGCGCGGTGCGCCGAGCCTCGATCGCCGCTCGCGCCTACGCCCACCTCGGAGACGCAGTCTCCTCTCGGCGGCAGTTGGCCTTGGCGGCCGAAGCAGACCGCGATCAGCGAGACGACCTGCACGACGGGCTCGGGGGCGAGTTCGCATTCCCCGAGCAGCGTCGTCTGCTGTCTGCTGGCAGCGCGTTGCTGAGCCTGGGCGATGCGCAGGGCGCGGCGGACAGCTCGGGCCAGGCACTGGCCGTGGTCCGCGCCATGCCCGCCGGGCAGCGACCAATGAAGGTCATGGGCGAAGCCGCAGCCGACCAAGCTCTGGCCAGGCTCCTCCTTGGCGACCTCGACGCTGCCGCCGAATCCCTGGCTGTCGTGTTCGAGGTCCCAGCCGAAGTACGGGTCGATGGCCTGGTCCAGCGCATCCGCCCCGTGCGCGAGGCGCTGAGCCGGCCGCCGTTCCGCGGCACCGGTTCAGCGCGTGCCCTCGCGGAGCGGCTGGAGTACATCGCGCTGGAGAGCGTGCCAGCGCTCATCGGGGAGCAGCCCGCCCTCGGCTGATCAGGCTCCGATCACGGCCAGCAGCTGCTGCTCCTTGTCAGGGTCCAGGCCGTGGTCGGACGCACGGGGGTGTTCTACCGGGCGGCCGTCCGCACTGAGCCACGCCCAGGTGTCCCGCACAGTCTCCTCCAGTGGGCGTGCGCGGAAACCGGCCTCGACAGCGGTGGTTGCGTCAACCTGCCAGACTCCGGCGTGGGTGCGCCATAGCGGAATCTCCGTCCACTGCCGCACCCCGTGCCGGACCAGGAATTCGTCCGGGGCCCACACCAACGACCCCCGACCGCCAGTCACCGAGAGGCAGCTGGCCAGGAACGCTCCCATGGTGTCGCGACCGATCGGTGCGGCGAGGTTGTGCACCGCCTGGCCAGTCGCAGCAGCCTGGTCCAGCAGGAACCCTGCGACGTCCCGCACGTCGATCGGCTGGATGGTCTGCTCGGATCGGCCCGGGGAGAGAATCAGGCCGCCACGCGCTGCGCGGCGCAGCCAGTAAGGAAGCCGACCGACATACTCCCCAGGGCCGAGGATCACCCCGGGGCGCAGGATCGCGCTGCGTTCGGGGCCGAAGGCGGCAAGTACCGCGCGCTCCGCTCCAGCCTTCTGGCGCCCGTAGTGGAGGTTCGGGCCGTCAGCGCCGGCGGGCATGCGACCGTAGTCCTCGTCGGCGTCAGCGGGGCCGTCCAATATCGGGGACTCGGCGGTCAACCGATGGTCCGGCCAGCCCTGGTAAACCGACACAGTAGAGACGTAGACGTACCGGTCAGCGCTGTCCGCCAGGAGCTGGGTGCCCAGCAGGACATCCCGCGGCGCCATCTCCGAGGCGGAAGTGTCCACGATCGCATCCCAACGCCCATGCGCGGCAAGCGCTTCCAGGTCCCGTGCATTTGTGCGGTCCCCCCGGACGACCTGCGTACCGGGCACATCGACTGCGGATCTACCACGGTTGAAGGTCGTGACCTCCCAACCGCGCGCCAGAGCGCCCTCTACGACAGCCTTGCCCAGGAACCAGGTCCCACCCATCACGGCGATCCTCATGGCCCTGATCCTGCCTGGCCGAAGACGGGTTCGGCTACTACCCCCTAAGCTCGGCGATTTTTACCGACCGTCAGTGCAGTTCTCGCATGGCATGGCGGATCAGCGCTTGGGCCGGCGGCCCATAGACAGCCATGCGTCCCAGCTCCAGAAAGGCTCGCTCGTACAGCCGGATCTCCTGCGGCGAGGTGACGTTGATCTCCGCGGTGAGGGTCTCGACGACCACCCGGGTGTTGTCGAACAGGTAGAAGGCTTCGAGGGGCCACATGATGCTGCGGTCTGCGGCGAACGGGATCACTCCGAGAGCGACCGAGGGCAGCCGGGCCACGGTCAGCAGGTGTTCCAGCTGATCGATCATCGTCGCCGGGCCGCCGAGGCTGTACCGCAGGACTGTCTCCTCCAACAGTACGACGAAGCGTCGCCCTCCCTCGTGGAGGAGTTGGGCGCGCTCCCCGCGCGATGCGACTGCTTCGTCGATGTCGTCCGGGATGTCCTCGAAGCGGACGAACGTCTCGAACATGGCCCTGGTGTAGGCGGCGGTCTGGAAGAAGCCAGGGAGGACGTTGGAGCAGTAGACGCGCTCGACGCCGGCCTGCTCGCTCAGGGCGAGCGTGGCCTCCTGGATGTGGCGGAGACCCGAGCGCTGGCGACGGCGCCACTCGACGTACAGCTGGTCGGCGGCCCGGTTCGCGGCAATCAGGTCGGGTGCCATCTGCGGCTGTCCACAGGCTTGGCACCAGGCGCGGATGTCCTGGTCGGATGGCGGGATTTTGCCGTGCTCCATCCGGGAGGTCTTCGCTGCGCTCCACTGGCACCGCTCGGACAGGATGCGGGCGTTGATCCCTGCGTCTCTGCGCAGGTCGCGCAGGGCCAGGGCAATCCGGTCGCGAGCGGCCTGCGCGCCCGAGTGAGGTGAACTTGCCATTGCTCAGTGGGATGGGTTCAGTGGACCTGGTACTCCTCGTGGGGCGTGGCTCGGTCCCAGACTGCTTCGAAGGCGTCGGTGCACATCTTGATCAATTCGGGTTCGTAGCGCAGCTCGACTGGCGGATCGGCCAGGCCGCCGTCGCCGGTCCAGTGGTTGAACAGGACGGTATGGGCATCCAGCACCCAGAAATCGTTGCCCGGCAGGCACAGGTCGGATGCCTTGCTGCGGGGAAGCCAGCGGACCAGCTCCCCCGCAGCGAGGTTCGTGACGGTGACCGCGTGGAGCCACCGGGTGTAGTCGGTCACCGGCTCGGAGACGATGCGCGCCCGGCGCAGGACGACTCCGCGGGCGGTGGCGTCGCGGGCGATGTCCGTCCAGGGCCGCCACCCGTCGGAGTCCGGGTCGATGTCGGTCTGCCCGGTTCGCTTCCACAGGTCGACCTCTTCGAGTTCGCCGGCTACTCCGTAGCTGTCGCGCATCTCCAGGTGAAGGGCCTGAACGTGGGCGGTCTGGAAGAAGTCAGGCCACTGGAACCCGCTCGACATCGTCACATGCCTTCCGAAGGGCCGGCGCCAGGCGGGCCGGGATGATGATGACGTCCTCACCCTCGGGGATACCGGGTTCGTGGTTCGGCGCCGGGGTCTGGACGACCTGGCGGCGCAGTTCCTCGCTGGCCTTCCATCCCTGGATGACGATGTCGTTGGTGTCGGGGTCGATCCACACCGTCGGCGAGCCGGTGCCCTTGGTGTCGGGGTCGATCCCGATGAACGTTAGAGCCATGATTCCTCCTGGGTCCAAGGTCTTTCACGGTCTTGCAGGCATTCACTCCGAGGTGGACGCTCATCTACGGCGCGCGACTGCGGGGCCGTTGTGGGAGCAAAACGATCGACTTCGGCCAGAGCTTGCCTCCGCCTGATCAGTTAACGGCACCTCCCCTGCTGAAAACAGCCGTTGGCTGTAGTCCCGGTGTAGTCCCGGGCCTTGAAGCCGTACGGTGCGAGCGGGCCGATGATGGGATTGGCTATGGACGGCGCGATTCACCACCCCCTTGCGTATGCGCGGATCCAGCAGGGCTGGACGAAGGCCGAGCTGGCCCGCCGGGTCCGGCAGGCTGCTGTCGTCCGCGGCCTCCGCTCCGGCGTAGACCGGCAGAGAACGTGGAAGTGGGAGACCGGCCGTGCCGTGCCGGACCGCGAATCCCAGGTTCTGCTCGCTGCCGTCTTCGGCGTCGACGTCAACGATGTAGAGCGGCACGGCTGGCCCGACTGGCTACCGGGCCGCGACGAGCCTCTACCGCTTGGCGCGCCCTACACCGTGCAGGCACTGAGAGAGGCGCTGAGGACAGCAATGGACCGCAGGAATTTCATGACCCTCGGCGCGCTGGCGCTGACCGGATTAGCAGCCCAGTGGGCAACGCTGGAGCCCGGCCGACTGACCACTGCCCTAGCCGGGAAGTCCACGGACGCCACGCTGGTGGACTGGCTTGAGAAGACAACGGCGGGGCTGAGCACCATGCCGACCGAGCAGCGCCAGTACACCGCCCGCCTTCTCGACGCGCACCTCGAAACCGTGACCGATCTGATCGAGCACAGCCGCTACACGACGCGTACGGGCCTTCGTCTCCACGCCTTGGCAGCAACCCTGGGGACCACGTGCGGGTGGTACCGCTTCGATCAGGGGCAGCATTCGGCGGCTGGCAGGTTCTGGACTGGTGCACTGCAGTCCTCGCATGCCGCCGGAGACAGGGACTTCGGGGCCGGCGTGATCTCCGACTTCGCCTATCAGGCGATCTGGCTGAACTCCCCGCAGCTGGCAGGCGACCTGCTGGGCCTGGCGCTGTCGCGGGCGACCCACCCCACAGCCAGGTCGCTGCTGCACCTGCGACGGGCTAGGGCGTTCGCCGCGATGCACTCGGCGGCGGCGTGCCAACGGGAGCTGACTGCGGCGGAGCGTGACCTCGATGTCAGTGCCAGTGATCCGGCGCCAGCCTGGTGCGGGTGGATGAGTCCAGCTGACCTGATGGTGGATTCAGGGCAGTGCTTCCTCGACCTGGGGCGTACAGGCGAGGCCCAGAACCGGATCAGAGAAGGTATCGCCCTGCTTCCGCGCAGTCGGGACAAAACGCGAGGAATCTTCCTCACCTACCAGGCCCGCAGCTTGCTCCAATCCGGCGATGTGGAGGAGGCTGCCGTGGCGGCCGGCGAGTCCTTGGAGCTGGCCAATCGAATCGGCGCGGAGCGCAGCGTGTCGCTTCTGCGGGACCTGTCGCCGCAGTTCACGCGCCACACCAAGGTCGGCAGGGTGGGGTCGCTCATGGAGGATCTTCGCGCTAGCTGACAGCACGGAGGCCAGGAGGTTCGAAGGGCTCGACGCACACGGCGGCCAGTGATCCGGATTTTGATGGTCCGATCTCTAAGCTGCCCGGTGCTCCGATGGAGTGCTGAATGGAGCCTTCTGCTGGTAGTCGAAGCCGAGCAGTGCGCAGACCTCCACAGTAGCCACACGGAAGCCGTTCCCCGCTCGAAAGACCCTGGCCGGGTACTTGCCCCTCCGGGCCAAGTCGTAGCCGACGGTCCTGCCGATACCCAACGCAGCGTTGGCGACAGCGAGGCTCACGGCGGGCGGGCTGGCGAGGAGATCGTCGATTGTCACAGAAGGCTGCTCGCCGCCCTGCATGCTCGTCCCCACGACATTGCTCCCCTCGTCGTTGTTCTCTGTGGGAGAACTTGTATCACGACTTTCCCATGGGACCTAGATCGGGGTCTACGATGTCCCCATGGACAACGAAGAGTGGCAGCGAGCCCTCGTGGCTCGCAGCGGCGCCGCAGTGAAGCACCGCCGCACCGAGTTGGGACTCACCGGACAAAACGTTTGCGATGCGTGCGCCGAGCTGGGGTTCGCGATCACGCCGAGCACGCTGTCCAAGTTGGAGCGCGGAGCGCGGCCAGCATCCTCCTTCGGGGTGATCGAGTGCCTCGCACTCGCCAAAGCTCTGGACATCGCCCCCGCACTGTTGATCTTCCCCGTGGCACACACCAGTTCCAGCGTGGAGATCGGCACCGGACAGGAGTTCTCCGCCTGGGAGGCAACAGCGTGGCTCACCGGTGAGACCGCAATGGCTTCGGATCCCGCCCCAGGAACCCCTCGCGGGCACCTGGAAGCGCTTCGCGCACATGGCCGAGCGCTCCAGGCTGCCCTGTCGTCGACTCACCAGGCCGGGGAGCGGCGTCGGCGAGCCATGCGGGAGCGCGACGATACAAAGCGCGCACAGCTGACGCAGGCTGCCGATGCCTACGAGGGGCTCGCCCGTCAGGACTACGACGAGCTGAGCGAAATCCGCGATCTCATGCAGGCCAACGGCCTCAATCCTCCTCCACTGCCGACGGAGCTGGTGTTCATGGACACCACGGCCCCAGCACCGGACGGTGACGCGTGAAGGGATACGTCAAGAGGCGCTGCTCCTGCCGGAACCCCGAGACTGGGCGGAACTGGGGTGACTCCTGCCCGAAGCTCACCGGGCGCCGCCACGGCACCTGGTTCGTGAACCACGAGCTGCTCCCCGGCCCCGGGCTGGAGCGCCGGCGCTTCCGCCGCTCCGGCTTCGAGACCTCGACAGCGGCCTCCGAAGAACTGAGCAAGGTGGTCACGCTCCTCGCCCTTCCCAAGGAGGGCAACACCATCGCACTGGTAGCCATCTGCGATGTGCTGGCTCTGTGTGCGAAGAAGGGCAAGCCCCTCCCAGAGGCGACTGAGATCCTCGCCCTGCTGTCCATCGCCGATGACCAGGACGATGAGGCGATGGAGGCCGTCTGCCAGCTGGTCGTCTCCTGCTTCGAGTCGGGCTCGCCCCTTCCGCAGGCTCAGGACGTCAAGCGGCGTCTGACTTCGGATCAGGCCCTAGACCGCGACATGACCGTCGCGGAATGGCTGGACGAGTGGCTGAAGGACAAGAAGAAGAGCCTGCGGATCGGCGGGTACACCCGTTACGAGTGCGACGTCCGAGTCCATCTGAAGCCGCACCTGGGGCATATCAAGCTCAACAGGCTGGGCGTCAAGCAGATCAGCGCCATGTTCGACGCCATGGACGAGGCCAACCTGCTGCGAGAGCTGGAGAACAGGTCCAGGCGTGCTGCCCTCGATTACTTGGCGACGATTCCCTGGAAGGGGTTGGAGAACCGGGCTCTGCGCAAGGAGCTGAAGGCGGCCATCGCAGAGATGCCGCCGTTCCGGCGCCCGACTTCCTCGGCGACTCAGCCCCATATCCGGGCCACGCTGAGGGCTGCGCTCAACGTAGCGATCGGCCGGCGGGTGGTCGAGAACTTCAACCCCGCCGTATTCGTCGAGCTGGCCGAGCGGCCGTCGCACAAGGCGCTGATGTGGACGGAGGAACGCGTCCTCGCCTGGCAGGAGACCGGCGTCATCCCCTCCCCCGTCATGGTCTGGACACCGGAGCAGGTCGGCCGGTTCCTGGACGCAGCAGAGAAGCATCGGCTCTACATGCTGTTCCACCTCATTGCCTTCCGCGGGCTTCGCCGGGGTGAGGGATGCGGCGCCGGGTGGGCCAAAGTCAACAGGCGTACGCGGATGCTCAGCGTCGAGACGCAGCTGGGGACCGTCGCGGGGAAGGTCATCGAGGGCGTGCCGAAGACCAAGGCTGGGTTCCGTCAGGTCGCCCTGGACGCGGAATCGCTCGACGGCTTGGATCAGCACAAGCGTCTGCAGACACGGGAACGGCTGGCGGCTGGCGACAAGTGGGTCGATAGCGGCTACATCTTCACGGAGGAGGACGGGTCTCCACTGAATCCCAATGCCGTCTCCGACCTCTTTCAGCGGCTCATCAAGGAGTTTGGCCTTCCCCCGATCCGACTTCATGACCTGCGGCATGTAGCTGCGACCCTCGCCCTGGCCGCCGGGGTCGATATCAAGATCGTCTCGGAGATGCTTGGCCACTCCACAACTGCTATCACCCGCGACATCTACCAGTCCGTGCTCGACGAGCTGTTCCATGCCGCCGCCGAGGCCGTCGTTGCGCTTGTGCCGCGCGCCCGCCGCCAGACCAGCCAGGACGTTACCAGCGATGCCAGTCTGGCCTCCGCCTGAACCGCGGTCCTCTCGGGTCCTGATCGACGTCGGCCCGGGGTCGCCAGCGGCCGGCTCGGTCCGCTCGCGCTCCCGCCCCGGTTGCCCACCACCTCCACCCGCTCGTGGCAGGTCAGCTCCTCATCGTGGACAACGACCGCGTCGGCCACGGCCGACTGCCCGCACTCACTGACCGCCCCGAGGGATACACCAACCCCCCGCATCGCGGTGCGCCGTGGCGATCCTCCCCTTACGCCACGGCGCACCGGCGCTCGGTCAAGCCTGGACGAGCTGCGTCCGAGGTGCCCGACCGCCTGGCGCGGCTGACCATGGTCGTATGGTTCGCGATACTCGGCTTCCCCTGGTGCAGCCAATGCTGGCCAGCACCGGGAAGATGCCCGTGCGTCTGGAGGAGTGGGCGCTGGAGATCAAGTTCGACGGGGCCCGCGCGATCTCCTACCTGGACGGGACCGGTCTGCGAGTGCTCACCCGCAGCGGGAACAACACCACCGCCCGCTACCCCGAACTGGACGAGCTTCACCAACTGCTGGGCGGGCGGAACGCGATCCTGGACGGTGAGGTCATCGCCACGGACGCGTCAGGGCGGCCCTCGTTCTCGAGCCTGCAGCAGCGGATGATGCTGACCCGCCCGCAGGCCATCCGAACGACCGCCTCCCGGATCCCGGTGACCCTGATGGTGTTCGACGTCCTCTGGCTCGACGGGCGCTCGACTACGGGCATGAGCTACCGCGGGCGCCGCGAGGTGCTGGACTCCCTACCGCTGCAGGGCGAGCACGTCTTGGTCCCGCCGGCGTGGCCCGGCACCGCCGCCGAAGAGGCCCTGTCCTTCACACACGACCAGGGCTTGGAAGGCGTCATCGCCAAGCGCCTCGCGTCGCCTTACAGCGAGGGAGCGCGCTCCAGGGACTGGATCAAGCGCAAGCACCAGCGGACCCTGGACGTGTGGATCTGCGGGTGGGTTCCGACCGGCAACACCGTCAAGGCTCTGCTCCTGGGGGTACCCGACGACGACGGGTTGCGCTACGTCGGAGCAGTCGGCACTGGCTTCTCCGAGGCGGAGCGCCGGGCTCTGGCCGCGCTGCTGGAGCGCCTGGCGGCGCCGGCCTCGCCGCTGACGTCCGGCCCGACCCCGGGCCGCGGGAGCCCTGTGCGCTGGGTACGCCCGCTGGCGCACGGTGAAGTGGAGTACCTGGAGTTCACGAAGGAGGACGGAGTGCTCAGGCACCCCGTCTGGAAGGGTCTCCGCGGCTCGCTGGGAGAGTAGCGAGGGTAGAGACCGGAGCTCGTTCTGAGCGTCCGGCCAGTCAGCTCGCCGGGCTAGTCCGCGCCTCTGCTGCGGAGAGCATGTCGGCCGGGCCAGTGGCGCGTTCCTCGGTGGTGACGAGGGCCGCTGCGGCGGCCAATTCGTCGGCGGCCAGGCTCAGCTCGCCAGCGACGTCGACCAGCACGGGCCAGTCCCCCGCCTCGGCGGCCCGGGTGACTTGGTCGACCAAGCTGGTGGTGTGCGCGTAGGAGGCGGCGAGCCGCTGGCCGCCCTCGGTGAGGTCGGGGGTGCTGGCGGCGGCAGGTTTATCGCTCATGCGTTCCATGGTCCCGTTGCACCCAGGCAGCGGCAGTCCGGCGCCATCCTTTCGGGTGGCTAGGCCCGGACGCAGCTGCGTCCCGACCTGGGGTCTGCCTCAGATTTCGCGGCCACATGGCTCGTCAGCCTCGGTCAGTCGCACGCTGCCACTCCGAGCCGAAAGAATCGAACGTGTGTACGATAGTGCTATGCGCACGGCTCTCCCTCATCCCCGAACCGGCCGCCGAATCCATGGGAGCGACCCTGGGGACGCGATGCCCGCACCAGCAGCGCTGCTGACCGGGCCGGGCCGAACCTGGCCAGCGGAAGCCCACTGGGCACGGGCACAGATCCGCGTCGGCGGACAGTGGCGATCCGCCCGGATCGAACGTTGGCGGCTACGGCTGGGCAGCCTGCGCTGGTCGGCGGAGGTCACCTGGCAGGACGAAGAGGGCCGTGCCGTCAGCGGGTGGTACCTATGCCATCCAGCCGGCCTGCGCCTGCGCGACGGCTGGTAGCTGCCGCGCGGCCCTACGCCTCCTGGTCGGCGGCCTCGGGCTCACGTACCGCAACGTCGAAGCCTCCGAGAAGGCTCGACAGAAGCTCCGCGACACCGTCCCGGTGCTCGCTCAGCGCCCAGGAGAGGGCTTCGAGGTGACCGGGGACCGGGGCGGCGCCGCCGGAGGCGGTTTTCAGGATCCGCGCCACCTGCCCGCGGTTGACGGGCCTGTCCTTCTCGATCAGCGCGGCCAGGTCGGCCATCGCAGCACGCAACCAGCCGAGGCCGTCGGCGGCGGTTGCTGGGACGGGCTTGTGCGCGGCCGGGCGAAGGTCAGCCTGGTCCAGGACCTCCAGCTCCAGCCCTGCCGCTTCGCACAGGTCCCGCGCGGTGTTCCGGACGGCCTTGTCGACCGGGGTGACCGAGGCGAGCAGGTGGACGTCGGCGCCGAGCCGCTCGCTCAATGCGATGTCCCGCCGGAGCTGGGCATCGTCGAACTCCGAGGCGCTGGTCTTCACTTCCCCGGAGAGGACCTTGCCGTCCCAGATGCCGAAGATGTCCACCTCCTCCTGGCTACCGTCGGCGAAGGTGACGTCGGTGCCGGGGAGGAAGTGGGAACGGGGCTTGCGTCGGCGAAGCTCGGCGATGACGAGCAGATGCGGCAGCAGGCCGTTGTCACTTGCCCGGTCGGTGAAGCTGTCGAGCCGGTAGTGAACGGCGGCCGACGCGCCACCGGACTGGTAGGCGGACACGGCACCGCACCCGGGACACTGCGGCGAGCCGCTGGTCTGGCTGAGCGGAACGAACGACCGACTGGCGCACGAGGGGCAGGCGCTCTCCAACCCGCGCTCGGCCCAGCCCAGCGCACACAGCCGTTCCAGCGCAGCCGCTCGGTCCTCTGTCCTAACGTTCGGCAGTTTGTCAGCGGGCAGATAGCGCCGCTCTGACCGACCACCCCATGTGGCGGCCAGCTCGGCGAGGTCGGCGTCGGGGCTACCGTCGGCCCGCAGTTCCTGCAGACGCTTCATCAGTTCCTTGGACCGCGGCGTGGTCAGGGCGATGGCCGCCTCGTAGACACCGGGTTCCAGAAGCGCGGAGCTGTCGGCGCGCTCTGCCAGGGCCGTCCCTAGCCGTCCCGCTGAGGACGGCTGGTGCGCAGCGGCGACATCGTCCAGAAGCTGCTCCGTGGCCTGCGGCAGCAGGGGGAAGTTCATCTGAATGGCGAGCTGATGGCTCATCGGGAGGAACGCGAGCTGCAGCTTGCCGTCCCGCCACTGGCCGTCGGGGTGGACGAGCCGGGCGATGGACGGGCGGGCAGGCAAGCCGAGCAGGGGCTCACCCCAGAACCTCACGAGAGCCCCAACAGAACCGTTGAACCGCACAGGCTGGACAAAGCGCAGGGTGCTCGGTCCCTCGGCGAAGACCTGCACGTCGAAGGACGTCGGCACTCCGTAGTGGCGTTCGAGGCGCACCCAGTCCCACGGGTCCACGTCCGTCCGGAAGGTGAACGGGGAGGTTCGGGCTGGCGGTGCGGGGATACGCACACCGGTCCGCGGCTCCTCGTCGCTGGGCTCAAGGCCGAGCACCGAGGCGAGTTCCAGCAGCTGCTCGGGCGATGCCGAGCGGCTGACCAGGGCCACGTCGGGCGCGAACTGGCCGGGTCGTGAGCCCAAGAGATGGGCCACCTGCTTGGGGAACTCCAGCCAATGCTTGACCGCGTCGGCACCGGGCAGCATGAGCATCGGCATATCGATCGTGTCCACCTGCCGCAGCGCTCTGGTGTTCCAGAAGTCGAGGCTGTCCGCCAGCACGTCCTCCTGGGCGACCCACAGCACCAGCGGGGTGTGCCCCGGAGTGGTGCTCTGGTAGTCGCCGAACTGCTCGATCGTGCCTTGGATCCGGGTGTCGTTCCGCAGCTGGTAGCGGCCGAACTCGTCCTCCCGATCACTTACTCTGGCATGCTCGCGATGGCTCGGCTCCACACCGCCGGCCGCAGCTAGCTGCCACAGCGGCCCGTTGGGGCTCGCCGCGATCGGCGCATACGCTCGATCCGTGAACTCCCTGACTCCGTCCGGGGAGCACGTGAACACCACCGTGTGCTTGCGCATGTCAGCAAGAGCGACGACGGGCAGCCCCAACCTCGACGCGATCTCCTCGGCCGCCAGGGGATCGGCATCGACGTTAACGAGCGCCTCGACGTCGGCGATGCGGACGGCCTGCTCGTGCTGTCGGGACAGACCCGACCCCGAAGCTTCGACGATGGGCTCAGTCATCCCGCCCCATCGACTGCTGGCCAGCGTTACCGCAATGCGGAACCCAGCGTCGCTGCCGGCCGCGATCAGGTAGGCCGCCCTGGAAGGCAGGACAGCGGCTTCCATCGCGGCCTGTCCGAGATATCTCCTCGAATTCACAGCCCCCAGCCTCTCACCGCCAGTGCCCAGCGCGGCACGAATTGGCCCAGCACTTCAAGCGCAGGACTGGTCGGATTCCTCGGGTCCGCAATGCGGGTGCTCACGCACTGCACGTCGAGGGAAGCAGCCCGCCCGAGATTGCTCAGAGTCACGAAGTGCAGTGTGCCGGCTGCGCCACCGGACCTCTGTCAGCACCAGCTCGGAGGCGAGCTGCCCCCGCACAGGATCGCCGCACCCACCCCTTTTCAGCACACCGCCGGACACCCTTCGAACGGCCGTCTGGTCGCGCGGCCTCCCCATGGTCTCCCTATGACATATACACGCCCAGGAGCCCGCGCCTCGTGATCTTGAAAATGACAAAGCCCCAGGTCAGTGGCCTGACTTGGGGCTTATCCGGAGCCGCCTTCGGGATTCGAACCCGAGACCTACGCATTACGAGTGCGTTGCTCTGGCCAACTGAGCTAAGGCGGCGAACGGGGATTAGTCTACACAGCCCCGAGGGGTGCTCCCGCACAGGTTTTGATCACAGCATGATCAACCACCCGATCAGCCCGCCGAGGCGGTGGCCAGCTTCGCGGCGAAGCCGATGAAGAGGGCGGCCACGCCCGTGGTGAGGCCGGCGGAGAGCCGGCGGCGGGAGCGGAAGATCGCGGCGAGCCGGTGACCCGCGAGGATCAGGGTGGTGAGGTAGAGGACGCTGAAGATCTGGATCGTGCCGCCGAGGATGGCGAAGGAGAGCGCCGGGCGCGCGTAGGACGGGTCGACGAACTGCACGAAGAAGGAGAGCAGGAAGAGGATCGCCTTCGGGTTGAGCAGGCTGATCACCAGCGCGCGCCGGAAGGGGGAGCGCTGTTCGGCCGCCGGGTCCTCCTCCACGGCCGTCATCGCCTCAGCCGTCGCCGCGTCGGTCTCCCCGGCCGCCGGGGCGTTGCGGTCCCGCCACAGGTCGCGGGCGGCGCGGAGCATGCCCCAGCCGATGACGAGCAGGTAGACCGCGCCGATCAGCTTGACCGCGTCGAAGATCAGTCCGTTGGTCCGCAGCAGCGAGGCCGCGCCGAGCGAGGTGAGCGTGATCAGCGTGGTGTCGCCGAGGAAGACGCCCGCTGCCGCCCGGTAGCCGGTGGCTATGCCGCTGCGGGCGGCGACGGACAGCACGTACAGCGAATTCGGCCCCGGCAACAGGACGATCAGCAGAGCGCCGGCGACGTACGTCGAGTAGTGGATGACTCCGAACATGGTCGGCGACCCTCGCCTTCTTCCGGTCTTCCGGCCTCGGTGGCCAGGACAGAACCGGTGCCCCGCACGAGGCACCTCGGGACAGGATCGTTGACGGGGGTTGGTCCTGACAACTCTCGGGACCAACCCCCGTCACGCCAGGAGATCGCGCTCAGCCGCCTCAGTGGCAGACGGTGCCCTTGGCCGGGACCGTGCCGCGCAGGAGGTAGTTGTTCACCGCCTCGTCGATGCAGCTGCTGCCGCGCGCGTAGGCGGTGTGGCCGTCGCCGTCGTAGGTGAGCAGCGAGCCCGTGCTCAGCTGGGCGGCGAGGCCCTGGGCCCAGGCGTACGGGGTGGCCGGGTCGCGGGTTGTGCCGACGACCAGGATCGGCGGGGCGCCCTGGGCCGCGACGGTGTGCGGCGAGCCACTCGCCGGGACCGGCCAGTAGGCGCAGCTGAGGCCGCCCCAGGCCAGGCTGGCACCGAACAGCGGGGAATCCTTGGTGTAGGTGGCCAGCTGCTGCTGGACCTGTGCCGGACTGGTCGCGGCGGCCGGCAGGTCGAGGCAGTTGACCGCGGAGTTGGCGTACATCAGATTGCTGTAGCTTCCGTCGGGACCGCGCTCGTAGTACTGGTCGGAGAGCGCGAGCAGCTCCTTGCCGTCGTTGTTGCCGATGGCGTCGGAGAGCGCCAGCCGCAGGTCGGGCCACTGCGTCTGGTCGTACATCGCGGAGATCACACCGGTCATCGCCAGCGCCGAGCCCAACGTCCGGCTCTGACCGGTCGGCAGTGGCTTGGCCTCGGCCGCGTTGAAGAAGGCCGTCAGCTTCTGGCCCGCCTGCTGCACCGTGCCGTTGCCGAGCGCACAGCCCGGCCGCTTGACGCAGTCCGCGGCGAAGGCGTTGAAGGCCACCTCGAAGCCGCCGGCCTGCTGACTGTTGAGCTGGAACGCGTCGAGCGACGGGTTCATCGCCCCGTCCAGCACCATCGTCCCGACCTTGGACGGGAAGAGACCGGCGTAGGTGGCACCCAGGAAGGTGCCGTACGACTTGCCGAGGTAGTGCAGCTTGGCGTCGCCGAGCAGGGCCCGGAAGACATCCATGTCGCGGGCCGAGTCGACCGTGCTCACATGCGCCAGCAGCTTGCCGGAGCGCTGCTGGCAGCCCTGTGCGAAGGACTTGTCCGCCGCCACCAGCTTGTCGACACCCGCCTGCGTCGTCGGCGTGGTGTCGACCTCGGTGTAGGCATCCATCTGACTGTTGCTCAGACACGTGACAGGGGAGCTGCGGGCGACGCCGCGCGGGTCCAGCCCGACGATGTCGTACGCCGCGCGGACCACCGGCGGGAAGGTCTCGGCCGCGTACTCGGCGTAGTCCACCGCCGAGCCGCCCGGACCGCCGGGGTTGACCAGCAGCGAGCCCTGCCGAGGGACGCCCTGCCCGGTCGCCTGCTGGCGCGCCGCCGAGAGCGTGATGTCCCCGGCCGACGGGTCGGCGTAGTCGAGCGGGACCTTGAAGGTGGTGCACTGGAAGCCGGCGTCGCACGACGTCCAGCTCAGCTTCTGGCTGTAGTAGCGCTGCAGGTCCGCCGGGACCGCCGTGGGCAGTGGCGCGAGCGGCGTGACGCTGTTCGACGCGGTGTCGCCGGAGGGAGCGCTGACCGCCGTCCCTCCGCCGGTGGCCCCGGTCGAGGACGGCGACGCCGAGCCGGAGGAACTGCAGCCGGCCACGCCCAGCATCGCGAGTCCGATGACGGTCATGGCTGCGACGGCCCTGGGGGCGCGCGTTCTCTTCATGCTCTTCCCAAACTGGCGAGTGGAGAGTGACAGGTGACAGGTGACGTGTGGACGAGGCGAGTGGCTGGTGGAGGGGCGGGACTGCTGGTGCGGCGGATATGTCGGGTGGGGCCGATATGGCGAGTGTGACGCGTGCGGTCATTGGCGCGTGGTGAACATCTCTGTCAGATAGTTTGCCGCCAATCGCACCAGCCGGAATCGCTCCAGCTCCGGAGTCAGGTCCCGAACCGTGTCGGAGAGGCGGACGGAAAGGTCCGGACCGCCCTGGAGCCCGGCGCGCAGACGGTTCGCATCAGCCTGGGCGGCGGTGTCCCGGTGCGCCTGTGCCATCAGCAGTCGGATGCCCGAGGGCAGGGCGCCCGACGGCCGGGCGAACGGTCCGCCGCCGAGGACGGCAGCTCCCGCGTAGACGTCGGGATGGGCGAGCTCAGCCGTGACCGCGCAGGAGGAGCCCGCATCGACGCCCAGCTCCGCCCAGGAACGCGGCTTGGTGGCGATCCGGTACTGCGCGGCGACCGCCCGGCGCAGCGCGGAGTCGTCCGAAGCCAGCGTGCAGGGGTCGGCGGGGGCCACCGCCACGAACGCGTTGGCGTGCCCACCCGCGACCGCGCCGGCCAGGCCCTGCCACACCTCACCGAGCTCGCCCTCCGGTGCGCGCACCACCACCGCCTGCAGCCCGGACCCGGGCCCGGCGGACCCGTGGGCCTGGTACTGGGCGGGCAACCAGATCCGGACCTGTCCCGGCAGCCCGCTCAACGTGCCTTGGAAGAGCCGTCCGCCCGACGGCTGCCCGATCTGGGTCAGCGCCGTCGTCGCCCCACCGGACGTCCCCGGGGCCTTCGACGCCCCGGGAGTCCCCGAAGCCTGTGAAGCCTGTGGAGCCTCCGGAGCGCGGTCCGACGCCGGATGCGAGTCGGCCCGCGCGGTGGACGCCGGACTGACTGCGGCGACGGGCACGGCGGAGTCGGGCAGCCCGACCAGCGCCTGCGCGACCCCGCCGACCAACGCCGAGCACAGCACAACCGCGGCGAGCACCGCCCGCACCACGGCCCCTCGGTAGCGCGGCGTCAACTCGTACACCCGGCCGGCGCGCTCCTCCCGCCACACTCCGAGCGCACTCCCCGCGAGCCAGACGCCGACCGTCGCCCCGGCAGCGATCAGCGCTGCGCTCCACCACAAGGTCATCCTGGCCGGATTCCCCCACCTGACAGCAGTGATCACTTACGGCGGAACTGCCACCCGAACGAGCGAGGTGACGACCCGTTCGATGACGCCCTGCCGTCCAGGGCCGTGGTGGGCCGTGCCGTGACGGGACCGGGCGAGGTCCTCGCCGGTTCAGCCCGCGCGCAGGGCGACGGTCATCGCCTCGACCGCCAGCAACGGGGCGACATTGCGTTCGATCGCGTCGCGGCATGACAGGACGGCCTCGATGCGTCGGAGCGTCGCCTCCGGCGTGGACTGCTGGGCCAGGCGCTCCACACCCGTCCGCAGGTCCTCGTTGGCCAGGTCCGCGCCCGCGCCGAACTGGACCGCGAGGACGTCGCGGTAGAAGCCCGCGATGTCCACCAGCGCGAGGTCGAGACTGTCGCGCTGGATGCGGGTGGCACGCCGCTTCTGACGGTCCTCCAGCTCCTTCATCGCTCCGGCCGTGCCGCGCGGCATCCGTCCGCCCACACCCGCCGCCGCGCCCAGGGCGGCGCGGAGCTCCTCGGTCTCCTGGACGTCGACCTCCTCGGCGACCTGCTTGGCCTCCGCCGCTGCCACGTCCACCAGGGCCTGTGCTCCCGCGAGGCAGGCCCCGAGATCCCCGACCACCAGCGGCAGCCGCAGCACCTCCGCCCGACGGGCCCGTGCCGCCTCGTCCTGCGCCAGCCGACGGGCGCGCCCGATATGGCCGTGCGCCGCCCGCGCCGCGAACTGCGCCACCTGGACATCGATCCCGTCCCGCCGCATCAGCACGTCCGCCACCGCACCCACCGACGGCGTCCGCAGGACGAGCAGCCGACAGCGCGAGCGGATCGTCGGCAGCGCGTCCTCGACGCTCGGCGCGCACAGGAGCCACACCGTGCGCGGTGCAGGCTCCTCGATCGCCTTGAGCAGCACGTTGGCGGCGCCCTCGGTCAGCCGGTCCGCATCCTCCAGGATGATGACCTGCCAGCGCCGGCCCGCCGGTGACATGGAGGCGTTGCGGACCAGCTCGCGCGTCTCCTTGACGCCGATGCTGAGCCCGTCGGTGCGTACCGTCTGGACATCGGCGTGGCTGCCGATCAGCGCGGTGTGGCAACCGTCGCAGAACCCACAGCCCGGCACCCCGCCGAGGTCGGCATCCGGTGCGGTGCACTGCAGCGACGCCGCAAAAGCACGCGCGGCCGTGGACCGGCCGGATCCCGGCGGACCGGTGAACAGCCAGGCATGCGTCATGCCCGTCGCCCCCGTGACCGGGGTCTCCCCCGCCACCACGGCGCGAGCGGCGCGTGCGGCGGCGACCAACTGGTCCACCACCTGGTCCTGGCCGACCAGGTCGTCCCACACGCTCACGTCACGCCGTCCTGCACGTCGTCGTCTCTACGTCTCTTCGTCCGTCTCTGCGGAACACCCCACAGCATCGCGGGACGTCCCCCTCACCCTCATCCTGCCCGCAGCCTAGTCGCCCCCACTGACAATCCCGGCGACCGGCGGCTGCGGGCCGCACGTCTCAGCGACCCTGGTCGCTCCCCGAACCGCGCTCCTCGCCCGGGTGCTCTTCATGCCACTGGGCCCACTCCTCGCGGGTGCCGAGAAGCTGGTCGGTGAGCGTCGGCAGATCGTCGAGCGGGGTCTCCTCCGCCCAGTCGTAGCGACCGGCGCCCGTCGTGGCCTCGCCGTCCTCCGACGCCGTGTCACCCTTCGGACGTGCGGCGGACGGAGTGGAGAGCGCCGGGATCTCCCTCGTCGCGTCATCAGGACCGGCGTCACCGGGCTCCGGCCGGAAGAGCCAGTCCGGGACCTTGTCCTGGACGCTCTCCGAGCTGCGCGGCGTGGCCTCGCGCCAGGCACGCGGCAACGGCGTCTGCACGGTCGGCGCCGCCTGGGCGGACTGGGCGGACCGCTCCGTCGACCGCGCGTCCCCGACGACCGGGATGACCGCAGTCTCGTCGGCCGCGGAGGCAGGAACCGATGCTTCGGCGTCCTTGGAGCCCTTCGCGTTCTTCTCGGGCATGCCCGCCGTCGGCGCCTCGGCCGGGAACGCCGGAAGCACCATCGTCTCGTCGGCGGCAGCGGGCGTGGACGAGGGTGCGTCCTTGGCCGGTGCCTCGGCCGGTTCCTCGGCCTGGTCCTTCGTCTTCGCGCGTGCCGAGCGCGCCTTGCTGCGAGCGCGGCCCAGCACGGACGTCCGCTCGGGCTCGGGCTCGGCCGACGGAGCCTCATCGACGATCTCCACGGCCGGCATCACCGCCGTCGCGTCGAGATCCGCCGGCCTCTCGGCGGCAACGGCCGGCAGAACCGCCGTCCTCTCCTCATCCGACTCGTTCGACTCGTCCGAATCGCCTGCTGCATCGGCTATGTGACCGGGTGCCGCAGCCCCCGCCTCGGCCTTGTCACCGGACCCGGCAGCGTCTTCGGACCCGCCCTCCTCGGCGTGCTCGGCCTGCACGGCCTCGGCGGCACGAGCAGCCTTCGCGGCCTGCGCGGCCTCCTCGGCGGCACGACGGGACGCCTCGGAGCGCAGCAGCGCCTCCTCCACGCGGCGGCGCTCCTCCGCCTTCTTCGCCTCGCGCTGACGCTCGAGCTCCGCCAACCGCTCCGCCTCAGCAGCCGCCTCGCGACGGGCCTGCTCCTCGGCGCGGCGACGTTCCTCCTCCTCGGCGGCACGGCGCGCGGCCTCCGCCGCAGCGGCGGCGCGGGCGGCCTCCGCGGCAAGCCGGGCGACCTCGGCGGCCTTGCGGTCCTCCTCGGCCTGGCGGGCCTTCTCCGCCTCCTCGGCCTCCAGTCGGAGTCGCTCCAGCTGAGCCTGGCGCTCGCGCTCGGCGCGCTCCTCCTCGGCCTTGCGGCGTGCCTCCTCGGCGAGACGGCGGGCTTCGGCCTCACGAGCCAGCCGCTCCTGCTCCGCGAGCGCGGCCTTCTCCTGCTCGGAAAGGGGCAGCTCGCGGTCGAGCCGGTGGCGGATCGCGGTGGTGACCGCCTGCGGCGGCTGGCCGGCGTCGACGACCAGGTAGCGGGCCGGATCTGCGGCGGCCAACTCCAGGAACGCGGAGCGCACCCGCTGGTGGAAGACCTCCGGCTCGGACTCCATCCGGTCCGGGGCCTCGGTGAACCGCTCACGCGCGGCCGACGGCGCGACGTCGAGCAGCACCGTCAGATCCGGGACCAGGCCGCCGGTGGCCCAGCGGTTGAGCCGGGCGACGTCCGCACCGTCGAGGTCGCGGCCCGCGCCCTGGTAGGCGACGGACGAGTCGGCGTACCGGTCGGTGATCACCACGGCGCCGCGCTCCAGCGCGGGAAGGATCACCGAGTCGACGTGCTCGGCCCGGTCGGCAGCGAAGATCAGCGCCTCGGCCCGGTGCGATATCCCCGTGTTGGCGACGTCCAGCAGCATGGCCCGGAGCCGCTGGCCGACGGCGCTGCCACCCGGCTCGCGGGTCAGCACCACCTCGTGGCCCTTGCTGCGGATCCACTCCGCCAGCGCCTGGGACTGGGTGGACTTGCCCGCGCCGTCGCCGCCCTCCAGCGCGATGAAGAAGCCCGTGCCCGCCCGGTGCGCGGGCGGCTCGACGCCGCCACGCAGGGCGTCCCAGATGTCGCGGGGCAGCGGCGCGACACCCTTGCGGTCGTCCGTGCGCAGCAGCACGACGACCGCGAGCAGCAGGAGGAGCAGCCCGGCGGTGGCGGTCGCGAGCCCCGCGCCGCCGTGGTCGAAGGTCAGCGTGGTGCCGCCGAACTGCTCCGGCCCGTACACCGCGCCGAGCAGCGGCGTGACGACGAGCCCGAGCGCCACCGCGACCCGCAGCATCGCGTGCAGGTGCTCGTCGACACGGGGGCGTCGGGCCTCCTCGGTCTCCAGCGTCAGCAGCACCCGGGACGTACGGAAGGCGACGCCGCCCGCGACACCGGCCAGCGTGAACAGCACCAGGGCCAGCACGTAGTCGCGGACCAGCCCGCCGAGCAGCAGCGCCAGCCCGGACGTGCCCATGGCCAGCGGCAGCAGCCGCCGACGGCTGAGCGTCGGCAGGACGCCACCGCTGACGCGCAGTCCGAGCAGCAGCCCGGCGGTCAGGGTGAGCACCAGCAGGGCGTAGCCGATAGTCCCGGCCTGCAGGTCCACCGCGTGCTGGACGGCAGTGGACGCGGCGGCTGCGATCGCCGCCGCCGTGGACGTGGCCGCCAGGCTGAAGATGAGGGAGGCCCCGGTACGACCGCGGGCGACCAGCCCGGGCGTGACATCCGCCGGGGCACGCAGGTTGGTCAGCGGCGAGTGCGGCTCGAAGCGTCGCCGGCCGGTCGCCGCCTCGGGCAGCTCCTGCAGGTACTGAAGCGTTCCTGCGGTGAGGAAGAGCGCCGCCGCACCGAACGCGGCCAGCGCCAGGCCGTGCGTGCCGAGCCAGTCGACGGCCTGGCCGAGGCCCTGGTTCACCAGGGTCAGCACGATCAGCAGCACGGAGGCGAGCGGAACCGTGGCGTACCCGGTCCACAGGTCGATGTGGAGCAGCACCGGCCGCTGGTCCACCGGCGGATGGCCGGGGGTGGGCGCGGGCAGCAGCTGCTCGACGAAGGACTCGCGGGTGACCACGATCAGCCGCTCCAACGCGGCAGTCACGAAGACGGTGACGAGCAGCCAGACCCACGCCTTGGCCCCGGTCCAGACCACCCAGAACACGGAGCAGGCCAGCAAGGCCCCGCGCAGCGCCTCCGCGACGACGAGCAGCCACCGTCGGTCCAGACGCTGCGTCAACTGCGCGAGGGGCGCCAACAGTACGGCGCCGAACACCAGGGTGCCCACGATCCGGGCGCCGAAGACCGCGGCGACCGCGAACATCACCCCGGCGTAGCCGCCGCCCAGCGCCTGGGCGCCGACCACGGCGACCACCGTCAGCGCCAGCAGGGTCAGCAGCGCCAGGCGATCGCCCAGCACGCCGACGGCATGCGCGCGCCAGGCACGGTTGTATGCACGCACCCGCAACAGCGCGCGGGCGCGCGACGTCACGGTGACGCCGGTAGAAGGGATGCCGGGGCTTTCCGGGGCCTCGTTCGTGGGCGCCTGCGACTCGGGGCTCATACGGCCAGCCTAACCGGAGGCTCGGACAGCAGATGCCCCGTTCGCGTCGGTCATGACAGGGTTGTGACCAACCGGTAGGCGGAGCGACGACCAAGAGCCCCGTCGAACCGGCCGAGGGCAGGTTCGACGGGGCTCTCAGCCCACTACTCCGCCGTCGACTTCTTCGCGGCCGTCTTCTTGGCCGGAGCCTTCTTGGCCGCCGTCTTCTTCGCCGCGGTCTTCTTGGCCGGGGCCTTCTTGGCCGCCGTCTTCTTGACCGGTCCCTTGGCCCGCTTCTCGGCGAGCAGCTCGAAGCCACGCTCCGGCGTGATCTCCTCGACGGAGTCGTCCCGCCGCAGCGTCGCGTTGGTCTCGCCGTCCGTCACGTACGGGCCGAAGCGCCCGTCCTTGACCACGACCGGACGCTCGCTGACCGGGTCGACGCCGAGCTCCTTGAGCGGCGGCTTCGCGGCCGCGCGACCGCGCGCCTTCGGCTGGGCGTAGACGGCCAGGGCCTCCTCCAGGGTGACCGTGAACATCTGGTCCTCGGTCTCCAGGGAGCGCGAGTCCGTGCCCTTCTTCAGGTACGGCCCGTACCGGCCGTTCTGCACAGTGATCTCGACGCCCTCGGCGTCGGCGCCGACGACGCGGGGCAGGCCGAAGACCTTGAGTGCGTCCTCCAGCGTGACCGTGTCCAGGTCCCAGGACTTCAGCAGCGAGCCGGTGCGCGGCTTGACCGCGTTCTTGCCGGTCTTGGGCGTGCCCTCGGGCAGCACCTCGGTGAAGTACGGGCCGTAGCGTCCCGCCTTGGCAACGATCATGTTGCCGGAGTCCGGGTCCTTGCCCAGCTCACGCTCGCCGCTCGGCTTGGCGAGCAGCTCCTCGGCCAGCTCGACGGTCAGCTCGTCGGGGGCCAGCTCGTCCGGCACGTCGGCACGCTGCTCGCCGCGCTCCACGTAGGGGCCGTAGCGGCCGACGCGGAGGACCACGTCGGAGTCCGCGAGCGGGAACGAGCTGATCTCACGGGCGTCGATCGCGCCGAGGTCGGTCACCAGCTCCTTGAGCCCGCCGAGGTGGTCACCGTCGCCGTTGCCGGCGTCCGCGGCGGGCGAGCTGGGAAGATCGCCCTCGCCGAAGTAGAAGCGACGCAGCCACGGCACCGACTGGGCCTCGCCGCGCGCGATCGCGTCGAGGTCGTCCTCCATCCTGGCGGTGAAGTCGTAGTCGACCAACCGTCCGAAGTGCTCCTCAAGCAGCCGGACCACGGCCAGCGCCAGGAAGGACGGCACCAGCGCGGTGCCCTTCTTGAAGACGTACTTGCGGGCGATGATCGTGTCGATGATCGCGGCGTAGGTCGACGGGCGGCCGATCTCGCGGTCTTCCAGCTCCTTGACCAGCGAGGCCTCGGTGTAGCGCGCCGGAGGCTTGGTCGCGTGGCCGTCCGGGGTGATCTCCTCGGCGCGGACGCCGTCGCCCTCGGCGACCTGCGGCAGCCGACGCTCGCGGTCGTCCAGCTCGGCGTCCGGGTCGTCCCGGCCCTCGACGTAGGCCTTCAGGAAGCCGTGGAAGGTGATGATCTTGCCGGACGCGGAGAACTCGACGTCCCGGCCGTCGGTCGAGGCGCCGGCGACCTTGACGCTGACGGACTGGCCGACCGCGTCCTTCATCTGGGAGGCGACGGTGCGCATCCAGATCAGCTCGTAGAGCTTGAACTCGTCGCCGCTCAGGCGGGTCTCGGCGGGGGTGCGGAAGCGGTCGCCGGAGGGGCGGATCGCCTCGTGCGCCTCCTGCGCGTTCTTCACCTTCCCGGCGTAGACGCGGGGCGCGTCCGGCAGGTACTCGCGGCCGTAGAGCTGCTCGACCTGGGCCCGGGCCGCGTTGACCGCGGTCTCCGAGAGGGTGGTCGAGTCCGTACGCATGTAGGTGATGAAGCCGTTCTCATACAGCCGCTGCGCCACGTCCATCGCGCGCTTGGCGCCGAAGCCGAGCTTGCGCCCGGCCTCCTGCTGCATCGTGGTGGTGCGGAACGGCGCGTACGGCGAGCGGCGGTACGGCTTGGACTCGACGCTGCGGACCCGGAAGTCGGTGTCGGCGAGCGCGGCGGCCAGCGCCCGGACGCTCTCCTCGTCCAGGTGCAGCACCTGGACGGCGGTCCCGGCGCCGCCCTTCAACTGCCCCACCGAGTCGAAGTCGCGGCCGGTGGCCACGCGGCGGCCGTCGACCGCGGTGAGCCGGGCACCGAAGGTGCCGGGGTCACCCGCGGCCCGCCCGGCGTCGGCGGTGGCGAAGACGGCGGTCAGGTCCCAGTACGACGCGGAGCGGAACGCCATCCGCTCGCGCTCGCGCTCGACGACGAGCCGGGTCGCCACGGACTGGACGCGGCCCGCCGAGAGCTTCGGCATGACCTTCTTCCACAGCACGGGGGAGACCTCGTAGCCGTAGAGGCGGTCCAGGATCCGGCGCGTCTCCTGGGCGTCGACCAGGCGCTTGTTCAGCTCGCGCGGGTGGCGGACGGCCTCCTGGATGGCGTCCTTGGTGATCTCGTGGAAGACCATCCGGTGCACCGGCACCTTGGGACGCAGCACCTCCTGGAGGTGCCAGGCGATGGCCTCGCCCTCGCGGTCCTCATCGGTGGCGAGGAAGAGTTCGTCGGCGTCCTTCAGCAGCGACTTGAGCTTGGAGACCTGAGCCTTCTTGTCCGGATTGACGACATAGATCGGCTCGAAATCGTGCTCCACGTCGATGCCGAGCCGGCGCACCTCACCGGTGTAGCCCTCGGGAACCTCGGCGGCGGTGCCCGGCAGGTCACGGATATGCCCGACACTCGCCTCGACCACGTACCCAGGGCCCAGATAACCCTTGATCGTCTTCGCCTTGGCCGGCGACTCGACGATCACGAGTCGCCGTCCTTCGCGTGCGGTCTCGCTGGTCGGGGACACCTTCGCTCTTCTCTTCCGGTCGAGTAGGGGGTGGTCGTCGCGTTGCTCGCGGCAACACGGTCCTGAATGCGGAGTGTGACCGCACCCCGGTGCCCCTTGTCAAACGGACGGATCCCGGCATGTCATGGGCGGGAGTCGCCCGCTGCCTCTCGAACGGTAACCCGAATCCTCGGGTTCCCGCCGTTCGGGCCTGGGTCGTACGGTTGGACCGGCACCGGCAGGGACAGGCCGGACAAGCCGGATCATAGGACTGCCCGCCTGGCCTGCGGCGCAGAACCCGATCCTTTCGGCGTGTCTCTGCCCATCCGGACGCAAGGGCATGCACCCGTCTGCTAAAGGCAGCCAAAGGCAGGCATGCCGCCAACCCTGGCATGGACCCGATCGGTCTCAGGTCCAGCTGAAAGGCCCGGCCGGGCCCCGGTCACGAATCCAGTCACCTATCCGGCCACGTAGCCGACTATGGCCCGATCGACTCCCGGCAGGCCGGAGCGGAGCGTTCCGCTCAGGCCGAGGCTGCGAGCAGCATCACACCGCAGACGGCGAAGGCGAGCCCGAGACAGACCCAGAAGACGTCGTTCCGCCCCCGCGCCGGACCACCGTCGACAGCCACCAGCGTCGGCCGGTCCGGGTGGTAGGCCACCGGCACCAGCGCATCCACCGCCAAGGCGGGCGTCCTGCGGATGGACGTCCAGCCGCGCGGACGCGTGACGACCTCGCCGTGCCCCTCGACGGCGAAGCTGAGCAACGGCGCGGTGTCGGCGTGGTCCGCGTCCCCGTCGGGATCCACCACCACACGCGCCATGCCGCTGACCCCGACGCGGCGCAGGGTGCGCCGAGCCCGCACCTCTGCCGCGCACCACCAGAGCACGGCCCCGCCGAACAGGAGGAACCACGCCCCGGTGAACAGGCCCAGTGGAGTCCCCATGTTCGCCCGCACTCCCCGGTTCCATCTCGCAGTTGGCCGACAAGCCACCCGATCAGGTGATCTCGTGATCATGCGATCGGCGCGGCGAGCGCCAGATTTGCAGCAGACGGACAACAAGCGACCTACGGAGTGGGATGCCCCGGGAAAGCTGTGATGAACGGGAGCCGGTCAGCGGCACCCGCGGCACCGGATCTCATGCCAGAATCAGGAAGCCCTGTTCGACCAGCACGCGGATCTGCCCGGGCACGCGGTCCCGCAGCACGACCGGATCCTCCTCGATCAACCGGGCGATCGCGTCGAGGATCTCACCGGCCGTCAGCGTGCCGTCGCAGACGCCGGCGAAGCCCGCCCCGATCGTGTCGACCTTGGTTGCCCGTCGCATGCCCCGATTCTGACGCAGGATCACATGCTCGGGGTCCTCCGCGCCGGGCGCACCCACCTGCTCCTGCACGACCTCGTCCGCCAGGCGGAAGCGCGCGGCCAGCAGGCCCGCGTCGTCGTGCGCACGCAGGAAGTCCTGCCGGGCGAACCAGGCGTCGATCGCCGGACCCAGCGGCTGTTCGACGGCGTGCGGCCACTCCTCGGCGACGACCACGGGAGTCGCGCCCCCGGGCGCGCGCCGTAGCGTGATCCAGCCGAAGCCCACGCCCTCGACCTTGGCCGCTTCGAAGGCGTCGAGCCAGTCGGCGTAACGGCGTTCGTACTCCTCGCGCGGTCCGCGGTGGTCACCGCCGTCGCGCAGCCAGAGCTCGGCGTAGGTGGTCGCGTCCTGGACATCACGCTGCACGATCCAGGCGTCGCAACCGGTTCCGGCCAGCCAGCCGGCGACCCGGTCCCGCCAGTCCTCGCCGCGCACGTGCTGCCAGTTCGCCAGCAGCTGGCAGTAGCCGCCCGGTTCGAGGTACTCCCCCGCCCGGGCGACGAGGCTGCGGCAGAGGTCGTCCCCGGCCATGCCGCCGTCGCGGTAGGTGAACCGGCCACCGGGAGAGATGACGAACGGCGGGTTGGAGACGACCAGGTCGAACCGCTCGTCCTCGCCGAGCGGCGCGAAGAGACTGCCCTTCCGGACCTCGACACGGTCGCCGAACCCCGACAACTCGGCGGTCAGACGGGTGAAGTGAAGCGCCCTCGGGTTGACGTCCGTCGCCACCACGTGACCCGCGTGCCGAGCCGCGTGCAGCGCCTGGACCCCCGACCCGGTGCCGAGGTCCAGCGCACGCCGGACCGGTCGGCGGACGGTGATGTTGCCCAGCGTCGTCGAGGCCCCACCGACCCCGAGTACGAGCTCGCTGCGCGGCACGCCCTGGTCGGTGGCTGCCCCCGAGCCGATCCCCCCGGCCCCGCCGACCGCGCAGCCGAGGTCGGAGACGATCCACGCGTCCGCCGCCGGAGCGGAGGCCGCGGAAGCACCGCCGCCCGACGCGGAACCTGACGCGTCGGACGGTTCGTCGACCGCTCCGGCGATGTCGTTGGCGTACGGGCGGACGTCGACCGTCGCCCGGACCTCGCTCGAAGGGGTCCGGACCAGCCAGCCGTCGGCCAGCGCCTCGTCGACCGGCAGCGCCGCCGCAGCGGCCGGGTAGGGCACGCTGCGCTGCAGCAGGAACAGCCGGACCAGCGTCTGCAGCGAGCCCTGCCCCACGGTCGCCCGCAGCGCGGGCACGCTCTCGCTGCGTGCCAACGCCGCGTAGGCGGCCGCGCCGAGGAGTTCGAGGCAACCGTCGGCGGTGTAGTCCGCCGCGAGGAACGCCTCGCGCAGCCGCGCGATCCGCTCGGGGTCGAGGGTCGGCAACGAGCCGTGCGGAGCGCTGTCAGCAGCGCTGTCGGAGGCGCCCTGCGGAACCCTGCCGGAGGCGCTGTGCGGGACGGGGGATGCGGATGAACTGGTCGTCACGCGCCCATTCTCCCCGAGTTCCCGCCGAGGAGGGCCTCAGCCCGCGCTGCTCGACGCGTCGGGTGACGCGCTGCCGCTCGACGACCCCGACCCGCCGGCCGAGGACGAACCGCTGGGCGAAGACGAACCGCTGGACGAGGCCTTGTCGCTCGCCGAGCCGGAGGCCTTGGGCTGCGGGGAGCCTGAGGTCGTCGCGCTGGTGCTCGCCGCCGTGGGCGAGCCCGAGGGCGCGGCGCAGTCGGGCTGCTTGCCGAGCGCGGTGCCGAGCTGACCCGACTGCAGCTTCTGCAGCGCCGTCGTCGACTGCGTCGAAAGCTGCTGCACCTGGTCGGAAACGCCCTTGAGGGCCGCCGCGAACTTGGCCTGGTCGTCGACCGACAGCTCCTTCACCGTCGCCTGGACCTTGGTGTATCCGCCGGCCGCCTGGTTCAGCTCGCTGACGGCGTTGGCCTGGGTCTGCGCCCCGTCGCTGGTCTGCGGCGCTCCGGCGGCCTGCACCGCCTGGGCTATCTGCTGGTTCCCCGCGGCCAGCTTGCCGAGATCGTCGACCAGACGCGTCTGGAGGGCACTGGGCGACTCACCCGGGATGATCCTCCCGGTGTCCGCCTGCGCGGCCTGGACCTCCAGGATCGGCGCGGAGATACCGCCACAGACGCTCTTGGCCCAGGAGTCGAGCTGCGCGCTGTTGTCGCTGCTGGTGCACGCCGCCGCGCCCAGCGCGACCACCAGCGCGACCGAGGCCGCTCCCGCCGCACGACGGCCGCGACCACCCGTCCGACCGGACGTCCGACCGCAGCTCGGAGCACTCGTCCGACCGTTTCCCGGTCCGCTCGTCCGCATGTCCAACCGTTCGTTCTCGCTCACCGGGTCGCCTTCCAGTCTTCGAACCCAGCTTGGGAACCTACACGCTCGCCCCTTTCCGCCGCACAGTTCCCCGGATACCGTGCCGACGAGCGAGCAGGTCCGCGACCGTTTGGAGTGCCCATGGCCCGCGTGCGACTCGGCAACGACATCACCCTGGAGTACGAGGCCCTCGGCGCCCCGGATCGGCCGACGATGCTGCTGGTCACGGGGCTCGGCGCGCAGCTCACCTCCTGGGACGAGCGGCTCTGCCGACAGCTGGCCGACCACGGGTTCCGCGTCGTCCGCTACGACAACCGCGACTCCGGCCTCTCCACGTTCCTGGACGAGGGCCCCCAGCCGGACCTGGCCGCCGTGCTCGGCGGCGACCACTCCTCCGCCCGCTACCGGATCGCGGACATGGCGGACGACGCCGCGGGACTGCTGGACCGGCTCGGCGTCGAGCGCGCCCACGTCGTCGGTGCCTCGATGGGCGGGATGATCGCCCAGCAATTGGTCATCGACCACCCCGATCGGGTGCTGAGCCTCTGCTCGATCATGTCGCTCCCCGGGGACGGCACCTCCGGCCGGTCCACGCCGGAGGCCAGGGCCGCGCTGACGCGTCCCGCCGTGGCGGACCGGGAGGCGGCGATCGAGGCCTCGATGGCGGCGGCACGGGTCATCGGCTCGCCGGGCTATCCGCGCCCGGAGGAGGAGTTGCGCACCGTGACAGCGGCCAACCACGACCGCAGCAGCCGTAGGGACGGCTTCGGTCGCCAACTGGCCGCCATCACCGCCTCGCCCGACCGTACGGCCGCGCTCGGGAAAGTGACCGTGCCGACCCTGGTCGTGCACGGCGAGGCGGACCCTCTGGTCGACGTGAGCGGTGGGCACGCGACGGCCGCGGCCGTACCGGGCGCGTCGCTGCTGACACTGCCCGGCATGGGCCATGACCTCCCTCGTCCTCTCTGGCCCCGGATCGTCCCCGCGATTGCCGCCAACGCGCAGGCCGCACAGGAGGGTTGAATACCATCTGCACGGCGTGCGCGTTCAGTACATCGGCGGCTCGGTGCGTCGGTGGCTCAGCTGCATCGGTGGCTCAGCTGCATCGGTGGCTCAGCTGCGTCGGCGGCTCAGTGCACAGCTGACGCCGCGTCCGGCGACTGGCCCGGTCCGGGGACCGACGGGGTGGCCGACTGCTCCGCGCCACTGTCCGACCCGACGGCGATGCCGCGCCGCTTGGACAGCCAGACCGCGACGACCACCACGGCCAGGCAGAGCAGCGCGATGCCCACCCGCAGCCCGGTGTTGGCGTGGACGCCGAAGTCGAGCTTGACCACGGCCGGTGCGATCAGCAACGAGACCAGGTTCATCACCTTGAGCAGCGGGTTGATGGCCGGTCCTGCGGTGTCCTTGAACGGGTCGCCGACGGTGTCGCCGATGACCGTGGCCGCATGCGCCTCGCTGCCCTTGCCACCGTGGTTGCCGTCCTCGACCAACTTCTTGGCGTTGTCCCAGGCGCCGCCCGAGTTGGCCAGGAAGACCGCCATCAGCGTGCCTGCGCCGATCGCCCCGGCCAGGTAGGAGCCGAGCGGCCCGACGCCGAGCAGGAACCCGACCGCGATCGGCGCCAGCACGGCCAGCAGCCCGGGAGTCGCCAGCTCGCGCAGCGCGTCGCGGGTGCAGATGTCGACGACGCGTCCGTAGTCGGGCTTCTCGCTGCCGTCCATGATCCCGGGCTTGGACCGGAACTGGTCGCGCACCTCGAAAACCACCGAACCGGCCGAGCGCGAGACCGCGCTGATGGCCAACCCGGAGAAGAGGAACACGACCGCGGCCCCGAGCAACAGGCCCACCAGGTTGTTGGGTTGCGCGATGTCGAGGCTCAGGCTCAGCCCGGACGCCGCCGGCCCGACCTGCTGCACCGCCGTACCGATGGCGTCGGTGAAGGAGCCGAACAGCGCCGTCGCCGCCAGTACGGCGGTGGCGATGGCGATGCCCTTGGTGATCGCCTTGGTGGTGTTGCCGACGGCGTCCAGCTCGGTCAGCACCTGCGCGCCCGCGCCGGTGACGTCCCCGGACATCTCGGCGATGCCCTGCGCGTTGTCCGAGACCGGCCCGAAGGTGTCCATCGCCACGATCACGCCGACCGTGGTCAGCAGCCCGGTCCCGGCCAGCGCCACGGCGAAGAGCGCCAGCGTCAGCGAACCGCCGCCCAGCAGGAAGACGCCGTAGACGGCCGCCCCGATCAGAACCGCCGAGTAGACCGCGGACTCCAGCCCGAGCGAGATCCCGGAGAGGATGACCGTCGCCGGACCGGTCAGCGAGGTCAGCCCGATGTCGCGCACCGGCCGCCGGCTGGTCTCGGTGAAATAGCCGGTCAACTGCTGGATCGCCGCGGCCAGCACGATCCCGATGGCCACGGCCACGAGGGCGAAGACCCGCGGGTTGCCGCCGTGGGCGGTGATGGCGCCGGAGACGCCCTTGAGCTGGGCGAAACTGCCCGGCAGGAAGGCGAAAGCAGCAGCCACGACCAGTGCCAGGGAGACCACCGCGGAGATGAAGAACCCGCGGTTGATCGCCGTCATGCCGGAACGGTCGCCACTGCGCGGCGAGACCGCGAAGATCCCGAGGACGGCGGTGACGACGCCGATGGCCGGCACCAGCAGCGGAAAGGCGAGTCCGACGTCGCCGAAGGCGCTCACGCCCAGGATCAGCGCGGCGACCAGGGTGACGGCGTAGGACTCGAACAGGTCGGCGGCCATCCCGGCGCAGTCGCCCACGTTGTCGCCGACGTTGTCCGCGATCGTGGCGGCGTTGCGCGGGTCGTCCTCGGGGATGCCCTGCTCGACCTTGCCGACCAGGTCGGCGCCGACATCGGCGGCCTTGGTGAAGATCCCGCCGCCCACGCGCATGAACATCGCGAGCAACGCGGCCCCGAAACCGAAGCCTTCCAGCACCTTGGGAGCGTTCTCCCGGTAGATCAGCACCACGATCGAGGCCCCGAGCAACCCGAGCCCGACGGTGAACATGCCGACAACTCCGCCGGTGCGGAAGGCGATCCGCATCGCCCGGTGCGAGACCGCACGGACGTCCGGGGCTTCGCCGGATTCCGCATCAGCTCCCTCGGCGGGCGTCGCCTCCCGGGCCGCCGCCGCGACGCGCACGTTGCTGCGCACCGCGAGCTGCATGCCCACATAGCCGGTCACCGCCGAGAAGGCAGCGCCGACCAGGAAGAAGACGGAGCGTCCGATCCGCTGCGACCAGGTGTCCGCGGGCAGGAGCAGGAGCAGGAGCGGCACGACCACGGCGAACCCGCCGAGGGTACGGAACTGGCGTGCCAGATAGGCGTTGGCGCCTTCCTGCACGGCGGCGGCGATCTGCTTCATGGTGTCGGTGCCCTGGTCCGCTGCCAGTACCTGACGGACCAGCAGCCACGCGACACCCAGCGCGGCTACGGCGATGACGGCGACGATGACGACCACGACCCGGTCGGAACCGGTGAGCACCGCGGTCACCCCTGACGGAGCGCCGGAGAGGTAGAGCCCGGCCATTCGTCCTCCTTGACGTCTGGCTCGTGCGCCGGGCGGGATCCCCAAGTCTTGGGACGAGGAGAGGCGCGGACCACTCGGCAGCGCGGGCAAGGTGGCAGGCGGCGATTGTAGGAATCAGGCGCATGATCAAAACAGGGTATGTGCGGCAATTGGTACAAGCTGCAATAGATGTGACGGATGATTCGACGACGAGAAGCAGCAGGGCGGCCCGAAGTCCTCGGGCCGCCCTGCTGGTTCTGCTCGGTTCCGCACACAGTGCGGTGCACGCGCGCACGGTTCTGGGCATGGTTCGGCGATGTGCGCACGGCGCAGAACAATGCGGAACGGTGCAGATCTGGTTGGCGTGAATCGACCCGCAGTTTGGCGGGATACAAGCGCCTGGCGCTGCGCCCAGCCCCGTCCTGGCCCGCTGGCTGGCTGGCTTGCTGGCTTGCTGGCTTGCTGGCTTGCTGGCTTGCTGGCTGGCCGACTACGGCAGGTCGTCGTCCGCCGGATCGGCGACCGGCCAGCTCATCCGGATCAGTCCGCCGTCCTCGTCGTGGCCGATCACCAGGTCGTCGACCAGGCCGCTGATGACAGCGAGGCCCATGGTGTCGTCGGTCGCCTGGTCGCCGTTGCCCCCGGTCCGCGCGCCGGACTTGGCGCTCGTGTTCGCCTCGGCGAACGACAGCGCCTCCTCGGCATTGCTGTCGGCGTGGGCGGTGGCGGGCGTCGGGACGCCGTCGCCGACCTCGATCAGGAAACGCTTCTCCTGCTGGACCAGCTTGACCCGGACCGGGCTCGAGACGCCGTTGCGCTGATGCAGGCCAACGGCCCGCGAGCACGCCTCACCCACGGCGAGGCGGACCTCGTCGAGAATGGACTCGTCGACCCCGGCCTGCCGTGCGACCGCCGCGGCGACCAGCCGCGCCGTACGCACATGCGCCGGGAGCGCGCTGAAACGCAGCTCGACGGTGGCCATATGTGTCCCCCTCGAAAGGTTCAGGTTGTCAGACCGGCCCCGGGAGCAGCCGCTTTCGCGGAAGCTCCCGGGCGCTCCACCACTCAGTCGTTGGCGGCGACGGCCTCGTCCACGGAGCCGTGGATGGGGAACACCTTGGTGAGTCCGGTGATCCGGAAAATCTTGAGGATGCGCTCCTGGTTGCAGACCAGGCGAAGCGAACCCTCGTGGGCACGCACCCGCTTGAGCCCGCCGACGAGCACACCCAGCCCGGTCGAGTCCAGGAAGTCCACACCTTCCATGTCCACGATCAGGTGGTAGTGACCCTCATTGACGAGCTCGACGAGCTGCTCGCGCAGCTTCGGGGCGGTGTACACATCGATCTCGCCCCCAACCTCGACGACCGTGCGGTCGCCGACGGAACGGGTCGACAGGGACAGGTCCACGGAACCTCCAGCACCTTGCCTTGCTTCCATGCCGATCGCGGGGTCGGAAGGTCCCAAGCCCCGTTGCACGGCCGCGATGGCATTCAACCACTTATCGCGAGGCCAACACGACGCCTTGGTGCGAATCTCCATCACCGTGATGACAGACTTGAGGCCAATGACGCCGCGCCCCGAACCGCCCGAGGCCGCTCTCGGCCGCCTTGTGGGCACCCGAGGGCGGCAAGATCGGCTCACCCATACGGAGCACATTCCCGCCCGGGCGGCCCAGTATGCGGACTGGCCCGCAGGCCTCCGCCCGGAGGTGCTCGACGCGATCGCGGCGACGGGCATCGAGCGGCCATGGACACACCAAGCCGAAGCGGCAAATCTGGCGATAAGCGGACAAAATGTGGTTATTGCCACAGGAACCGCCTCGGGCAAGTCGCTGGCCTATCTCGCGCCGGTCCTCAGCGCCCTACTGGAGGGCACCGAGGCCAAGAACGGCCGCGGTGCGACCGGCCTGTACCTCGCACCCACCAAGGCACTCGCCGCCGACCAGCTGCGCCGGCTCGGGGAGCTGCGGTCCGCAGGTGGTGGCGCCGGAGACAGCCGGGGTGATGGCGGAGGCGGCGACGTCAGCCGAGGCGGTGACGTCAGCGGGGACGGCGGAGGCGCTGACGGCGGCGGCACCGGTCCGACGAGGGGCACGCCGCTCTCCCGCGTCCGTGCGGCTGTCTACGACGGCGATACTCCGTTCGAGGAACGCGAGTGGGTACGCCAGTACGCCTCGTATGTGCTCACCAACCCCGACATGCTGCACCGCGGCATCCTTCCCGGGCATGCCCGCTGGGCCTCCTTCCTGCGCGCGCTGCGCTTCGTGGTCATCGACGAGTGCCACGGCTACCGCGGCGTCTTCGGCTCGCACGTCGCCCAGGTGCTGCGGCGGCTGCGGCGGCTCTGCGCCCGCTACGGCGCTGACCCCGTCTTCCTGCTGGCCTCGGCCACGGTGGCCGAGCCTGGACGCAGCGCTGAGCGGCTCACCGGGCTGCCGATGGCGGAGGTGACCGAGGACGGCTCGCCGCGCGGTGAGACCGTCTTCGCCCTGTGGGAGCCGCCGCTGACCGAGCTGTCCGGCGAGCACGGCGCCCCGGTCCGCCGCTCGGCCACCGCCGAGGCCGCCGACCTGCTCACCGACCTCGTGCTCGACGAGACCCGCACGGTGGTCTTCGTCCGCTCCCGGCGCGGAGCGGAGTTGGTGTCCGTCATCGCCCAGGAGCGGCTCACCGAAGCGGTCGGCCACGGTGCCGCCCGGCGGGTGGCGGCCTATCGCGGCGGCTACCTGCCGGAGGAACGCCGGGCGCTGGAGCGCGCCCTGCACTCGGGCGCACTGCTCGGGCTGGCCTCCACCAGTGCCCTCGAGCTGGGCATCGACGTAGCCGGCCTGGACGCGGTCCTGCTCGCCGGGTACCCAGGGACCCGGGCGTCCCTGTGGCAGCAGGCAGGCCGTGCCGGACGCGAGGGCCAGGGCGCACTGGCCGTGCTGATCGCCCGCGACGACCCGCTGGACACCTACCTGGTGCACCACCCCGACTCCCTGTTCCGCCGCCCGGTCGAGTCGACCGTGCTCGATCCGGACAACCCGCACGTCCTCGCCCCGCACCTGTGCGCGGCAGCGGCGGAGCTGCCCCTCACCGAGCCCGCGGACCTGGAACTCTTCGGCCCTTCCGCGCCGATACTCGTGGCACAGCTGGAACGCCGGGGCATGCTGCGACGTCGCGGTGCCGGCTCGTGGTTCTGGACCCGGCGCGAGCGCGCCGCCGACCTGGTCGACATCCGTGGCGAGGGCGGTGCCCCGGTCCGTGTCGTCGAGGCCGACACCGGCCGCCTACTCGGCACCGTCGACGCCGGCTCCGCCCACACCGCAGTCCACACCGGCGCGGTCCACCTGCATCAGGGCCGCACCTACCTGGTCCGCGAACTCGACCTCGAGGACTCGGTGGCCCTCGTCGCCGAAGCCGACCCGCCGTACAGCACCGTGGCGAGGGACACCACGTCCATCACCGTCCTGGAGACGGACCGTCAGGTCGCCTGGGGCGAAGCAGAACTGAGCTTCGGCTCGGTCGAAGTGACCAACCAGGTCGTCTCATTCCTCAAGCGCCGGCTCCTGACGGGCGAGATCCTCGGCGAGACCAAGCTCGACCTGCCGCCGCGCACCCTCCGGACCCGGGCCGTGTGGTGGTCGGTGACGGAGGATCAGCTGGAGGATGCGGCCCTCCTCCCGGAGGAGCTTCCGGGTGCCGCCCATGCGGCCGAACACGCGTCCATCGGCCTGCTCCCCCTTTTCGCCACCTGCGACCGCTGGGACATCGGTGGCGTCTCGGTCCCGCTCCACCCGGACACGGGCCTGCCAACCGTCTTCGTCTACGACGGCCATCCCGGCGGCGCGGGCTTCGCCGAACGCGGCTTCGAGCGCGCCCAGGAGTGGCTGGAGGCCACTCTCCAGGCCATCACCGCCTGCGAGTGCGAACGCGGCTGCCCGTCCTGCATCCAGAGTCCCAAATGCGGCAACGGCAACGACCCGCTCGACAAGGCCGGTGCGATCCGCCTTCTGACGCTGCTGCTTGCCGGCGCTCCGGGGCGGATGCCGGAGGAGGGAGCGGAAGGGACAGCGGAGGCAGCGGTGACGGAGGAGGGTACAACGAAGGCCACGCCGCGGAGCTGAGGTTGCCTCGCGCTCCAGACCGTCCCGACCGGATCACGCCGACCGTCTCTCGTGCCCGGATCACATGGGCACCATGACCGGACCTGCCCGGGCGCGACCGACGGCCGGAGGCAGTCCCGGCACGAAGTCCACCGGTGCGGGCACCGAGACCTCGACCTCCACACTGTCCTCGCTCGCGTCCGCCCGGATCACGCAGGAACGGAGCCTCGCCCCCTGGGCCGAGGCAATAGAGCCAGCATGCGCGCAGGCGCCTCCCGGATCGAGCAGCAGCCGCCCGGCCGCGGCGAGTGCGGCCAGGTCGGCGGCCGCCTCGGCACGATGGCGCGCAGCCACCGCACCGGCGATGCCGAGCGCAGCGGTGGCGGCCAGGGTGAGCAGCAGCGTCAGCCCGAGGAGCCAGACAGTCGCCGACCCACGGTCCCGCACCCTCACCCCCGTCCGGCGTGCTCGCATCACCGGCTGCCTCCCCTCGCACCCGTCAGCGCCGGCTCGCCGGGCTCCCGCTCGGCGACGGCCGTGGCCGAGACCCGGAACGAGAGCAACCCGCCCGGGCCACTGCTGACGGCGGAGACCTCCGCACGCACCATGTCGCCCGCCTCGCTGACAGCCACCGATGCTCCCGGCGGTGCCGCCGCCTGACCCAGCGCGACGGCCTGGGGGTCTCCGCGGGCAGCCGCGCGAGCCGCCTCGCGGGCCGCGTCGACACACCGGACCTGCGCGGAGCCGACCAGCACCGCCCAGAGCAGCAGTGCCGCGATCAGCACCAGGCCGGGTAGGGCCACCGCTGTCTCGGCAGTGGCGTATCCGGCCTCCACTGCCTGCGATCGGCCGCACGCCCACGCTTCAGACGGCACCGAGAGCTCGCCGGATCAGGCCCTGCAGGGCCGAGGAGACCGCCCCGCTCGTGACGATCTTGTAGAGCAAGGCGGCGAAACCGCAGGCAGCCACCGTTCCGACCGCGTACTCAGCGGTCGTCATGCCCGCGTCCGGAGCGCGGCGGCGCAGCCGACAGCGGATCAGGTGCAGGGTGTGCAGCGCCCAGACCTGGGCCACGCAGAGCGCGAACCAGAGCAAGGCCCGGCAGCGCCTCGCGAACAGCCGAACCATCGGCGCCGGCCGTGGCGTCGTTGGCCGAGCGAAGGGCCTGCCCGTGGCGCGGACTTCGGGTGAGGTGGTCATGGTCCCCTCCGGGTGTGTTGCGGGTGTGCGGTGTGTTGCGGGTGCCCGATGAGTTGTGTGCGGTGAGTTGTGGGCGGGCCAGTGGTGCGTTGCATGCAGGTGATGCGTCGGGTGGATCGGACGACCGCTGCGTGAGCCGTGGTCGCGCGCGAGTGGGCCGCCGATCAAATGCGGCTCAGGAAGCTCCCGGCGAGGCCCGTGACCACGGGCACGACGCCCACCAGGACGAAGGCGGGAAGGAAGCAGAGCCCGAGCGGTGCCGTCGCCAGCACCCCTGCCCTGCGGACACGTGCCTGGGCCTCGCGCGCGGCCGCAGCTCGCGCCGCATCCGCCAGTCGGGCCAGGCCGGCGGCAGGCGGCGCGCCGCTGGCTGCAGCACGGGCGAGGCAGCGGCCCAGCGGCGCCAGCGCCGGCTCGACCGTGCCCAGCCGTTCCCAGCAGGCCTCCGGGTCCGCGCCCATGGACAGTTCCGTGGCCGCCGCGGCCAATCGGCCGGCCATGGGCTGGGGTATTGCCTTCGCCACGGCTGCGGTGGCCGCGTCCGGCGGGCACCACGACGAGAGGCACCCCGCCAGCAGGTCTGCGGCAAGGGGAACTTGTTCACGCAGCGCGATCGCCTCCCGGCGCTGTCGCTGTTGCGTGCGGTTCGGCGGCGTGGGCAGCCAGCGCAGGCCGGCCGACGCAAGGACGACTCCGAGCATCCACCCGGCCATCCCACCGACCAGCAGCGCCGCCCCCAGGCCGACCACGCCGGAAGCCAGCATGGGCACCGGCCGCTCCCGGTGACGCACCGTCACTACCCGTGCAGACTCAGGGTCCCTGAGGTTGTCGCCTGCTGTGACCTGCCCGACCCCGGTCACGCTGGGAGAGAGTCCAACAGAGCGGACTCGCCGTCGGACCCGTCGTTGCCGCCGGCGTAGGCCGACCGCGACCAGCGTGGCCGTCAACCCGCTGAACAGGGCAGCGAGTGTCACCACCCCGCTCATACAGTGAACTCCGCGCTGTGCGCGATTCTGGCCGTCCAGACGAGGCCCGCAGCTTCGAGGGCCGCGCCCAGCGTCAGGCAGAACAGACCAGGCCCCGTGTGCAGGAGCACGCGTACCGGGTCCGCACCGAGGGCCGCTCCCAGCACGATCCCGAAGAGCGGTAGCAGGGCCAGCAGGACCGCCGTCGAACGCGGACCGGCGAGTTCGGCCCGAACGCTCTCCCGCAGCGCGCGTTCGGCGCGCAGGCCCTCCGCGACCCGGTCCAGCCCGTCGGCAAGCCCGGCGCCGCTGGCCGAGGACACCTGCCAACACGCGGCCGCCCCTGCGGCACCCTCCGCACCGGGCAGTTCGGCCAGATGAATCAGCGCGGCCTCGACCGAGCCGCCGAAGCGAACAGCCGCCAGCAACCCGGTGAAGTCCAACACGTCGCCGTGCGGCACACCCTCGAACGCCATCTCCACCGCCTGGTGGGCTGTTGCCCCGGTGCGCAACTCCCCGGCGAGTGCGGCGCAGAGTTCCACCACGGCCGCTCTCCGGCGCTCGCAGAGGAGTTGTTCGCGCCTCCTGCGGCGCAACCGAAGCACCGGCCAGACCGCGGCGGCACCGATGAACACCGGGACGGGCGATGCCGTCACCCAGGCCACCGCGCCGCTCAAGGGCACCAGCAGCATCTCGACCGGAAGTCTCCGCCTCGCCCACCGGAACGCTCGCCGGAAGCGGCCCGCAGGAACGACCGCCGCATGCGGATAGAGCCGGCACTGTCGTTGCCTGGCCTCGTCGCGTCGAGCCAGCCACCAGGCGCAGCCGCCCAGCAGACACATCACCAGGACCGATGCCGCCGTGTGGAGTGCCGACCAGCTCGACCAGGGCTCGCTGTTCACCGCGTGCCGCCCTTGCCGCCGTCGGACCAGGGTGCACGCAGCCCACCACAGCGCTCCGAGAGCTGATCCCAACCCGGTCCCGGCTGCGCGGGGCCGGCATGCGGGAAGCTGACAGCGGGGACGGAGGTCACCCATCCCTCCGGGCTTCGGCTCGGCACGCAGACCTCGGCCACGCGTCGCTGGCCGCCGGGCCCACGCACCAGGTGGATCACTGCATCAAGCGCCGACCCGAGCTGGCTGTGGACGGCGTCCCGGCCGAGTCCCGCCGTCGCCGCGAGCGCTTCGAGCCGCGCCGGCACGTCCTCGGCGGCATTGGCGTGGACCGTGCCGCACCCGCCCTCGTGCCCTGTGTTGAGCGCGGCAAGCAGGTCCAGCACCTCCGCACCGCGCACCTCGCCGACGACCAGTCGGTCGGGGCGCATGCGCAGGGCCTGGCGGACCAGGTCACGCAGTCCGACGCCACCGGCGCCCTCCTGGTTCGGCGGACGGCCCTCGAGCCGGACCACATGCGGGTGGTCGGGAAGCAGTTCGGCGGAGTCCTCCACCACTACCAACCGCTCCTGCGCCGGAACCAGGCCGAGCAGCGCCGCGAGCAACGTCGTCTTTCCGGTACCCGTCCCGCCCGAGATCACGAAAGCCAGGCGGTTGTGCACCAGCGCCCGGAGCAGACCGGCTCCCCAGGCCGTGAGCGATCCCGCTGTCGCAAGCTCCTCCAGGGTGAACGGACGGGCCCGGCTGACGCGGAGCGAGATCAGGGTGCATCCGACCGCGACGGGCGGGAGCACCGCGTGCAACCGGACCCCCTGCGGCAACCGGGCGTCCGTCCACGGGCGCGCGTCGTCAAGGCGGCGGCCCGCCGTGTGGGCGAGGCGCTGGGCCAGTCGCCGGACGGCCGCCTCGTCCGGGAAGCGCACCTCACGGGCCCGCTGGAGACCGTAACCACGGTCGACCCAGACCTCACGCGGCCCGTTGACCAGGACGTCGGTGACCTGAGGGTCGGTCAGCAGTGCTTCCAGCGGGCCCGCTCCGACCATCTCGGCGCGCAGTTCCCTGACGATCTCCAGGACTTCGGTGTCGCCGTACGGGCGTCCTTGGGCCCGCAGCGCGGCCGCGACTCCCGCCGTGGTCGGAGCGACACCGGCCTCCGCGAGACGGAGCCGAACGGCGTCGAGCAATGTGGCGGAGGCGACGGTCCTGCTGGCCGTCGTGGCAGTGCGGGACCCGGTCGTGTGCCTGCTCATGCCGCCACTCCCTCGTCGTCGATGCCGCCTCGCCGACCACCGTCGCCGTGGGTCGTGCCCTTGCCACCGGTCGCCTTGCCGCCGCCGGACCTTGTGGCCCTGTGCGCGCCGCGAGCGGAGTCCGCCCGGCCGGAGCCCAGGCCTGCGCCCGCCAGAGCCTCCGTCAGAAACGCCGTACAGAACCGGCCGAGCGGACCCTTGGGCCGAGCCCCCGGGGGCCGTCCGCACTCCAGGTCCGCGGTCAGGCCCGGCTCCGGTCCGAGCTCGCCCGCCAGCGGAAGCCGCAGCCCACGGGCCACCTCCTCACCCGTCATCCCGCTCGGGGAGGGACCACGGACGACCGCGCGCAGATCCGAGAGGCGCATGCCCACCGAAGCAGCGACGCGGCTGGACGCCGCCATCGCGCGCAGCTCACCGGGAACCACCAGCAGCCCAAGATCGGCCTGCTCCAGGGCCTCGGCCGCCGCCGCGTCGATCCGCCGCGGCAGGTCCAGGACGACCACGCCCCCGCGCCTTCGCGCCGCCCCGAGGACCGTGCGCACGGCCTCGACCGGGATCGTGAGCCTGTCGCCACGGTCCCAACTGAGCGCGGCCAACCGGTGCACCCGCGGCAGGGACTGTTCCAACTCGACCGCATTGACCCGCCCACGTGACGCGGCCAGGTCCGGCCATCGCAAGCCGACGGCCTCCTCGCCGCCGAGCAACACGTCCAGCCCGCCACCCAACGGATCGACGTCGACGAGCACGGTGCGTCGGCCCTCACGCGCGGCGGTGACCGCAAGGGCGCAGGCCAGGGTCGACGCGCCCGCGCCACCGCGCCCGCCGAGGACCGCCACCGTCAGGGCCGGAGCACCAGCCCCCTCGGCCGCGTCGGCCACCCGGTCGAGCAACCAGGGCTCGCAGTCCGGGAGGAAGACGACCTGCTCGGCGCCGAGCGAGACGGCCTTCTGCCAGACCCCGCCGTCGTCCAGATCGGAACCGACCAGCACCACGCCAGGGCGGCGGGACACGGCCGACATCCGCTCGGCGACATCCACACCGACGAGGACGAGAGGCGCCGACTCCCATACCTGGCGCGGCGGCGGGGCACCGCAGACCACCTGCGGCTCGGCCCCTGCGGCAGCACAGAGCTTGAGCAGAGCCTCGATCAACTCGTCGTCCTCCGTGACGATCAGCGGCCCGCGAGAACCTGCACCGACAGCGTCGTAAGGCTCCGCGACGTGCGAGGCAGCGGGCTCGGCGGCCACCGCGGGCTCCGACCGGTCCAAGGGCCCCGAAGAGGCTCCGGAGGTCAGCCCGGAAGGCGGTTCTGCAGGTGGCTCGGCGGACGGCCCTACGGGCGGCAGTGCGTCCATGACGACTCCCTCGTGCGACGTGCTGGGAACGCCGGTTGCGGCGTGGATTCAGCGTGCTGGGAATTCGCAGGAGGCGCGTGGTCCGGTTGGCAATCTGTGGACAACCAAGGGGGTGTGGAAAACTCGGCCACTCTGGAGGCTGAGTTATATGTCAGGAAGTTGACTAGGAAGTGCCTGACGCCCTGCGCGACCACAACACCACCACTGTGGTAAAGCACCGTGACGAAGTCGCTGGGACTTCTTACAAATGCGAGGATGGATCGCGTTCCGTTCAGACCGGAACGGGTAAGCCCGGTATGGGCATCGACGCGGTTCCCGGTAGGCCGTCAGGAGCCCGATCCCGCCGAACCGCGGCAGCACGGGCATCAACGCAGGTGACAGCAGCTCTGCGGCGGGAAAATCCCCCAGGAACACCGGCCGACGAAATGGGCCGGGACGTGCGACGACCCCCGCCGGGGGGGAGAGCGGGGGTCGTCCTCCACAGCCCGACTCGGGGGGGGAGGAGTCGAGCTGGGTTAGCACGGTCGCGAACGATCCGTGACTTCCATGGTGTACCCGAAGGCCTTCTCAAGCAAACCCACGCGCCATGCCTTGACCCGAATGGTTGCCACATATCCTCGACGTCGTGGAAAACCACTCGCAGCCGCGCCGTCCGACCCGTCAAGCCGCCTTCTTCGACCTGGACAAGACCGTGATCGCCAAGTCCAGCGCCCTCGCCTTCAGCGGACCGCTGTACCGCGGCGGACTGATCAACCGCAGGGCGGTGCTCAAGAGCGCCTACGCTCAGTTCGTCTTCCTGGCCGGCGGCGCCGACCACGACCAGATGGAGAAGATGCGCCAGTACCTCTCGTCGCTGGCTCGCGGCTGGAACGTGGCCCAGGTACGGGAGATCGTTGCCGAGACACTGCACGATCTGATCGACCCGTTGATCTACGACGAGGCTGCCTCGCTGATCGAGGAGCACCACGCGGCCGGGCGGGACGTGGTGATCGTCAGCAGTTCCGGCTCCGAACTGGTAGAGCCCATCGGCGAGATGCTCGGCGCGGACCATGTGATCGCCACCCGGATGGCCGAGGAGGACGGCTGCTACACGGGAGAGATCGACTTCTACGCCTACGCCGCGAACAAGGCCGTGGCGATCCGCGCACTGGCCGAGACCGAGGGCTACGACCTGGAGCGCAGCTACGCCTACAGCGACTCCGCCACCGACCTTCCCCTGTTGGAAGCGGTTGGCAATCCCTTCGCGGTCAACCCGGACCGCGCACTTCGGCGAGAGGCGAACGCTCGCGGCTGGCCGGTCCTCGTGTTCAACCGCCCGGTCCAGCTGCGGGAGCGCAGCGCCTCCCTCGCGGTGACCAGCAGGCCGGTCCTCGCCGCGGCGGCGTTCGGGGCAGCGGTCACGGCGGCGGGTCTGGTCTGGTACGCCGCACGGCGCTCCGGCCGCACGGACGGTTCGTGACCGCGCCCGTTTCCCCGCCGCTCACAAGCCGAAGGTAAAGAACTGGGCCCCCGGGTTCCGCTTCGGTGTGATCCGCGCTACAAATGAGGTACGGCCCGCGAGACCAGATGGCTAACCTCAGACGGCGACGTTGAAAGGACCCATCGAGCGTCAGGCCACACGGACCGCGCACAGCCTCCGGGCACCCACGTGCAGCCGACCCACGATCTGGGCCGCCGCACCCGGCGAACGGGCACAGCTCCCCGCCGGATGGGCAAAGACAAGGCGCACGCATGGTCACTTGGACCCTGTGCCAGCGGCGGCATCCGAGGATGCCGCCGCAACCCTGTGCGGGCCCGGTGGTTGTCGAGGCCCGTTACGCCATCCCCCGCTGCATGGCCTCGCAGACCGCCGTGCTCTCGCGCACGCCGAGTCGCAACGCCTGGGCGCAGTGGATGATCCAGGCGGCCATGCCCTCGCCGGTGCCCGAGGCGTAGCCGGCCAGCGCGGCGCGGTAGGCGTCGGTGCCGAGTTCGGCCAGGCCGACCTCCATCGGGCAGATCGCCTTCGGGTCCAGACCCTCCGCGATCAGCACGATCCGCTGTGCGGCACGCGCCACCAGCCCGTTCACGCTCACAAAGGGCCGCAGGGTCATCAGTTCACCCTGGACCACGGCGGCCACGACGAGAGCCGGAGCCGTTCGCTCGTTCGGGTGTTTCGTGCCACCGCGGCTGGCCAAGAGTTGCGCCAAGGTGTCCAATCGTGCCGAGACCTCGGCGACTGGGGGCGCCGGAGGCAGCGAGAAGTCGGACAGCGGCGGCACGTCGGGCCGCGTCTCGGGCTTCTCGGTCGCGACCACCTGGTGTCGGAACAGCTCCTCGGAGGGCTCTCCGTTCTGCCGTGGTCGACCCACGGCGGTGCCGGTCGCGTCGCCGACCGCCAACAGGTGCAGGCGGGCCAACACCTGGAGCGGCGAGTGCCGCCAGGTGCCGAGCAGTTGTCCCGCCTCGACGCCCAGCCGAAGCGCGCCACCGACAAGGCGCGCCTCAGGGTCCTGACCGTAGTCGGTGCGCCGACGCACCTCCTCCAGCGGCCAGTCCGCGCCCTCCAGCGCGGCCGACGCACGGGCGCCGCGCAACGCGGCCTCGGAGGTGACCTCGTCGGCCCGGCGACGCATCACTCGGTGGCCGTAGAGACGGTCGACGGCCCGACGCGCCTCGGCGACGGCCTCGGCGACGCCCGGCAGCTCGCCCAGGGGCGCCAGCGGGTCTGCGGACCCGGAAGGTGAAGGGGTGCTCGTGCTCACCGAACTGACATTACGGAACGAGCGGGACTACTGAGCCCGCTTGGGGACGTGGGGTGCATCACCCGAAAGAGTCAAGGATCTGTGAAACCGGATCTCCGGGCATGAGCACGTCGCTACGATAGCCGCTATCGGTGACGATAACGGTTCCCAATAAGTCGGATGGCCTGGGCCGGTCGTCAGCCGCCTCCATCTGTGCTCACCGCACCTCGCACGCGCCTCCGACCGGAGCTCCCATGAAGATCGCTTTCGTCGGCAAGGGTGGCAGTGGCAAGACCACGCTGTCCTCGCTGTTCATCCGCCACCTGGCCACCGCCGGGAGCCCGGTGATCGCGGTGGATGCCGACGTCAACCAACATCTGGGCGCGGCCCTGGGGCTCAGCCAGGAGGAGTGCGCAGCGCTGCCCTCGCTGGGTGCCCAGATCCCGGCCATCAAGGAGTACCTGCGCGGACAGAACCCGCGCATTGCCGACGCGGCGTCAATGATCAAGACCACGCCGCCCGGTCGGGGGTCGCGGCTCCTGCGCATCGTCGAGGAGAACCCGATCTACCAGCTCTGTGCCCGCCCCGTCTCGGTGGACGGCGCCTCCCTCCGGCTGATGGCCACCGGCGCCTTCGAGGAGGAGGACCTCGGGGTCTCCTGCTACCACTCGAAGGTCGGCGCGGTGGAGCTCTGCCTCAACCACCTCGTCGACGGCCCCGGCGAGTACTGGGTGACCGACATGACCGCCGGCGCCGACTCGTTCGCCTCCGGCCTGTTCACCCGCTTCGACCAGACCTTCCTGGTCTGCGAGCCCACCCTGAAGGGCGTCTCGGTCTACCGCCAGTACCGGGACTACGCGGCCGACTACAGCGTCCGGCTGCACGTGATCGGCAACAAGGTCGAGCACGATGACGATCTGGCCTTCCTCCGCGAGGAGTTGGGCGACGCACTGGTCGCCGCTTTCCATCGCTCCACCTGGGTCCGGCGGACGGAACAGGGCCGCGCGCCGGCCTTCTCCGAGCTGGAGCCCGTCAATGCCGCCGTGCTGCGCACGCTGCAGGAGACCGCGGACGCCGCCCACGCCGAGCGCGACTGGGCCCGCTGGACCGCCCAGTCCGTCTCCTTCCACGTTCGCAATGCCGAGAGTTGGGGCAACGAAAAGACCGGCGCAGACCTGGCCGCGCAGGTGGACCCGGACTTCGTCCTCAGCGAGGAACTGCTCCCACTGCCGGAGCCGCTCGGGGTCTGAGCTGACGCTGCGCCCGCGAGCACCACAGGCGCTCGCACCTGCTCACACGGGTGAACTTGAGGCGCCGGAGCTGCAAGAAGGTAAAGGTTTCATTACTCTTCATTTACCGATTCTTGGCTCACTCGTGGCACACCCCGCCGCGCCGTCCTCACCCACAGGAGACGCGACCCATGCAGAGAACGCAGAACGCCGAGCCCCTCACACCTTGCCCGCTGTCCCCGCCGCCGGCATCGGTGCAGTCCCCACCGATGCCGGCGGAGACCGACTCCCTGACGGGGGTCCGAGACTTCCAGCAGCACACAGCTCCGCTGCTGCGCCCCGAGCTGGCCCGGCTCGCACAGGAGGGGCAGACGCCGTCACAGCTCTTCATCACCTGCGCGGACTCCCGCATGGTGCCGAACGTGATCACCAACAGCGGCCCCGGAGACCTGTTCACCGTCCGCAACATCGGCAACCTGGTCCCACCGACCACGGACGACAGCGTCTTCGCCGCAGTGGAGTACGCCGTTGACGTCCTGTCAGTCCGAGACATCGTGGTCTGCGGCCACTCGGGCTGCGGAGCGATGCAGTCGCTGCTCCACGGCGCGCACCGCAGGGACGGCCGCGCCGTCACTCCGCTGACCCGCTGGCTGCGCCATGGTCAGGACTCGCTGCACCGGGTGCGTCACCAGCCCGCCCGCTTCCACGGTCGGCCGCCGTCGACCGACCCGCTGGAGCGGCTGTGCCTCACCAATGTGGTCCAGCAGTTGGACAACCTGCGCGCCCATCCGAGCGTCACCCGCAAGACTGATTCGGGCGAACTCCGCCTGACCGGCCTCTACTTCGAACTGACCACGGCGCAGACCTATGTGTGGTCGCGGCGCAACCATGGATTCCGACCGGTCACACCACGTCTGGGCAGCGCCGCCTGACCGGACGACGGACGGAGGCGCGCTCCTCGTCAGCCCCGGATCCGGGCTGCGGTGGCCCCTGGTCCCTGGCTGCTCCGGGGCCACCCCAGGAAAGGTCTACACCAATTTTAGCCGGGGCCTTGTCAGCACCCCCATCGACCTGGTGAGCTGTCCCACGAAATCAGGACGAAACCCGATGAGGAGTGTTGCGTTGAGCAGCAATGAGAGCCTGGCGAACCTGCTCAAGGAGGAGCGGCGGTTCGCCCCTCCCGCAGCGCTCGCAGCAGCCGCCAACGTCACCGCCGACGCCTATGCCGAGGCCAAGGCCGACCGGCTGGGCTTCTGGGCCGAGCAGGCCCGACGGCTGAGCTGGGCCAAGCAGCCCACCGAGACCCTGGACTGGTCCAACCCTCCCTTCGCCAAGTGGTTCGCTGACGGCGAGCTCAACGTCGCCTACAACTGCGTGGACCGCCACGTCGAGGCCGGCCTGGGCGACCGGGTCGCGATCCACTTCGAGGGCGAGCCCGGCGACTCCCGCGCCATCACCTACGCCCAGCTCAAGGACGAGGTCTCCAAGGCGGCCAACGCACTGCTGGAGCTCGGCCTCGCCAAGGGCGACCGGGTGGCGATCTACATGCCGATGATCCCGGAGGCCGTCGTCGCAATGCTGGCCTGCGCCCGGATCGGCGCGCCGCACTCGGTGGTCTTCGGAGGCTTCTCCGCCGACGCCGTGGCGTCCCGGGTCCAGGACGCGGACGCCAAGCTCGTGATCACGGCCGACGGCGGCTACCGCCGCGGCAAGCCGGCCGCTCTCAAGCCGGCCATCGACGAGGCGCTGACGCAGTGCCCGCAGGTCGAGCACGTGCTGGTGGTGCGCCGCACCGGTCAGGAGACCTCGTGGACCGAGGGCCGGGACGTCTGGTGGCACGAGATCACGGAGCGTCAGTCCGCGGAGCACGCGCCCGAGGCGCACGCGGCCGAGCACCCGCTCTTCATCCTGTACACCTCGGGCACCACGGGTAAGCCCAAGGGCATCCTGCACACCACCGGTGGCTACCTGACCCAGGCCAGCTACACCCACAACGCCGTCTTCGACCTCAAGCCGGAGACCGACGTCTTCTGGTGCACCGCCGACATCGGCTGGGTCACCGGCCACTCGTACATCGTCTATGGGCCGCTCTCCAACGGCACCACCCAGGTCATGTACGAGGGCACCCCCGATACCCCGCACCAGGGCCGCTTCTGGGAGATCGTCCAGAAGTACGGGGTCACCATCCTCTACACCGCCCCCACCGCGATCCGCACCTTCATGAAGTGGGGCGACGACATTCCCACCAAGTTCGACCTGTCCTCGCTGCGGTTGCTGGGCAGCGTCGGCGAGCCGATCAACCCCGAGGCGTGGGTCTGGTACCGCGAGCACATCGGCGCCGGCCGCACCCCGATCGTGGACACCTGGTGGCAGACCGAGACCGGCGCCATGATGATCAGCCCGCTGCCGGGCGTGACCGAGACCAAGCCCGGTTCGGCCCAGGTGCCGCTGCCCGGCATCTCCGCCACCGTGGTCGACGACGACGCCAACGAGGTGCCGAACGGCTCCGGCGGCTACCTGGTACTGACGGAGCCCTGGCCGTCGATGCTCCGCACCATCTGGGGCGACGACCAGCGCTACCTCGACACCTACTGGTCCCGGTTCGAGGGCCGCTACTTCGCCGGTGACGGCGCCAAGAAGGACGAGGACGGCGACATCTGGCTGCTCGGCCGGGTCGACGACGTCATGCTGGTCTCCGGCCACAACATCTCGACCACCGAGGTTGAGTCGGCGCTGGTCTCGCACCCGCAGGTCGCCGAGGCAGCGGTCGTCGGTGCGGCCGACGCCACCACCGGCCAGGCCATCGTCGCCTTCGTCATCCTGCGCGGCACTGCGCAGGACTCCGAGGAGCTCGTCGCCGAGCTGCGCGACCACGTGGGCCGGGTGCTCGGCCCGATCGCCAAGCCGAAGCGCGTTCTGACGGTCAGCGAACTGCCGAAGACCCGCTCCGGCAAGATCATGCGCCGCCTGCTCCGCGACGTGGCCGAGAACCGTGCCGTGGGTGACGTCACGACCCTGGCGGACTCCACCGTCATGGATCTGATCCAGAGCAAGCTCCCCTCCGCACCGAGCGAGGACTGAGCCCCAGCTGGCCCCGGCACCGTCAGGTGCGCCCGGGCGCTGCGACCGTGACGAGCAGTCGCGGCCGTGGCGCCCGACGCCGCCCGTTGCTCCCGCCCGTTCGGCGAGTGACGGCCGCGCTTCTGTCGCATTTCCGTAGCATGTGACAACACAGCATGTGACAAAACGGATGAATGCGACAGAAGTGAGGTGCCCCGAGTGACGAGCGCCCCGCCACGGTCGCCGCGCCCGCAGTTCCTGGCCCGGCTGCCCCTGCCCGAGCGCGCGTTCCTCGCGGACGCCCTCCGGGCCGAGACGGTGGGCGGTGTCCTCCTGCTGATCGCCGCCGTGGCGGCACTCGTCTGGGCCAACGCCTGGCCTCACGCCTACGAGACGGTCCTCGAGTACACCGTCGGGCCCAGCAAACCGCTCCATCTGCACCTCCCGCTGGAGACCTGGGCCAACGACGGGTTGCTCTCCGTCTTCTTCTTCGTCGCCGGCATCGAGCTCAAGCGTGAGCTGGTCGTCGGGGAGCTCAGGGATCCTCGGGCTGCCGTGCTGCCGGTCGTCGCGGCCGTCTGCGGGGTGGCTCTGCCCGCGATCATCTACGCCCTCGCCAACTCCGGCTCGGGTGGCCACCCGGGCGGTTGGGCCATCCCCACCGCCACCGACATCGCCTTCGCCCTGGGCGTGCTGGCCGTCGTCGGGTCGCACCTACCGTCGGCCCTGCGGGCGTTCCTACTGACCCTGGCGGTGGTGGACGACCTGATCGCGATCCTGATCATCGCGATCTTCTACAGCTCGGGCATCAAGCTCTGGGCACTCGGCCTCTCGCTGCTGGGCCTGATCGCCTTCTACTTCCTCCACCGGGCCCGGGTGCACGGCTGGTACCTCTACGTACCGCTGGCGGTCGTGATCTGGGCGCTGATGCACGAGAGCGGCGTGCACGCCACCGTGGCCGGCGTCGCCATGGGTCTGATGCTGCGGGTCACCAAGGACCCGGGCGAGGAGCACTCCCCCGGCGAGCACGTCGAACATCTGGTCCGCCCCTACTCGGCCGGGTTCTGCGTGCCGGTGTTCGCGCTCCTCGCCGCGGGCGTCTCGGTCAGCGCGCACTCGCTGGTCCAGGTCTTCACCACCGCAGCCCCGCTGGGCGTGATGGCGGGCCTGATCCTGGGCAAGAGCCTCGGTGTCTTCGGCGGGACCTGGCTGGCCGCGCGGTTCACCCGGGCAGAGCTCAACCCGGAGCTGGAATGGGCGGACCTCTTCTCGATCTCGGTGCTGTCCGGGATCGGTTTCACCGTCTCACTGCTCATCTCGGAGCTGGCCTTCTCCGACAACGCCGACCTGGTGGAGCGTTCCAAGGCGGCAGTTCTGGTCGGTTCGCTGATCTGCGCCGTGGCAGCAGCCGTGTTGCTACGGGGGCGCAACCGCAAGTACCAGCGTCTCTGTGACGAAGAGGACGCCGAGACGGCGTAGTGTCCGGTGGTGACGTACCGTCGGGTAGCGGCATGATCTGATAGAGCAACAGCCAGCATCCGACGGCGACACGTCACAGGATCAGGATGAGGAGAAGCGACATGGCCGCTCCCGAGACCGGGACCGAGCGCACGGTGGGACAGCTGTTCGCTTCCGCGAGCGCCGATCTTTCGGCGTTGGTCCACGACGAGATCGCGCTCGCCAAGCAGGAGATCAAGAAGGACGTCATCCGGGGCGCGGCCGGCGGCACGGCGGGCGTGGTCGCGGCAGTGATCCTGCTGGCCTCGATCCCGATGTTCAGCTTCGCGGCGGCCTACGGGATCCACTCGAGCGGCCTCGGGCTGGTCTGGTGCTTCCTGATCACGGGCGGCGCCTTCGTCGTGATCGCGCTCATCGCGGCCTTCTTCGCGTACCGCGCGTTCCGGAAGCTCTCCCCGCCGGAGCGCACCATCGCGGGCGCCAAGGCCACCGTCGACGTGCTGAAGAGCGCCAAGCCGCACGCGGCTCCGGTGCCCCTTGGGGACGGCCACAAGGCGATCACGCGCTGACGTCGCTCGAACGGCCACGCAGACCGTGTCTTCTCCGCGGGTCTGACTTCTCCGCGGTTCCGGCCTCTCCGCGGTTCTGGCCTCTCCGGGAGGCTGACTTCTCCGGGGCTGACTCGTCCGGGCGGTTGACTCGTCCGAGCGGCAACGTGTGACACGCTCTACTCATGGCCTTCGACCCAGCCGTCTCCAGCTCCGATACCTTCGACCCGCGCATCGAGGGTCCGTGGACGCACCGTGACGTCGCCGCCAACGGCGCCCGGTTCCACATCGCCGAGGCGGGCGAGGGACCGCTGGTCCTGCTGGTCCACGGCTGGCCGCAGTTCTGGTGGGCCTGGCGGCATCAACTGACCGCGCTGGCCGACGCCGGGTACCGGGCGGTCGCGGTGGACCTGCGGGGCGTCGGCGGCAGCGACCGCACCCCGCGCGGCTACGACCCGTCCAACATGGCGCTGGACCTCACCGGGGTGATCCGGTCGCTCGGCGCGCACGACGCGACCCTGGTCGGACACGACTGGGGCGGCTTCCTGGCCTGGACGGCGGCGGCGATGCGCCCGGCACTCGTCCGACGGCTCGTGGCGGTCTCCAGCGCCCACCCACGCCGCCTCCGGCGCGCACTGCTGACCGACCGACGCCAGATCATGGCCGCGGAGCACCTGCTCGGCTTCCAGCGGCCGTGGGTGCCCGAGCGACAGCTGGCCGCCGACGACGCGGCCCTGGTCGGACAGTACCTGACCGAGTGGAGCGCTCCGGGCCACGAGCCCGACAAGGAGGAGCTGATCGCCTACCGGCAGGCGATCATGCTGTCGAACTCGCGGCACTGCTCGATCGAGCCCTACCGCTGGCTGATGCGTTCCATGGGCCGACCGGACGGCCTGCAGTTCTCCCGGCGCATGAACCGGACGCTGCACGTGCCCACCCTGCACGTGCACGGCGCGGACGACCCGGTGCTGCTGGCCGGCACGGCTGCGGGCTCGGCCGCGTACGTCGACGCGCCGTACACCTGGCAGGTGCTCGACGGGGTCGGCCACTACCCGCACGAGGAGGCCCCGGAGGTCTTCAACGAGCTGTTGTTGGGCTGGCTCAAGGAGTCGGTGTAGTCGGACCGACCTCGACCGACCGACCTCGACCGGCCAACTGTGACAGATCGACCGCGATTGGTCGCGCCCGGTGCGACAGTCCGTCAGTATGTGAATACGCCTCGCGCATAGGCCGATTGGAACCTTTGCTCGGGGTTACCGACCAAGCGGTGCGGGCATCGTGGCTTTATGAGCTGGATGCACGACCGCGCCCTCGCGCCCCGAAACCGTCGCCGCTCGCAGCAACGCTCCGCGGTGACCGGCCCAGCCGGAATCGCCGACGGGGCCGCCGCCGCTCATGTTCCGGACACAGCAACGGAAGTGACGCTGCTGGAGCCTGCCGGCCACGTCGGGATCCCACGTATCCTCGGCCGCCGCGCCCGCTGGGTGACCTCCCGCCTGCGGCAACGCTGACTGCGGAGGTCGCCCCAGGCTGGACAAGCCAGGAAAGCCGGGCAAGCCGAGATGGCCAGGCTGGCCGCGCGCCGACGGTGCGTCAGAGTGAGTGCGGCGACAGGGCGGTGAACCAGAGCAGCGCGATGGTGCCGACTCCCATCAGCGGCACCAGGATCTCGGTTTCCAGCTTGTTGCCGCTGCTCTTGATGATCTCGATCTCGTAGCGCGTCTTCAGCGGCCAGAGCCAGGGGGCGCCCATCTTCGTGATGGAGTCTCCGAGCAGGTGGGCGACGCAGCCCAGGCCGACCGCATAGGGGAGCCAACCCGGCGCCGAGGGAATGAACTTGTCGATCACGCCGGTGCCGATCGCGGCCATGGCCACGATCGTGCCCCAGGCGTTGAAGCCGTGGCCGGGCGGGCAGAGGTTGAGCGCGCGGATGGCCATCGCCAACAGGAAGAACGTCATGCCCAGCGTGAAGTCGCGGCCGAGGTAGGTCACACCGGCCCACGTCCCGGCGGTCATCAGCGCCACGAAGAAGATCGAGTGGGTGGCGTGCCGGTGGCCGCCCGAGATCCAGGCGACGAAGCGGCAGAGCGTCTTGCTGATCGGGCCAAGGAAGTTGGCAATGGTGCCGTCGTGGTGGTCCAGGTCGGGCAGGAGCGCGGCGCCCGCGCAGAGCACCGTGCCCATCAGGATCTCCTGCGGCTGCAGATGAGCGTGCATCACCAGGGGCGGCAGGTAGGGGGCGGTGGCCGCGAAGAGCAGTGCCCCGCTCACCGCGTGCGAGTGGCCCATCATGACTGTTCGTCCTCCCCAAGCCGCGCAGTCTTCGCTGCGCGTCGCCGCCCTCGGCTGACGCCTTCTCACGCCCGCCCGCGCCCGACCGTACCAGGAAGATCGGACAGGGCCGAGGGTCCACCTGATCAGGGCTCAGCGGACATGCGGCGCCCCGCCTCGAGGGGCCACGACCTCATCAGAGCGCGCAGGACTCCGTGTTGACCGACGAGGTCAGGTCCTCGCCCTGGAGCGCGTCGGACTGGACCTCGTCGGCGGTGAGCGCGTAGCCGGTCTGCACGTCGTCCAGGGACTTGGCGAAGACCACGCCGTAGACCTCGCCGTCCGGAGTGAGCAGCGGCCCACCGGAGTTGCCCTGACGGACCGTCGAACGGATCGAGTAGACGTCGCGGCTCACCGTGCCACGGTGGTAGATGTCCGGGCCGTTGGCCTGGATCCGGCCACGGATGCGGGCGGCCTGGACGTTGAACGGACCGTTCTCCGGGAAGCCGGCGACGATGGCGTCCACGCCGGAGTCGGCGCTGCCGGCGAAGGTGAGCGAGGGCGCGTTGAGCCCGGGGACGTCCAGGATGGCGATGTCACGCTGCCAGTCGTAGAGAACGACGTGCGCGTCGTAGGTGCGGTTGCCCAGGCGGACCGTGGAGGTGGTCACGCCGCCGACGACATGGGCGTTGGTCATGACCCGCTCCGGGGCGTAGACAAAGCCGGTGCCCTCGATCTCCTTGCCGCAGGAAGGGGCGGTACCAAGGACCTTGACGATGCTCTGGCGCGCGGTTCGGACGCCCGTGCTGTTGACCAGGCGCGGGTCCGGAGCCGGGACGTCGGTGATCGGCTCGGTCTGGAACGGGTCGAAGACCTGCGGGAACCCGTTGCGGGCCAGCGTCGCGGTGAAGTTGGAGAACCAGGAGGGCGCGTCGGCAGGCAGTACGTCCTGGACCGTGGCGAGCACCTTGGACGTCCGCACCTGGTGGGCGACGGTGGGCAGGGAGGTGCCCGCCAGCGCCGACCCTATGAGCCAGGCGACCAGCAGCATGGCGACCACGTTGACCATCGAGCCACCGACGGCGTCGGGAACGCGGGCCCGGCTGCGGCCGATCCTGCCACGCAGCTTCCAGCCCCAGTGCGTGGTGAAGGCCTGGCCGCAGGCGGCGAAGACGATCACCACCACGACCGCGACGACCGAGGAGACGACGCCGGGCGAGAGGTGGGTGAGCAACTGCGGCAGCAACTGCACGGCGAGCACGCCGCCGCCGAGGAAGCCCAGGACGGAGAGGACGCCCACGACGAAGCCCTGGCGGTAGCCGCTCACAGCGAATCCGACGGCGGCCAGGAGCAGCAGGACATCAAGGACGTTCACCCGGCTACCTTGCCATGCGTGACGAATGGAGCGCAGGCCCCTCCCCAGCCTGTGGACAACTCGTGACCCCCATGAGACCTGTGCCGGGCTGGGGCCGCCGCCGCCCCCGAGCCGGCCCCCGCGCCCGACGACGGGTCAGTGACCTCCGAGGGGCGTCCCCTGCTCCAGGGCGCGAGCACGCGCCTGCTCCTCCGGTGAGGCGAAGAGCGAGGCGTCGCCGAGCTCGACCTCCTGGCCGTTGTCCCACGGACGTTCCCAGCCCGCGTGGTGGAGCAGGCGGTCGATGACGCCTGCGGTGAAGCCCCAGATCACATGACCGTCGATCCGGAACGCCGGGCCGCGGAAGCCGCTGGGATGCCGGAGCCGGGCCCGGTTGGCCGGGTCGACCAGCCGTGCGACCGGGACCCGGAACACCTCGGCGACCTCGCCCTCGTCCACCGGCGCGACCGGGACGGGGGTGTGCCACCAGCCGAGCACCGGCGTGACGACGAAGTCGCTCACCGGGATGTAGAGGTCCGGCAGCACCCCGAAGACCTGCACGCCCGACGGATCGAGGCCGGTCTCCTCCCAAGCCTCGCGCAGCGCGGCGCGGATCCGGCCCTCCCCGGCCGGGTCACCGTCCTCGGGGTCGAGTGCGCCTCCGGGGAACGAGGGCTGTCCCGCATGCGAACGGAGCCGCCTGGCGCGCTCGATCAGCAACAGGTCCGGGCCGCTGCCCGGTTGCGGTTGCTCACCGAAGAGCACCAGGACCGCCGAGCGACGGCCACCCTGCTCCGGCGGCAGGAACCGGCTCAGCTGCGTCGGCTCGATCCGCTCCGCGACGTCGCGGACGGGGACCAGCCACTCCGGGATGCCCTCCCGCTCGACCTTCGCGGATGCCCCGGGGCCGGTCCAGGTGCCGCTCACGCAACCACCTCGGCGGCGCTGTCGGCGGCGGGACCGCCATGGGCCGCCGCACGGGCAGCCGCCTCGCCGGGGTAGTCGGACGGCGGCCTGAGCCGCTGGCCGGGCTGGCCGCCCTTCTCGTACTTGAGCAGCTTCTCGGCCTTCACCGGGTCGGTCTCGCCCGTGCCATAGGAGGGGCAGAGCTGGGCGATCGGGCATGCCCCGCAGGCGGGCTTCCGGGCGTGGCAGATCCGGCGGCCGTGGAAGACCACGCGGTGCGACAGCATGGTCCACTCGCTCTTCTCGACGAGCTCACCGACCTCCTGCTCGACCTTGACCGGGTCCTCGGAGGTGGTCCAGCCGAACCGCAGGGCCAGCCGCCCGAAGTGGGTGTCGACAGTGATGCCGGGGACGCCGAAGGCGTTGCCCAGAACGACGTTCGCCGTCTTGCGCCCGACGCCCGGCAGCGTCACCAGGTCCTCCAGACGACCGGGCACCTCGCCGCCGAAGTTGTCGCGCAGCGCGGCGGAGAGGCCGAGCAACGACTTGGCCTTGTTACGGAAGAAGCCGGTCGGGCGGATCAGCTCCTCCATCTCCTCGGGGTTCGCGCCCGCCATCGCCTCCGGCGTCGGGTACTTGGCGAAGAGCGCGGGCGTGGTCTGGTTCACCCGCAGGTCCGTCGTCTGCGCGGAGAGGACGGTCGCCACCAGGAGTTGGAAGGGGCTGTCGAAGTCCAGTTCGGGGTGCGCGTACGGATACACGTCCGCCAACGCCCGGTTGATCCTCCTCGCTGCCCGCACTTTCGCCAGATGCGTTGTCGGGAACGGTGCCTTCTTGAACCCCGGCCCACCGGCAGCGCCAGCGGTCACGGACACGCCACTCTTCGCCATACCCGCCAGAGTACGACCCCGCACCGACGCCCATGGGCAAGGTCGGACAGCATCACCTTGAGGCCCTCACCACGATCCGGTGGTCCACGCTGCCCCGCGCCTGGGCTGAGGCTGCGGCAGTGTCAAATGACGGTCCAGGTGTCGTGGCCGGTGAGGAGGGCTTCGAGGTCGCCGGGGCCCTGGGTGGCGACGGCCTGGTCGAGTTGCTGGTTGAGTTGCCGG
>NZ_JBGCCR010000025.1:0-116041 GCF_041262485.1 Streptacidiphilus sp. BW17 | reverse complement strand
CGGCTTCCTCCACCGCTACAACTACCATCGCTGTCACACCGCACTCGGAGGCCAAACCCCCATCAGCCGAGTCAACAACGCTGCGGATCAATACACCTAGGGCCCTCAGGCCGCCGTCCGGCGTTGAGCGGCCAGGAGCCAGATCAGGTATCCGCCGCCGAGCAGCCCGGTCACCACCCCTGCGGGGAGTTGGTGGCCGGGCACCAAACGTTGTGCCATCCAGTCCGCCAGTACCAACAGCACCGCTCCCGTCGCCGTCGACGGCAGCAGGTTGGGACCGGGTGAGCGGGTCAGACGGCGGGCCACCTGCGGTGCCGTGAGCGCGACAAAGGCCACCGGCCCGACGGCGGCAGCGGCCGCCGCCGCGAGCAGCAGCGCGGCCACCAGCAGCGTCCGTCGCGTGCGCTCGGCCGGGACGCCGAGCGCGGTCGCGGCGTCGTCGCCGAGTTCCAGCAGCCGCAGTGCACGCCCGTAGCCGAGGCAGACGACGGGCACGAGCAGCCCGAGCACGGCCAGCAGCAGCATCGCACCGCTCCAGTCCGCGCCGTCCAGGCTGCCGGTGAGCCAGAGCATCGCACGTGCCGCGTCCGTCAGCTGACCACGCGTCAGCAGATAGCCGTTGACGCCGGTCAGGACCGCGCCCACCGCGATCCCCACCAGGACGAGGTGCTGCCCACCCCGCCCGGCGAGCAGCAGCACCGATCCACCGGCCGCCAGGGCACCGATCACCGCGCCCAGCGGGACAGCGAGCGCGCCGCCGCCGAACAGGACGATCGCACTCAGCGCACCGGTGGCCGCGCCCTGGGTGAAGCCGAGCACGTCCGGGCTGCCGAGCGGATTGCGTACCAGCGACTGGAACACCGCGCCGGAGAGCGCCAACGCCGCTCCGGCGAGCAGTGCGGTCAGCACGCGGGGCAGGCGCAGCTGCCAGACGATGAAGTGCGTGCTCGGGTCGCTCGTCGCGTTCGCGCCGACGAGGCTGCGCAGCACGTCGAGCGGGCCGATCGGGACGTCCCCACTGCCGAGCACCACCACGGCGACGACGAGGGCGGCCACGCAGAGCAAGGCGGTCACGGTCCGCGCGCGCCGCGTCGTGCGCCTCACGCGCCCTGTGCACCTCATGCGTCACCTCGGCGGACGCGCAGCAGGTTGAGCAGCAGCAGGCCGCCCACCACGGCTGTCACCACTCCGACCTGGAGTTCGCCGGGCCGGGCCACCAGGCGGCCGAGGACGTCGGCGGCCAGCAGCAGGCAGGGGCCGGCCACCGCGCAGTACGGCAGCAGCCGTCGCGGGTCCGGGCCGGTGAACCGCTCGACCAGATGCGGCGTCAGCAGCCCGACGAAGACGATCGGTCCGCAGGCCGCCGTGGCCGCGCCGCAGAGCAGCGTGACGGACGCGACCGCTCCCGCGCGGGTCGCGGTGAGCCGGGAGCCGAGGGCACGGGCCGTGTCCTCGCCCAGGGCGAGCGCGCCGAGCGGACGGGCCCGCAGCAGCGCGAGCAGCAGTCCCAACGCCACGAACGGTGCGAGCGCGGCGACCGTGCCGAGCGACGCGGAGGCGAGCGATCCCACGGTCCAGAACCGCATCCGGTCCAACGCGTCGCTGTCGAGCAGCTCGACGGCGCTGACGTAGGAGTAGAGCGCGGCGTTGACCGCCGTCCCCGACAGCACCAGCCGGGCGGGGGTGGCGGCGCGACCGCCGCCGACGGCGTAGACGAGCACGGCGACCCCCGCCGCCCCGGCGAAGGCGAACCAGACCGCGCCGGCGAAGCCGCCGAGGCCGAGGACGGCGGACGCGGTGACGACGGCCGCTGACGCACCGGCGTTGATGCCGAGCAGTCCCGGGTCGGCGAGCGGATTGCGGGTCAGCGCACGCAGGACTCCCCCGGCCGTCCCGAGCGCCGCTCCCGCCAGCAGCCCGAGCAGGGTGCGCGGCAGGCGCAGGCCGTGGACGACGTCGTAGGCGGGCGCCGCCGGATCGGTGAGGCCCTGCCAGACCGCCTGCGGCGAGAGAGCCCGCGCGCCGAGGGCCAGCGACAGGACCAGCACGGCCGCCAGCAGCACCGCAGCGGTCAGCGCCCGCGTGAGGCCGGGCGCGGGCGATGAGGGCGGGTCAGCCGTGGTGGCTGCCGGGGCCGACGGAGCCGTGGTCATCGGGGTCCTCCTCAGGGTGGCGGCAAGGCCGATCAAAACTTAGGTTAGGCTACCCTAAGTTGCCCTGGCAAAGGGTTCTCCCCGGCCCTCCCTGAACCACCGAACCACCAGGACCGCCATGCCACTTCACCCCACCCGCCGTTCCGTGCTCGCCGCCGGTCGCATCACCGGACTCGGCGCCCTCCTCGCCGCCTGCGGCTCCGGCAGCTCCGTCCCACGCTCCGCCACAAGCTCCGGCGAACCGTGGACCTTCACCGACGACCGCGGCACGCGCATCGCGCTTCCCCAGCGCCCGAGCCGGGTCGTCGCCTACACCGGCACCGCCGCCGCGCTCCACGACTTCGGCGTCACCGACCGGATCGTCGGCGTCTTCGGCCCGACCCGCCTCGCTGACGGCAGGCCCGATCCGATGGCCGGGAACCTCGACCTCGCCAAGCTGACGGTCCTCGGCAACGCCTGGGGCGAGTTCGACCTGGAGAAGTACGCCGCGCTGCGCCCGCAGCTGCTGGTCACCGACATGTGGGTGCCGAGCCAGCTCTGGTACGTCCCGGACGCGAGCAAGGACACGATCGCCGCGCTGGCGCCCACCGCCGGGATCACCATCGCCAAGGTCCAACTGCCCGAACCTCTGCGCCGCCACGAGCAGTTGGCCGGGCTGCTGGGAGCGGACCCGACCGGGAGCGCGGTGGTCGCCGCCAAGAGGCGGTTCGAGCAGGCGGTGGAGACGGTCCGTCAGGCCGCCAAGGCCAAGCGCGGGTTGCGGGTGATGGCCGCCTCCGCCGGCGCGGACCTGCTCTACGTCTCGGTTCCGGGCGTCTATCCCGACCTCAGCTACTACCGCAGCCTCGGCGTCGAGCTGGTCACCCCGGCCAAGGTCCAGGGCGGCTTCTTCGAGCCGCTGAGCTGGGAGAACGCCGACACCTACGCGGCCGACCTGATCCTACTCGACAGCCGCAGCTCCGCCCTCCAGCCCACGGACCTCACCGCCAAGCCGACCTGGCAGCAACTCCCCGCCGTCAAAGCCGGTCAGGTGATCCCCTGGCTCAGCGAGGTGCGGTTCTCCTACGCGGGCTGCGCTCCGCTGATCGAGCAACTCGCCGCCGCGCTCGACCGCGCAAAGCGGGTGGCCTGATGGCCGCCTCCGGCTGGGACTTCTTCCGGCTGCGGGTGGCGCGCGCCGTACCGCTCGGCGCGTCGACGATACGGATCACCTTCACGGGACCGCGGATCGACGACTTCCGCTCGGGCGGCCGGGACCAGCGGTTCAAGCTCTTCCTCCCGCAACCGGGCGAGCTCGACCCGCTCGTGCCCACCGGGGCGGGCAGTGAGTGGTTCGCCGCCTGGCGCACGCTGGACCCGGCGCGGCGCGGCATCATGCGCAGCTACACCGTCGGCGCCCGGCGTCCCGGTGTGCTGGACGTCGACTTCGCCGTCCACGGCGGCACCGGGCCCGCCGGACGCTGGGCCGCCGCGGCACGGCCCGGGGACCGCGCGCTCGCGCTCGGCCCCACCGACCCCGACAACGCCGGCGTCGACTTCCGCCCGCCGCCCGGAACCGACGCGGTCCTGCTGGCCGGGGACCTGACGGCACTCCCGGCCATCGCCGCCATCCTCGAAACACTGGACCCGGGCCTGCCCGTCCGTGCTTTCGTCGAGGTCCCGGACCGTGCGGACCGCCGCGCTCTGCCCAGCGGCAGCACGGACGCCCAGGTGCACTGGCTCACACCCGGCGGGCTTCCCGACGCGCTCGCCCACTGCCCGCTGCCGGGCAGCACGCCGTACGCCTGGATCGCGGGCGAGGCGGGCGGCGTCCGGGCGCTCCGCCGCCATCTGGTCCACGGGCGCGGCTTCCCCCGAGCCGCGGTCACCTTCACCGGCTACTGGCGGCTCGGAGCGACCGAGGAGCAACTGGTCGCCGAGGCCGTCGCGATACCACCCCAGCCCGCTGGTCGCTGAACCGACCATCAGTCAGTCCCCTGAACAACCTGCCCTGCCCGAAGGAAGCCCATGGCCACCCCGCAGCACCCACGGACCGCACGGACCCAGCTCCTCCACGCCGCCTCCGCCGACGCGTACGTCGACCTCGTCCACCACGGCGCCCGACGGGTCGCCGCCCGCGCGGTGCGGGCGGCAAGCGCCGGTCCGTTCACCGGTGTCACCCCCGATGCCCTCGCTGCCGAGTTCGCCGGGATCGACCTGGACGTCCCCCTCCCCGACCCGGACGCCGCGCTCGACGAGCTGGACCGGCTCTACCTCCGGGACGCGGTCTGGTTCCACCACCCGCGCTATCTGGCCCACCTCAACTGCCCGGTCCTGCTGCCCGCGCTGCTCGGCGAGACCGTGCTGGCGGCGGTCAACTCCTCGCTGGACACCTGGGACCAGAGCGCGGGCGGCACGCTGATCGAGCAGCGGCTGATCGACTGGACCGCTGGGCGGATCGGCCTCGGCCCGCACGCGGACGGCGTCTTCACCAGCGGCGGCACGCAGTCCAACCTCCAGGCGCTGCTGATCGCCCGTCAGGAGGCGTGCGGCGGCGACCTGTCCATGCTTCCCCGGCTGCGCATCCTCGCCTCGTCCGATGCGCACTTCAGCGTCACCAAGGCCGCGACACTCCTCGGGCTCGGACCGGACGCGGTGGTGGCCGTCCCCTGCGACACCGACCGCCGGATGCAACCGGCCGCGCTGGAACGCGCGTTGGAGCGCTGCCGCCGCGCCGGGGAGGTGCCCGTGGCGGTCGTCGCCACCGCCGGGACCACCGACTTCGGCAGCATCGACCCGCTCCCGGCGATCGCCGACCTCTGTGACCGCCACGACGTGTGGCTGCACGTGGACGCGGCCTACGGCTGCGGGCTGCTGGTCTCACCGACCCGCCGCGCGCTGCTCGACGGCATCGAGCGAGCGGACTCGGTGACCGTCGACTTCCACAAGTCGTTCTTCCAGCCGGTGAGTTGCAGCGCCCTGCTGGTCCGCGACCGGTCCGCGCTGCGGCACGCCACCTACCACGCCGACTACCTCAACCCGAAGCGCATGACCGAACAGCGCATCCCCAATCAGGTCGACAAGAGCCTGCAGACCACCCGGCGCTTCGACGCCCTCAAGCTCTGGCTCAGCCTGCGCACCCTCGGCGCGGACGCCGTCGGCGCGCTCTTCGACGCCGTGGTGGACCTGGCCGCCGACGGTTGGGAGCTGCTGGCGGCCGACGACCGCTTCGAGGTCGTGGTCCGGCCGCAGCTCAGCACGCTCGTCTTCCGCTGGGCTCCGCGTCCCCGCTCGGCACATCGGGAGGACCTGCTCGACGCCGCCAACCTGCACGCCCGCGACGCGCTGGCCGCCAGCGGCGCGGCCATGGTCGCCGGAACGGTCGTGGACGGCCGGCACCACCTCAAGTTCACCCTGCTCAACCCGGAGACCACCACGGCTGACCTCGCCGCCGTCCTGGACCTGATCGCCGCACACGCCGAGGCCTACCTCGACCTCGCCCGAGCCGCCTGAACCGGAGTCACCCTTGAGCCACACCACGCGTACCCACGACTTCGTCGCCGTCGGCCTCGGCCCGTTCAACCTGGGCCTGGCCTGCCTGACCGATCCGGTGCCCGATCTCGACGGCGTCTTCCTGGAGCGCAGGCCGGAGTTCGACTGGCACCCCGGCATGCTGCTCGAGCAGGCAAGCCTGCAGACCCCCTTCCTGGCCGACCTGGTCACCCTGGCCGACCCCGGTTCGCCGTTCTCCTTCCTGAACTACCTCAAGCAGACCGGGCGGCTCTACGCGTTCTACATCCGCGAGAACTTCTTCCCGCTGCGCCGCGAGTACGTGGACTACTGCCGCTGGGCGGCCTCCCGGCTCGACACCATCCGGTTCGGGCGCGACGTCACCGCGATCACCTACGAGCCCGACGGTGAGCGCTACCGCGTCGAGTGCGCCGACGGCGAGGTCCACCACGCCCGTCGGCTGGTGCTCGGCACCGGCACCCCGCCGCACCTGCCTGCGGCGCTGGACGGGCTGGACGGCCCGGCCGTGCACAGCTCCCGCTACCTCGACCACGCCGACGAACTGCGCCGGTGCCGCAGCATCACCGTCGTCGGCAGCGGCCAGAGCGCGGCGGAGATCTACCAGGACCTGCTGGCCGACATCGACCGCCACGACTACCGGTTGACCTGGGCCACCCGCTCGCCGCGCTTCTTCCCGCTGGAGTACACCAAGCTCACGCTGGAGCTGACCTCGCCGGAGTACGTCGACTACTTCCACGCCCTCCCCTACCCGGTCCGGGACACCCTCGCCGCCGCGCAGAAGGGCCTCTACAAGGGCATCAGCTCCGACACCGTCAACGCCCTCCACGAACTCCTCTACGCCAAGAGCCTGGACGGCCCGGTGCCGACCCGGCTGCTGACCAACACCGAGCTGACGGCAGCCCGTTGGAACAAGGAGAAGCAGCAGTACGAGCTGACGCTGCACCAGCGCGAACAGGACGTCGTGCACGGTCTCACCTCCGAGGGCCTGGTGCTGGCGACCGGCTACCGCTACCAGGAGCCGCCGTTCCTGTCCGGCATCGCCGACCGGATCGCCCGCGACAGCCAGGGCCGCCTCGCGGTGCGCCGCGACTGGTCCGTGGACACGGGCGACCGTGGCGAGATCTTCGTCCAGAACGCCGCCCTGCACACACACGGCCTGGCTGACCCCGACCTCGGCATGGGCGCGTACCGCAACTCCAGCATCATCTGCTCGCTGACCGGACGCGAGGTCTACCCGATCGAGCGCCGCATCGCCTTCCAGGAGTTCTCCGCCGCATGAACCGCAACGCCCGCTTCGAGGCCCACCCCGACGACTTCACCTTCCGTCCCGTCGACCCTGACGCCGACGCCGCGCTGCTGCACGGCTGGGTCACCGACCCCAAGGCCGTCTTCTGGCTGATGCAACAGGCCACCGTCGCCGACGTGGCCCGCGAGTACCGCTCGCTGGACGCCCGGATCGGCCTGTTCCGGGGCGAGCCCGCCGTCCTGACGGAGCGTTACGACATCGCGTCGGGCGAACTCGCCGACGTCCACCGAGCCTTGGCCGGCGACGTCGGCATGCATCTCCTCACGGCTCCGACCGACACACCCGTCCCCGGCTTCACCCGCGCCGCCATGACCGCCGTGCTGCGCGAGCTCTTCGCCGACCCGGCGGTGCGTCGCGTCGTGGTCGAGCCGGACCTGCGCAACCGCGCCGTCCACGCGCTCAACGCCGCCGTCGGCTTCCGCCCGGTCCGCCCGGTCACGCTGCCGCGCTCGGGCAAGCGCGCGCTGCTCAGCACCTGCACCCGCGAGCAGTTCCACGCCGCGACCGGCGACCGCGACCCGCTCGCCCACCTCACGCCGGAGCTGTGGGCGGCGGCCAACCGGCATCTGGTCCGCAAGGCGCTGGCCGAGTTCGCGCACGAGCGCCTGATCAGTCCGGTCCCGCTCCCCGAGGGAGGGGGCTGGTACGGCGTCGGCGGCGACGACGACTCGGTGGCCTACCGCTTCCGCGCCGAGCTGCTGGCGCTGGACCACTGGCGGATCGACCCCGAGTCACTGACCCGCGTCCGGACCGCCGACGGAACCAGCCTGCCCCTGGACGCGGCCGAGCTGGTGCGGGAGCTGCGCCGGAGCCTGGGGCTGACCGACACCGTGCTGCCGCTCTACCTGGAGGAGGTCACCAGCACCCTCGCCTCGGCCGCCTACAAGCTCTCACTCCCGCCCGTCCCGGCCGCCGAGCTGGCGGCGGCCGATCTTCAGACCGTCGAGGCGGGCATGACCGAGGGCCATCCGTGCTTCGTCGCCAACAACGGCCGGTTGGGCTTCGACGCGGCCGAGTACCCGCGGTACGCGCCCGAGGTCGGCGCTCCGGTCCGCCTGCTCTGGGTCGCCGTCCACCCCGACCACGCCGTCGTCGCGGCAGGGCACGGTGTCGACCCCGCCGACCTGGTCGACCTGACGCTTCAGGTGCCCGACGGCCTGGACGACCACTTGCTGATCCCCGTCCACCCGTGGCAGTGGCAGAACCGGATCGCCGTCACCTACGCCGACGAGATCGCGGCGGGCCGGATCGTGCTGCTCGGCGAGGGCCGTGAGAGCCATCTTCCGCAGCAGTCGATCCGCACCTTCTTCAACACCACCGTCCCCGGCAAGCCCTACGTCAAGACGGCGCTGTCCGTGCTCAACATGGGCTTCGTACGCGGCCTTTCGGCCGACTACATGGAGCACACGCCCGCAATCAACGACTGGCTGGCCGACCTGGTCGCCACTGATCCGACGCTGACCGCCTGCGACTTCTCGATCCTCCGCGAGCACGCGGCGGTCGGCTACCGCCATCCCCGCTACCCGAAGGGCACACCGCAGCAGAAGATGCTCGCCGCGCTCTGGCGCGAGAGCCCCTTGGCGCTGCTGCGCGAGGGCGAACGCGCCGTCACCATGGCCGCGTTGCTCCACACCGACCGCGACGGCGCGTCCTTCGCCGCTGCGCTGGTCGCCGACTCCGGCCTGACGGCCGTGGAGTGGCTGCGCCGCTATCTGACGGCCTATCTGGTACCGGTGGTGCACTGCCTGTTCGCCTACGGGCTGACGTTCATGCCGCACGGCGAGAACGTCCTCCTGGTCCTGGACGAGCACGGCACGCCGCTCCGCGTCTTCTTCAAGGACATAGCCGAGGAGATCGCCGTCCTCGACAAGGCCGTCCCGCTGCCTCCGGAGGTGGCTCGGATCCGCGCCGAGGTCCCGGAGGAGCACTGGGCGCTGTCGGTGCAGACGGACGTCTTCGACTGCTTCCTGCGGTTCCTCTCCGCCGAGTTGCACGCCTGCGGGGCGCTCGACCAGCACGTCTTCTGGGGCACGGTCGCGCAGGTCATCCGCGGCTACCAGGCAGCCCACCCGCAGCTGGCCGAACGCTTCGCCCGCCACGACCTGTTCGCCGCACGCTTCCCGCTCTCCTGCCTGAACCGGCTGCAACTGCGCGACAACCGGCAGATGGTGGACCTGACCGATCCGTCCGGCGCGCTGCAGTTCGCCGGCACGCTGGCCAATCCGCTGGTCCGAAACCGGTAGGAGCCGGGCGGCCCCATACCACACCTGCCCGTCGTGGCTCCCAGGACCTGACGTCGACGATGGTCCCGAGCGGTGCCGGATCCGACCCGCGCTTGGCCCCGCGCGCCGCCGTCGTCCTCGACCTCGCGGCGCGCATCGAGACCCTGCTCGCCCGCTGACCCGTCGACACCACACCGACACCGACGCCGGCCCGAGCACCACGCACGGATGGCAGGAGGAGCCCCATGGCAACCGAACGCGACCTCACACCGCCTCAGCAGCCGCCGCACGGAGCCGCGCCCGGCCCTCGAAGGCACACCCGCTCGACCCGCGCCGCGCTCGGCGCGCTCGGGGCGGCCGCCCTCGTCCTGGCCCTGGCAACGGGCTGCCAGAGCTCGTCAGAGACGGACCCGTACGCGGGCCCGACGGACACCTACGCCCCGCCGACCGATCCGTACGCGTCGCCCACCGACCCGAACGTCGACCCGACCGACACCTACGCCGACCCCACCGACACCTACGCCCCGCCCACGGACCCGTACTCGCCGCCGGCCGACACCACGCCGCCCTCGCCGAGCCCCTTCGACTCGGGCACCTGCCTCAACGGCACCCTGCCGGACTCGACGACGGCGCAGACGGTCAACGACGTCAACCAGGTCGACTGCTCGGCCTCGGACGCGCACTACAAGGTGATCCAGGTCTTCTACGAGACCACCGACCTGAGCCAGTGCGACAACGTGTCGGACACGCAGTACTCGTTCTCCTCCCAGGAGACCTGGAACGGCGCGACCATCAACTCCTACGTCTACTGCCTCGTGGGCCTCGGCTCCTACGCCCGCTGATCGCCGCCGCCGGATCCGGCGACCGGCAACCGCAGGCCCAGCAACGGCCCGTGCTGCTGCGCGCCGTAGACGTCGCTGTCGCCCACGCCGCCGGACGGGACCGGTCGGCGCAGGTTGATCTTCACCGCGCGGGCCGGGTCGTAATAGATCGCCTCGCCGACGTCCTCGACCGGGACCCCGTAGAGCCGGGCCACCAACTCCCGGTTCACCGCCCGTTCCCGCTTGACCAGCTCGTACTGGGCGCGGCTCGCGAAGATGACGTCGAGCGTCAGCTCGAACGGGCCCGCGTTCTTGCTGCGGACCACCTCCGCGAGTTCGGCCAGCGGCGCGCTCGGTCGGTCGCTCATGAGGTCTTCTCCATGTCGTCCCCCGACTCGACGAAGGTGACCGGGAAGAGCGCCGACGGATCGGCCACCGCCATCAGGTGGTAGACGCTCCACTCGTACACCGCGCCCGCGTGGAAGTCCGAGGGCGAGTACGGGAACGCCAGGTTCCCCGCCGTCGAGAGCCGTCCGGGATAGCCGAAGTGCAGCATCGTGGAGCGGGCGAACGAGCAGAGCGTGTCCGCGAGTTGCTGCGTGTCCGCGACGGCCTCGATCACGATCCCGACCTCGTGGCCCGCGGCCGGCGTCGGCTCCCACGGTCCCATGCAGGCATCCCTGCCGTAGGCGCGGACGATCAACTCGTAGCGCTCGGCCGGGATGTCGGGGAAGTTGTCGGCGACCCGCGCCCGCACCCCCGCGACGATCGCGTCCAGGGAGTCGATGAAGCGCGGGTCCCGTGCACCCGCCAACGAGACCGTCCGGTGGCCGCGCAGCCGCGCGCCTTCCAGCTTGACGGCGTACGGACGCGGGACGTGCCGCGACCCGGAGACCTTGACGCCGCGCTCGCCCTCGGGCGTGAAGACGCACGCGCTCAGGTCCAACTCCCCGCCCGGACCCGGCAGATGGTAGGGATCGCTCTTCTCGTAGAGGGTGTGCGCGGCCACGGAGGTCGGCGTGCAGCGGCGCTCCGGTGTCAGCGGCTCGACGACGAAGTGGTCGCGGCGCAGCGTGCCGAACATGCAGTCGCTGCCGCTGCCGGGCAGGGCGGCGATCGCGGCGCATTCGAGGATCTTGCCCAGGTGCAGGGCGAGTCCGGCGTCGAAGCCGTGCAGCAGCGGCAGGGCGGCGAAGACCGCCGGGTCGTACGCGCGGCCCGCGAGCACCACGTCCGCCCCGCCCGCCAGGGCGGCGACGAACGGCTCGGTGCCCATCTGCGCCACCACGTGCGTACTGGCGTCGACGTCCTCCGCCGTCAGCTGCGGGCCGAACGGCACGGAGCTGATCCGGCACTCGCGCAGCGCCTCGCGCACGGTCGCCTTGTCGACGTCGGCCGGGATCAGCGCGACACGCAGCCGCAGCCCGTGCGCGGCGGCGATCTCGTCGACGATCCCGCGCAGCCATTCCAGATGCGGCGCAGCGCCCGCACCGCCCGCCGAACCGACCACGACCGGGACGCCCGAGCGGCGTCCGGCGAGGATCATCCGTTCCAGGTCGCGCCGCACGGCGACGCGGTCGGTGAAGGAGACGCCCGCGCCGAGGTAGTAAGGGCCGGGGTCGGTGGACCCGGCGTCGGCGGCGATGACGTGCGGCGCGCGGGCCAGCCCCGCCTCGAACGAGGCGTCCGGAAAGCCGTAGCCCAGGATCGCCGTCGTCGACAGCACCCGGATCTCCTCCATCAGGCCTCCCTACCCGTCACCGGTTCGTTCTCAGCCGCTCGCGATCAAGTATCGCGGCCGCCCCGACCCGGGGGTGGTTGGGGTGCCCGCCTCGCGGGAAGAAAAGTGATATCTCTATCTACGCGACAGGAGTGCAGACCGCACCCGCGCGGGGAGGCGAGAGGCAAGGTGGCCGACATGGACGCAGCCGACAGGGACGCTACAGGAGGCGGCGCGGCAACGGGCGGGCGGACTCCGGAGAACCCCCGGACCGGCACACCCGTGGGCGTCGTGGAGCGGGAGGCGGCCAGCCTGCCGGGCGGCATCGGGCTGGTCGTCTGCGTGGCGCTGATCGCGGCCGGAATCGCCCTGCTCAACGGCAGCGGCACCCACGCCCCCAGCGTGGTGCTGCTGGTCCTCGGCGTGCTGGCGCTGGCCGGGCTCACGGCGGTGGCACCCGGCCAGGCGCGGGTGGTGACGCTGTTCGGACGCTACCTGGGCACGGTCCGCACCAACGGGCTGCGCTGGCTCAACCCGTTCACCAAGCGCCATCGCGTCTCGACCCGGATCCGCAACCACGAGACCGAGACGCTCAAGGTCAACGACGCCGACGGCAACCCGATCGAGATGGCCGCGGTCGTGGTCTGGCAGATCGCCGACACCGCCGAGGCGGTCTTCGGCGTCGACGACGTTGTCGACTTCGTCTCCATCCAGACCGACACCGCCGTCCGGCACATCGCCGGCAGCTTCCCGTACGACGCGCGCGGGGAGGCGCGGCTGTCGCTGCGCGAGAACGCCGAGGAGATCACCTCGCGGCTCTCTGCCGAGATCGCCGACCGGGTACAGCGCGCGGGCGTGGTGGTGCTGGAGTCCCGGATCACCCGCCTCTCCTACGCGCCCGAGATCGCCCAGGCGATGCTGCGCCGCCAGCAGGCGGACGCGATCGTGGCGGCGCGTCAGCGACTGGTCGAGGGAGCGGTCGGCATGGTGCGCAGCGCGCTGGACCAGCTGGCCGAGGAGGACGTCGTCGACCTCGACGAGGAGCGGAAGGCCGTGATGGTCAGCAACCTGCTGGTGGTGCTCTGCAGCGACCACGCGACCCAGCCCGTGGTCAACACCGGCACCCTCTACCAGTAAGCGGACGCCGTGAGCGAACGCAAGAGCATCCTGCTGCGGCTCGATCCCGCCGTCCACGACGCCCTGGCGCGCTGGGCGGGCGACGAGCTGCGCAGCACCACGGCGCAGATCGAACTGCTGCTGCGCAACGCGCTGTCCCAGGCGGGCCGGCTGCCGGGCAACGTCGGCAGCATGCCTCGGCGCGGCCGTCCGCCCAAGCGTCAGCCGACCGAGGCGGCGGAGGAGGGCACCCCGGCCGAGGACACCGTGGCCGGGAGCGGGGAGGAATGAGGCCGGCGGGTCCATTGTCCGGGCCCACTTAAAGTGATATCACTTTAAATGTGAGTACGACGCTGAAAACCACCTCACCCGCGCTGGCCGTCACGGGCCTGGCCAAGCGCTTCGGGCCGCGCACCGCCTTCTCCGACCTCTCGTTCCAGGTCGACCAGGGTGAGGTGTTCGGATTCCTCGGCCCCAACGGAGCCGGCAAGACCACCACGGTCCGCACACTCGGCACGCTGATCGCGCCGAGCGAGGGCAGCGCGACGGTCGCCGGACTCCCGCTGACTCCGGCCAACGGGATCGAGATCCGCAAGCGGATCTCGATCATGCCGGAGTCCCCCGGTCTCTACCTGCGGCTGACCGTCGCGGAGAACCTGCGGTTCTTCGCCGGGCTGCACGAGCTGCCGGACGCCAAGGAGCGGATCGACCGGGCCCTGCGCGCGGTCAACCTCACGGACCGGGCGAACGACCCCTGCCGCAGCCTCTCCAAGGGCCTGCGCCAGCGGGTCGGCCTGGCCCGCGCGCTGCTCAACGACCCGTCCGTACTCTTCCTCGACGAGCCCACCTCCGGCCTGGACCCGGTCTCGGCCCGCGAGGTGCACGAGCTGATCGACGGGCTGCGCCGGCGCGGGGTGACCATCTTCCTGACCACCCACCGGCTGGCCGAGGCGGAACGGCTCTGCGACCGGGTCGCGATCCTCAACACCACGCTGCGCACCATCGGCCGCCCCGACGAACTGCGCGACCAGCTGTTCAGCAAGACGCTCGGCGTCCGCACCGCCCGGCCGCTGGCCGATCCGGCAGCCGTCTTCACCGGCCTTCCGGGCGTGGAGAGTTGGCGTGCCGACAACAGCGCCGGCGACAGCTCCGACGACGGCTGCGGCAGCTATGTCCTCGGCGTCACCGACCCCGACCTGGCCGCGCCCGCGGCGACCCGCGCCCTGGTGGCCGCGGACGCGGACGTGCTGTCGCTGAGCCAGTCTCAGCACTCGCTGGAGGACGTCTACCTCCAACTGATCGACACCGACGGGGAGACTGCGTCATGAGCCTGATCCTCACGCGCCGTCCGGGCGCAGGCCGGACCGGACCGCTGAGCCGGCCCCGGATCCGCGCGGTGGTGCGCAAGGAGATCCAGGACTACCGGCGCAACCGCTTCATCGTGGTCACCATGACCGTGATGCCGGTGATCTTCATGATCCTCCCGGTGATCGACACCTTCGCCCTGCCCTCCGACGTGGCGAGCTCGATGCTGACCCAGCGGGTCGGCCTGTCGCTGCTCTACATGCTGATCGTCCCGGCGGTGACCCCGGCGGCCATCTCCGCCTACTCGGTGGTCGGCGAACGCGAACAGGGCACCATGGAGCCGGTGTTGACCACGCCGCTGCGCACCGAGGAGTTCCTGATCGGCAAGGCGCTCGCGGCGCTGCTGCCGACGCTGGCGATCTCCTACGGGGTCTTCGGCCTCTTCCTGCTGCTCACCGAGCTGTTCGCGCATCCGAACGTGGCCACGGCCGTCTTCCAGGGACCGCTGCTGCTCGCCCAGGTGCTGTTCACGCCACTGGTGGCGGGGTGGTCGATCTGGGCCGGGATCGCCATCTCGGCCAGGTCCAACGACGTGCGCGTCGCGCAGCAGCTCAGCACGCTGGCCAGCCTGCCGCCGCTGGCCGTCACCTCGCTGTTCTCCTTCGGCGTGCTGACGCCGACGCTGCGGCTGGCACTGATCCTGGCGGCTGTGCTGCTGGTCGTCGACAGTCTCGGCTGGCGTGCGGTCTCGGCGCTGTTCGACCGCGAGCGGCTGGTGACCGGGCGTCGGGCGTCCTGAGCCTGTTCCGCCGCCTGCTTCCGTCCGGCGCGGGCGGGTCTCGCCCGCGCCGGACGGAGAGGGTATGGTCGGCTTGGCGGTTACCGGCCGCACCTGGGTTCGCGGGCAGGGCTCAAAGCCCACCGGATGCAGCACACGCATGCACAGGCATGTCTTTCCAGCCCGATGTCGCGAACCCGCGGGCGCCGAGGAAGGACTGCCATGTCGTCCGAGAAGTCGTCCGACGCTTCTGCTTCGTCGCGGGCACTGCCCGACCGCCCGAACCTCCGCTTCCTCAAGCTGGAGGCCAAGCGCCGGCTCGCCGCAGGCGAGTTCCCGACGCTGCACGACGCCCAACTCGCTGTCGCCCGCGAGCACGGGCTGCCCAGCTGGACCGCCCTCAAGGAGCACATCGCCGCGCTCGACGCCGCCGGTGCGGGCGTCGGGGTCGACAACCAGGCGCTGACGCAGGTCCGTTGGGTGGTGGAGCGGTTCCGCGAGGCCGACCGGCCCGGCTGGACGGCGCCCGACCGCGCCGAGTTGGGCGAGCACTTCGCCGACCACTTCCTGAGCATGGTCCCGGCCGACCAGATCGCCACCACCCTGGCCGGACAGGCGGCGCGGCTGCGCGAGCCGCTGACCGTGCTGGGATCCGCGCCGCAGGCGCTTCGCGCCGGTCTCGGCGACCTGCGCGTCGAGGCCGTCGCCGACCGGCTCCCGCCGCACCGCCTGATCGGGCTTCGCGTCTACCCGGCGGGGCAACGCGTGCGCGACCCCCGCGTCGCCGAGCCGCCGACGTCCACCGACGGGCCGGTACCGCAGGCCGTACCGGGCCTGGTCGCGGAGTCGCACGGCGACCTCGGCCTGGTGGGACTCGTCGCAGCGGGCTCGGGCGGCCGGAGCGACTCGGACGGCGCGGACGGCCCGGCCGCCCTCTGGGCCCACGCGCGTGGCTGGGCCGATCTGGAGCGGGGCGTCCCGCTGCGCCCCGACCACCGGTTCCCCGCCTACGCGATCACCAAGCTGATCACGGCAACGGCCGTGCTGCGGCTGGTCGGTGAGGGCGCTGTCGGCCTTGACGACCGCGTCGACGACCACCTGCGGACGCTTCGCCTCGCCGACAGTGAGGTGACGGTTCGTCACCTGCTCAGTCACACCGGCGGTGTGGACAATCCGGAGCGAGCGTTCGGCGAACCGGTCACGGACGTGGGCGCGCTGCTGGGCCCGGTCGTGGGCTGCTCCGGGCCGCGCGGTGAATTCACCTACAGCCACGGCGGGTTCGCGGTCCTCGGCGAGCTGGTCGCCCAGCTGACCGGACTCCGCTACGCCGAGGCGGCGGCTGGGCTGGTCCTCGGCCCGCTCGGGATGGACGCGTCCTCGTTCCCCTTGACGGTGCCCGAGAATGACCCGGTCACCGGCTACCGGCTGGGCGAGGACGGGCAGTTCGAGCCCGTCCCGACGCCGCTCGCCACCCTCCAGGCGGCGGGCGGGCTCTGGTCGACGGCGCCGGACCTGGTCCGCTTCGCCACGGGCTGGCGCTCGCTGCTGCCCGCCGAGCTCGCGGAGCAGGCGCTGACGCCGCAGGCCACCCGCGACGACTCCGGCGCCCAGATCGGCCTGGGCTGGCTGCTGCACCTCACCCGTGACGCCGTCGGCCACGCGGGCGGCGGCGACGCCTCGGCGACCTCGCTGCTCGTCCGCCCGAGCACCGGTCAGGTGGGCGTGGTCCACGCCAACCGCCAGATCCCGGCGGAGCCGATCAACGCCAAGCTGGTCCGCACCGAACGGTGATTCGCCGCTCTGCCCGTGGCGAATCTGCCACGGGCAGAGAAACGGTATCCGGGGGTCGTTCCAGGTCAAGAGTGGAGTGGACGGCAAATCCCAGCCTCGACGAGGAGACCCGATGACTCCACTCACCCCGCTCGCGCCCCGCGCGGAGGACGGCGACACGCCGCCCAGCCGCTTCGACGACCACCTCGCCGCGCAGCTGCTCGCCCAGCGGATCGTGCTGCTCGGCACCCAGGTCGACGAGGTGTCGGCCAACCGGGTGTGCGCGCAGTTGCTGCTGCTCTCGGCGGAGGACCCGCGCACCGACATCAGCCTCTACATCAACAGCCCCGGGGGTTCGGTCACCGCGGGTCTCGCCATCTTCGACACCATGCGGCTCATCCCCAACGACGTCTCGACGCTGGCGATGGGGATGGCCGCCAGCATGGGCCAGTTCCTGCTGAGCGTCGGGGCGCGCGGCAAGCGGCTCGCGCTGCCGAACGCGCGGATCATGATGCACCAGCCCTCCGCGGGCATCGGCGGCACCGCCGCGGACATCGAGATCCAGGCGGAGAACCTGGAGTTCACCAAGAAGGCCATCGAGCGGATCACCGCCGAGCACACCGGTCAGAGCGAGGAGACGATCTCGCGGGACGGCGACCGGGACCGCTGGTTCACCGCCGAACAGGCCAAGGAGTACGGAATGGTGGACCGGGTGGTGGAGTCGCTCACCGACATCCGCCCGGCCACCTCGCGTCCGCGGATGGGGTTGTGACATGGGGTCGTACACGGTTCCCTACGTCGTCGAGCGGACCGCGCAGGGCGAGCGCTCCTACGACGTCTTCAGCCGGCTGCTGAACGAGCGGATCATCTTCCTCGGCACCGAGATCGACGACGGGGTCGCCAACGTCGTCATCGCGCAGCTCCTGCACCTGGAGTCGGCCAACCCGGACCAGGAGATCTCGATCTACCTCAACTCGCCTGGGGGATCGTTCACTTCGCTGATGGCGATCTACGACACGATGACGTTCGTGCAGGCGCCCATCTCCACGTTCTGCGTCGGTCAGGCGGCGTCGACGGCGGCGGTGCTGCTGGCCGGCGGGGATCCCGGGCGGCGGCTCGTGCTCCAGCACTCGCGGGTGCTGCTCGGCCAACCCGCCAGCGGCGGGCAGCAGGGGACGGTCTCCGACCTCAGCGTGGCGGCCAAGGAGATGGCCCGCATCCGCGCGCAGGTGGAGGAGGTCCTCGCCCGGCACACGCACCACGACCCGGCCACACTGCGCGCGGACATGAACCGCGACAAGATCCTCACCGCCGAGGAGGCCGTCGCCTACGGCATCGCCGACCAGGTGCTGAGCCGACGGGTCCCGTTCACGTGAGCAGGAAAGCCTTTGCATGCTCGCGCAAAAGCCTGGCCGCTGGGGTACTGACGGTCGATCGTTTAACCAGCACCCCGGACGTCTGGGCCACCATCAACGGGAACTACGCCTACCACGGCGAGGTTGAGAGCCCTGCCGTCCAGGTGTCCTGACGGGGACGGGAGGCGGGCTTCCGGCCCAGCGGCCGGGAGCCCTCCTCCACACGGCCGGTACCACGAGGGGAGTACCGGCCGTGGCTGGGCGCTCGGTCAGGCGGCGAGGCAGAGGCCGTCGTGGCGCGACGCGGACGACGTTGACGTCGTGCGTCCCCGGTCCACGCTGCTGCGCGAGTATCGGGACCGGGCCAGGTCGTCCTGGGCCAGTGAGAGCAGATCACCGAGGCCGAGCCCGAGGGCCCGGGCGGCCGCCGCGAGCACCTCGGAGGAGGCCTCCTTGCGTCCGCGCTCCAGCTCCGACAGGTACGGCATCGAGATCCGGGCCGACTCCGCGACCTCCTTCAGCGTCCGCTCCTGCGCGAGCCGCTCGCGCCGCAGCGCACCGCCGACGAGGTCGCGCCAGAGCGGCTCCCTCGGCACGGGAGCCGACTGCACGGGCGTCTGCTGAACAGGTGGCTGTTGAACAGGTGGCTGCTGCACGGGTGTCGGTGGCACGGGCGTCTGTTGCACGGGTGTCTGCCGGCGCAGCGGGATGACGCGGGCCTCGTCCGGCGCGTGACTGCTCATCCCTCCAGCCTAGGGATCCTGGTCGCCGGGGGAAGGGAACGGCGTTCTGCCCTGGGTGAAGTCGAACCGGACTCGTCCGGAGCTCAGCCGCCCTCCAGCACGATCCAGGTGCGCCCCGGGGCCAGCTCCATCGGCTTGCCGCCGACCGTGTACTGCGTCGCGGAGGTGTCCGACGGCTTCGACCACTGGCCGTGCCAGACCTTGCCGTCGCGGTAGAAGTCGGCGCTGCCCTGGCCGGTGGTCTCGGAGAAGACCTCGTTGTCGGCGTGACCGGCGTTGTAGTCGGTGTACTTGCCCTGGACCACCTTGACGTGCTGGACGATCACGTTGACCGTGTTGGCCCGGCCCGCGTCGAGGGTGTTCACCGGGTGGCCGTCGGCGGAGACCAGCCACTGGTTGCCCGAGGCCGTGAAGGTGAAGGACGCGGCCGGCATGGTCGCCGTGACCGAACCCGCCGCCGACCCGCCCGCCGGTTCCGCGCCGAAGTGGAGGCCGATGTCCTGGGCCTGGGCCAGCTTGGGGAAGGCGGCGAAGACCTGCGACGGCTGGATGTAGGTCGGCGCACTCCCGCCGTTGCTGAACAGGTTGGCGTTGTTGATCGGGTTGATCTCCTGCAGGTTGGCCGCCGCCAGGTCCGGTTTGAGCCCCGATATCGCGCCCGAGTAGGCCAGTCCGACGTGCCCGAACGCGGCCAGCAGCGGGATGTCGGTCTGCCGGGCGCTGCGCACCGGGCCGACCTTGGACGGGACGTGGTTGCTGTCGAAGACGACGAGGTAGCGGCTGAGGCCGCCCTCGACCTGGATCGCGTAGACCAGGTCGGCCGAGTTGAGTCCGGTCTGCTGGTACTGGGCCTGCCCGACGTTGTCGATCTTGACCGCCAGCACGTGGCCCTCCGGGCCCTGCCCGGTCAGCGGGTTGCTGGGCGCCGGTGGCGCGCTCGTGGTGGGCGGGGGCGGCGGCTGGGTGGTCTTCGTCGGCGCGGGTTTGCCTCCGCCGCAGGCCGCGAGTCCTGCCCCGACGCCAACGGCTGCCAGGGCCGCGACGGCTGCGATCCAGGCTCTGCGGGTCGGGGAGCCGCGACGCCGCGAATTGCGGGAGTGGAACGGGGACGGGGCTCCGGAGGAGCCGCCCTGGTGCGGGTCGGGATTCGCCTGGTCCGTCATACGCGCTCACCACCTGCGGGAGAAGGTCGGGACAGGGACGCCGGAAACAACCGAAGAGCCTCACGACAGCACGCGGCGCCGGAAGTTGCGCAGGCCGAGTGCCAGGAACAGGGCGCAGAAGCCGGTCAGTACGGGGTAGATCACCACCAGGGACATGTGCGACGCGTCGGTGAACCCGGCCCGCATGCCCTCGGCAATGTAGATCAACGGGTTGACGAGCACCAGCACTTGGAGCCAGTGGAACCCGCCGACGTGGACCGCTCCCAGCCGGGTCCACTGGTAGTAGGTGCCCCCGAGGAAGACCAGCGGCAGCACCACGAAGCCGAACATCAACCCGATGTTGCGCGGCTCGAAGGTGGTGCCGAGCACGAGCCCGAGGGAGGTCATCGCCACGCACGCCAGCGGGATCAGCGTCACCACCACCCACCAGTGCACGCTCAAGTGCGCCTGCACGCCCGGTGCGTGGACCACGGCCGCGATCGGGAAGACGATCAGCGCGGAGATCAGCGCCTGCGTCGCACCCGACAGCACTCGGGCCAGTGCCACCAGCCAGATCGGGCAGGGCGCCTGCACCCGGTCCTCTATCTCGCGGGTGAAGCCGAACTCCTGGGACAGCTGGATGGCGACGGACTGGATGCCCTGGAACATGATGGAGATCGCCACCACGCCCGGCACCAGCACCGTGGCGAAGTCCGACTCGCCTGCTCGTCCGCCGCCTCCGCCGACGCCCTGGCCGATGGTCGGGAAGACGTAGAGGAAGACGAAGACGAGCAGCAGCGGCTGCATGATGGTGCGTCCGACGAACTCGCCGAAGTTCTTGCGCAGCACCGTCAGGTCACGGCGGATCAGCGCGCCGAGCGCGGTCCGGCTGGACGCGGCGGCGGAACGGGTGGGCCGCAGTGCCACGGGCGCAGTCGCGTCCGCCGGGGCCTGCACCGGACGTGCGAGGTGAGCCGACATCAGTCCCGCAACTCCTTCCCGGTCAGCCGGATGAAGACGGTCTCCAGCGTCGTCTCGGCCACGGACAGGTCGGCGACCTGGAACCCCTCGGACTCGGCGGCCGCAAGGACGCGGGGCAGCAGCCGGTCGCCGCCGTCGACGTGGAGCTCGACGCGTCCGTCGGCGACGCGCGTGCGCACCACGCCGGGCACCCGCCGGGACAGCAGCTCGGCCAGCGCCTGCCCGTCGTGGGAGGCGTCCTCCGCACCGGTGTCGCCGCCGTGATCGACGAGTTGGACGGTGACCTGGGTGTCCGCCTCGATGCCCCGCTTGAGCGCGGTCGGCGTGTCCAGGGCGAGGATCCGGCCGTGGTCGATGATGGCGACGCGGTCGCAGAGCCGGTCCGCCTCCTCCATGTTGTGGGTGGTCAGCAGGATCGTCTGCCCGTCGGCGATCAGCCCGGCCAGCACCTCCCAGAGCGCCAGACGGCTCTGCGGGTCGAGACCGGCCGTCGGCTCGTCGAGGAAGAGCACGGCGGGGCGATGCAGGATCGCGCGGGCGACCATCAGCCGCTGTGCCATGCCGCCGGAGAGGATGTGCACCGAGGCGTCCGCCTGCGCGGTGAGGTGGAACCGCTCCAGCAGCGCGTCCGCGGCGGCGCGGGCCTGACGCGAGGGCAGGCCGAAGAGGAGGCCGTGGAAGTAGAGGTTCTCGCGCACCGTGAGCGCGCGGTCCAGCGTGTTCTGCTGGGTGACCACCGAGATGACCTGCTTGGCCAGCGTGGACCGGGTGACCACGTCGATCCCGGCGACCTCGGCCCGGCCGGAGGTGGGGATGACGCGGGTGGTCAGCATGCCCACGGTGGTGGTCTTGCCGGCGCCGTTCGGGCCCAGCAGCCCGAAGAGTTCGCCCCGACGGACGGCCAGGTCGATGCCGTCCACGGCCGGCACGGTGGCCTTGGGGTAGACCTTGGTCAGCGCTGCGGCGCGGATGACCGTCTCCTCCGCTGCATCCGCAGTCGCAGACGTGTTCACCTGCGCATGCGCGGAGGCCGAGGGGATCGGTATCGACGCGTCGTCCGGTGGGGCGCCGTGAGCGCCGCCGGACGGCCCGGGTGCAACCATGCCTCACCTCGCCACTGCGACGTGCAGGCCCGGGAGGCTCTGAGCCCTGACTCCCCCAGGATGCGCCGAACGGGTTGCCACCGACAACCGGGCGGAGCGCTTCCTGATCGACTCAGTCGCGGGGACGCCCGCGCAGGCCGAGGACGAGCAGCGCCACGCCGCCCGCCACCAGCAGGACCCCGAGCACGGTGTAGCCGGGACGCCCGGTCATCACCGACCCGTGCAACGCGCCGACCCCCTGCGCGATCCAGACCCCGCCGATCGCGATCAGCACCAGTCCGATGACTCTGGGGACCCACATGGTGTCCCACCTTCCGCCGACGACGACCCGCGCTCTCCCACCAGTACGCCGCGCGGAAGTCGCCGAGGTCAACCAGTCAAACGCTCAGTCGCTCGCGCTCACGCAGCGCGACCGGTCAGCACCACGCCGCGTCCGGCGAAGAAGGGCTCCAACTCGGTGCAGGTCAGTCGGACGAAGCGCTGCGACCGCCCGGCGAAGCCGGAGGGGTTGTGCAGGAACAGGACGCCGCCCTGAGCGCTCTCGCCCGCCCCGACGGCGAGGACCAGGTGTCCGCCGCGCTGCGGCGGCTGCCGCTCGGGCGTGCGGACGGAGGGGTGGACCGAGAGCATCACCAGGCTCCCGTCCCGCACCGACGCGGCGACCTCGCCGAGCGTCAACTCCGCGCGCACCTGCGCGTGCAGCGGGTGACGCGCGCTGGTGTGCGCGGCGAACGGCGCGTAGATCAGCCCGTCCAGCCCGCCGTCGTCCCGCTTCACGTAGGCGCCGGCCCGCAGGTAGTCACGGGCCAGCTCCAGGGCGCGCGGGGGTTCCGCGCCGGTGACGTGGTGCAGCGCCATCCGCAGGCAGGCCATCCCGCACAGTCGCCGGGCCCACCAGGCGTACTCCTCCGGCGTCGTCGCGCCGGACGCCGCCCAGGCCGGGTCATCGGCCGCGGACAGCCGCCCCCGATGATCGCCTCGATCAGGTCGGGAGACTCCCACTGGGCGTAGTACGGCACGTCGTGCACGACGTCGGCAGGCGCGATCATGACCGTCGTTCTACCACGTGCTCCCACATGCGAGGATCGGCGCATGTCGAACCCCGTCGAGTTGGTCGTCCCGCCCCTGTTCAACGGTCCGCCCACGTCCGCGAACGGCGGCTGGATCTCCGGCGCCCTGGCCCAGCACGTCGCCGGCAGTGGCAGCTCCAGCAGTGACGCCTCCAGCGGTGACGCCCCGGCTGTTGTGGTGACGCTCCGTCAGCCGCCGCCGCTGGACCGGCCGATGGCCGTCGTGCCGACTCCGGACGGCGTCGCGGGGGCGGTGCGGCTGCTCGACGGGGAGCTGCTGGTCGCCGAGGCCGCTCCGGCCCGGCTGGCCGGTCTGGGGACGCCGCCGCCGGTGCCCTTCGACGTCGCCGAGGCGGCCGAGGCGGGCTTCCGCGGCCACAAGCACCACCCCTTCCCGACCTGTTTCGTCTGCGGCACCGGACGCGGCGACCGCGAGGGGCTGCACCTCTTCTCCGGCCCGGTCAGTGACGAGCCGGGCGCACTGCACGCCTGCACCTGGACCCCGAGCGCGACGCTCGCCGACCCGGGCGCATCGACCGTCCGCCCGGAGTTCGTCTGGGCCGCGCTGGACTGCCCCGGCGCGTGGACGGTGGATCTGGAGACCCGGGAGGTGGTGCTCGGCCGGATCACCGCGCGGGTGGACGGGGCGCCCGCGCCGGGCGAGGCCTGCGTGATCACCTCGCGTCTGATCAGCCAGGACGGCCGCAAGTTCACCACCTGCACGGCGCTCTACGGCAGCACGGGACGCCTGCTCGGCGAGGCGGAGAGCGTCTGGATCGAGCTGCGCCGGGCCTGAGCACCAGCAGGCGACTGATCACCTGATCGTTTGAACGAAATTCGGTGAATCGATCCCAACTTATTGACGTCCGATCATACGAGTGAGCACTATCCGTGGCATCCCGATGCCTCGGAGGCCCGCGTGCGCCACTCCCCCGCCGATCGCCATCCCTCCTCTCCCTCCCTCTCCGCCTCCCTGCCCCCGCTCCCGGCGCTGACCCGACGTCGCCTGCTGCAACTGGGCGGCCTCGGGCTGGGCGCGCTCGCGCTGCCCTTCGGCGCGGCCTCTCCGGTCGCCGCCACCACCGACCCCTACGCGGCGCTGCGCTCCGCCTGGACCGGCTATCTCACCGGCGGCGTGACCGACACGTCCCCCTCGGTCTACGCCCCGGCGATCGCCGGGCTCAACGCCGAGGCCGCCGCGTTCCTTAGCTCGATCCAGACCGGCTCGGGCCGGACCTCGCTCTGGTCCGACCTGCCGCTCGGCTCGGTCTCGGCCAACATGACCACCAGCTTCTCCCGGCTCAAGACCCTGGCCCTGGCCTGGACCGTCCCCGGCACCGCCTACACCGGCAGCTCCTCGCTGGCGGCCACGGTGGCGTCGGCGCTCGACTTCATGACGAGCTCCGTCTACGCGCCGGGCACCACCCCGTACAACAACTGGTGGGACTGGCAGATCGGCTCCAGCCAGGCGCTGGAGGACACCGCGATCCTGATGTACAGCCAGCTGACGTCCACTCAGGTCGCCGCCTGCTGCGCCGCCATCGACGCCTTCGTGCCCGACCCGACCAAGCAGCTGATCGTGCCGAGCAGTTCGACCACCTCGACCGGAGCCAACCGCCTCGACGAGTGCCGCGCGGTGATCGTGCGCGGCGCGCTCGGCTCCGACGCGACCGCCATCAGCACCGGAGTCGCCGACCTCTCCCCCGCGCTGCCGCTGGTGATGTACGGCGACGGCCTCTACGCGGACGGCTCGTACCAGCAGCACACCGGCGTCGCCTACACCGGCACCTACGGCGAGATCTACTTCGCCGACGTCGTCGCTCTGGTGCTGCTGCTCCAGGGCTCCCAGTGGGCGGTCACCGACCCGAACCTGGCCGACCTCTTCACCGGCGTCGCCGACGGCTTCGCACCGATGGTCCACAACGGCCTGATGCTGGACTCGGTGCGCGGCCGGGCCGTCTCGCGCTTCAACGAGTCGGACGCCGGCGACGGCTTCTCCGCCTCGCTGATGCTGCTGCGCTACGCCCAGGCCACCACCGACGCCACCCAGGCCGCGACCTGGCGCGCGACCGCCAAGGGCTGGCTGCAGCGCAACACGGTCAGCACCATCGCCTCCACCACCCAGTCGATCGTCGACTACACCACCGGCCAGACCGTGACCACGTCCACCGCCGGGGTCGCGGGCATCGCCCTGGCGCAGAGCGTGCTCGGCGACTCCTCGGTCCCGGCCGCGCCCGAGCCGCAGACGCACCGTCAGTTCCCGGACATGGCACGGGCCGTGCACCGTCGTCCGGGGTGGGCGTACTCGCTGTCGCTCTGCTCGCGCGAGATCACCCGCTACGAGGTGATCAACGGCGAGAACCTGCACGGCTGGTTCACCGGCGACGGTATGGGCCAGCTCCATCTCGACGGCGACGTGGCGCAGTTCAACGACGCCTACTGGGACACCGCCGACATGTACCAGCTCCCCGGCACCACGGCCGACCAGGGCCCGCTCGCCAACTCGGCCGGGGAGAACACCAAGCCGAGCACCAGCTGGGTCGGCGGCTCGGTCGTCGCGGGCAGCTACGGCGCGGTCGGCATGCAGCTGCAGGCGGCGTCGACCAACCTGACCGCCGTCAAGTCCTGGTTCTGCCTGGACGATTCGGTGGTCTGCCTGGGTGCGGGCATCACCTCGACCAGCGGCAACCAGGTGGTGACCACGGTGGAGAACCGCAACCTGCACAGCGGCGGCGGCGCCACCCTCTCGGTCAACGGCAACGCCCAAGCCACCGGTGCCGGTTGGACCAGCACGGTGAACGGGGTGCACTGGGCGAGCATCAGCGGCGTCGGCGGCTACTGCTTCCTCTGGCCGGCCGGGGCCGACAACGTCGTGCTCGCCGACACCAGCCGCACCGGCAACTGGACGGACGTCAACGCCTCCGCGCCCACCACGCTGGCGAGCGACACCCGCCCCTACCTCTCCCTCGCCCTCGACCACGGCGCCAACCCCGCCGGGGCGACCTACTCCTACGTCCTGCTGCCGACCTTCACCGAGGCGCAGACCGCCGCCTACGCCGCCGCGCCGCCGGCGTCGGTCCTCAGCAACTCCCCGACCGCGCAGGCCGTCACGGACAGCGCGCTCGGCGTGACGATGGCCAACTTCTTCGCGGCGGGCACCGCCGGGCCGATCACGGTCGACGCGCCCGCGTCGGTGTCGACGCAGACCGGCGGCGGGCAGCTCACCATCGCCGTCTCCGACCCGACCCGGGCCGCGGCGACGGTGCACGTCACCGTCGCCGCCTCCGGCTACACCTCGCTCGTCTCGGCCGACCCGACCGTGACCGTGCTCGGCACCAGCGGCGGAGCGGTCCGGCTGCTGGTGGAGACCGGCGGCAGCCGCGGCGGCACGCACAGCGTCACCCTGGCCGCCTCCGGGGCCGCACTCACCCCCGCCACCGGCCAACTGCTCCCCGCGAGCGCCGACACCTACGTGCGCGACGGCTCCTACGCCGCCACTAACTACGGGACGTCGACGACGCTCCAGGTCAAGAACGCCAATGCGACCAACACCGGCTACGACCGGGTCGCGCTGCTGAGATTCGACACGGCCGCCATCAGCGGGACGGTCGACCGGGCGGTGCTCTGGCTCAGCGGCAGCGTCCAGGACGCGGGCGGCAACCAGACCACGCTCCAGGCCTTCACCACCGCCACGGACAGTTGGAGCGAGACCGGCACCACCTGGAACAACGCCCCGTCGGTCGGCACCGCGCTCGGCACCGGCGCCCTCTCCAGCACCGCGGACTGGGTCGGCCTCGACGTCACCAGCGCGGTCGCGGCCTCGCTGACCGGAGCGGGCGGCGACGGGACGGCGTCCCTCGCCGTCTGGGAGCCGCAGGGCGCGGCCGGTCTGGCCGTCGTGGTCAACTCACGTGAGAACGCGGGCAATCCGCCGGTGCTGGAGGTGGTCACCCACTGACGGACGGGATGACCGTCCTGGCCGCGGCGGGATCGTTGGTGATCAGCACGTCCACGCCCCGCGCGGCCAGGCGCGCCATCCGGGCCGGGCGGTCGACGGTCCAGACGCTGACCCGCAGCCCGCGCCGGTGCGCGGCCCGGACCAGTGCGGGGGTGACCCGGTGCTGCTCGACGTTGAGGAACTCGGGGCGGATCCGGTCCAGGATCCGCCGGCGGGGCAGCAGCGGCGACTCCCAGCTGAGGGCGATCCGGGCATCCGGCGCGGCGTCGCGAATCAGGCCCAGCGCCGCCCGGTCGCCCGCGAAGACCACGGCGTCGAGCGCGCCGATCCCGCGCAGCAGCGCCAGCGACGCCGCGCCCTCGGACGGGCCGGGAACGTCCACCATCACGGTGGCGCCCGTCGAACCAGCCAGCTCGACGCCCGCGCGCAACGTGGGAACACCCCTGCCGCCACCTTCAACCCCGCCTCCGCCCAGCCGCGCCAACTCCTCGGCGTCGAGGGCGCCGACGGGCCGCCGGTCACCCCAGAGCCGCTCCAGCGTGGCGTCGTGGAGCAGCACCGGCGTGCCGCAGCGGGCCACGCGGACGTCGACCTCGATCCAGTCGGCGCCGAGCTCCAACGCGGCCCGGATCGAGGCCAGGGTGTTCTCCCTGGCCACGCGCGGCGCACCCCGGTGCCCGACAACAAGCATGATCAACCCGTTTCGCCCGGCATGGTCTTGCCCTCGGTCGCCACCGCGTGCGCCCGGGCGAGGACCTCACGGAGCATGGCCGGGGTCAACCGTCCGGTGAACGTGTTCTGCTGGCTGACGTGGTAGCAGCCGAACACCGCCATACCCGGACGCCCCGGATCGCTCGCGTCGAGATCCACCCGGACGCCGTGCCCGAAGCGCGGCAGCGGACGCGGCACCTGCCAACCTGCCTGCGCCAGCGCGGGCATGACGGCCTGCCAGCCGAACGCGCCGAGCACCACCAGCGACCGCAGCGTCGGCCGCATCAGCTCCAGTTCGCGGACCAGCCACGGGCGGCAGGTGTCCCGCTCGGTCGGCGTGGGCTTGTTGTCCGGCGGCGCGCAGTGGACCGGCGCGGTGAACCGGACGTCGTGCAGCCGCAGCCCGTCGTCGCGCCGCTCGGAGGTCGCCTGGTTGGCGAGCCCGAGATCGTGCAGCGCCGCGACCAGCACGTCGCCGGAGCGGTCGCCGGTGAACATCCGTCCGGTCCGGTTGCCGCCGTGCGCGGCCGGGGCCAGGCCGACGAGCAGCATCGAGGCGTCGTGCGGCCCGAAGCCCGGGACCGGGCGGGACCAGTAGTCCCACTTGGCGAAGGAACGCCGCTTGGTACGCCCGACCTCCTCGCGCCAGGCGACCAGGCGCGGGCAGGCCCGGCAGTCGCCGACCAGCGCGTCGAGCGCGTCGAGGCCGCGGGCGGCCGGGGCCCGCTGCTCAGGGGTCGGCACGGCGGCTCCAGGACTGCGGGGTCAGTACGGGCGGACGGGCGTCACGGCCATCGTCGCACGGCCGCGCGCCCGTCCGCCTGATCTCGGTGCTTCAACAGCCTCAGTGCTGCGCGCCGCTCGACAGTGAGAAGTCCGCGAAGTACGCGTGTGTGGTCACCTTGGGTCCCCAGCTGGTGTCGTGGCCGCCGTAGAAGGTGGAGAAGAAGACCCCGCTGAACGGGATCGAGCCGATCCCGGACGCCGCGCCGGAGAAGGACGCCGCCTGCTTGCCGTCGAGCCAGACCGTCACGTCGCCGGTGCTGCGATCGACCAGCTGCTCCACGGTGTGCCAGTTGCCGTCGGCGAGCCACTTCCAGTCGCCGACGCCGAGGTCCACGCCGTAGCCGGTCGGGCCGGAGTTGGTGGGCGTGTAGAGGTAGACCTCACCGTTGTTCGGGGCGGCGCTGGTGCCGCGCCACATGTAGCGGGTCGACCAGCCGTTGCCGTGGTTCCCACCGGACTCCTGGCCGATCTGGCCACCGTAGAGGCCGGGCAGCTTGCCCGCCTTGCCCCAGTCGTACCCGGACGGGAACTTCACGCTGTACTTGAGGTCGAGCGTGCTGCCGCCGGCCAGTGCGCTGCCGCCACCGATCGAGCTCAGCTGGGTGTAGAACTGTCCGCCGCCGGGGTTCGGGCAGTCGGAGCAGGAGTTGGCCGAGGAGCCCGCGCCGTAGGTGACCTGGAGCGCGCTGCCGTCACCGGGCGCGGTCGAGTCCGAGATCTCCTGCAACTGCGCCTGCCCCCACGCGCCGGTGGAGGTCCAACCCCAGGCCGACTTCCACGCGCTGGAGCCGTAGCCGGTGAACTGCCCCGTCCACGCGGCCGGACTGCCGCTGCCGGTCGAGGTCGCCGACGGGGTGGGCGACGGAGTCGCACTGGCGGAGGCGGAGGCGCTGGCCGACGCGGAGGCGCTCGCGCTGGCGGACGGGCTCGGCGTCGCGGTCGGCGTGCCCGCGCTGCCGAAGACCTCGAACTCGTCCACGGTGAACCCGGCGTTGCCCGCGTAGTGCTCGCCGTAGATCTCGATCCAGCGGGTGCTGACTCCGCTGGGCAGGGCGACGGTCTCGGTGCCGCCGGTCCCGGCTGTGACGGCGGTCTGGGTGTGCCAGGTCGTGCCGTCCGGGGAGGTGCGGATCTTGAAGGAGCTGCCGTAGCCGCTCCCCCAGACGACGGTGACGTGGTCGACGGCCTGGGTCGAGCCGAGGTCGACCTTGAGCTCCTGCAGCGTCGCCGGCCCGCTCTGCCAGGCCGTCGCGGTGTCGCAGTCGGTGGCGTCGCCCGGGGCGCTGCCGCTCGCCGTGGTGGTGGCGGTGGTCGCGGCGCCGCAGGCGAGGTCTCCGGGAACGGAGGCGGCGGACGAGGCGGACGAGGTGCCGCCTAACGCGAGCGCGGCGGTCCCGCTCAACGCCACGGCGACAGCGCCGGCCAGGGTGAGGGGTACGAGTCGACGGGCACGATGGGCGGACATCTGACTCCTTGTCATAAGGCTCTGAGGCTCGGGGCCGAGGCCGAGGCAGTGACGGCAATGACGGCAATGACGGCAATGACGGCAATGACCTGGACCAGTCCTGACGAAGCGTGGGATTCATCGTGGGCACCGACGCCGGACGAGGCAATCGCCAGAACGTCAAGGAATGGCAAAGTTGTTCGTCATTTCGATCCTAGTTCAGATTCCTGAACGGATAGAGCCGACTAATCGTCTTGAAACAGATGATTCCGACGAGCCGTTGATCCCGGATATGGACGTGGACCCTTGACCCGCCGGACCTGACGGGGCTTCAATCCCCGAGCGGCACCAACGCCGTCACCCCGCCCACCCCTCGCCACGGCCAACGGCCCGGACCGGTCCTGCGAAGCGCGCCACGACCATCCACCGCCCCCGCTCCGAGACGAGGCGATCCCGCATGACCCAGGCCACCGCGTCCGCATCCTCCCCGCCGTCCCCCGGCCGCGGGACGGTCACCCGCAGAGTCAGCCCGGCCACCCTCTACGTCTTCGGCGCACTGGGCGGCATCCTCTTCGGCTACGACCTCGGCGTGATCGCCGGGATCCTGGTCGTCATCTCCAATTCCTGGAACCTGTCCGGCTTCGACAAGGGCATGCTCACCGCCAGCCTCTCCGTCGGCGCGATGGTCGGCGCGGGCCTGGCCGCCCGGCTGACCAGCAGGGTCGGCCGTCGCCGGACCATCATGGCGGCGGGCGGCGTCGTCATCGTCGGCACGCTCGCCTGCGCGCTGGCCCCGGGATTCGGCGCGCTGGTCGGCTTCCGGACCGTGCTCGGCGTCGGCATCGGCCTCTCCTCCGCGACCGTGCCGACCTACCTCAGCGAGCTCGCACCGGCCCGGATCCGCGGCGCGATGGGATCGCTCAACCAGATCTTCATCGTCAGCGGCATCCTGATCGCGTTCCTGGTGGACTACTGGCTGCAGCCGCACGCGCTGTGGCGGTGGATGTTCGCCGGCGCGCTGGTCCCGGCGCTGGTGCTGGTCGTCGGCCTCACTTTCCTGCCGGAGACGCCGCGTTGGCTGCTCAACCTGGGCCGCGAGGACGAGGCTCGCGCTGTGCTGGCGGGCACCCACCGGGCCGACGAGATCGAGGCCGAGCTCGTCTCGATCCGCCAGGTGATCCGCCTCGACAGCGAGCAGACCTACCGGGTGCGCGACCTGTGGCGGCCCTGGGTGCGTCCGATGCTGCTGGTGGCGCTGCTGCTGGCGATCGGTCAGCAGTTCAGCGGCGTCAACGCGATCAACGCCTACTTCCCGACCATGCTGGTCGCCCTGGGCTTCACCGCCAACACCGCGCTGCTCTCCGCCATCGTGCTGGGCGTGACCAAGCTGGCGTTCACCGCCTGGGTCGTCTTCGTGGTGGACCGCTGGGGGCGCAAGCCGCTGCTGCTGATCGGCAACGTGGTCATGGTGGTCACCCTGGTGCTCACCGGCTGGGTGGTGCTCAACGTGCACGACAAGGGCACCCTCGGCACGCTGACGGTCGTGCTGCTCGTGCTCTACCTCGCCGGGTACGAGCTGGGGTGGGGCGCGGTGGTCTGGGTGATGATGGCCGAGGTCTTCCCGCTCAAGGCGCGCGGGGCGGGCATGGCTGTCGGCTCGGTCGTGCTCTGGGCGGCGACGGGCCTGATCAGCGCGATCTTCCCGATCATGTCGGACAAGAACCATCTCGGCGTCGGCACCTCGATGTACGTGTTCGCGGCCGTCAACCTGGTGCTGTTGCTGCTGACCAGGCGCCTGGTCCCGGAGACCAAGGGCCGCAGCCTGGAGCAGATCGAACTGGGCCTGCGCGGCTGACGCCAGCCACCGCGACGGCACCGCGCAGGCAACGCGAAGGCACCGTGCAGGGGACGGACCGTGACGGTCCGTCCCCTGGTCGGGATCAGCGCAGCTCGGGCGGCAACAGCTCGGACGGCACGTCCTGGTACGCCACCGGCACCAGCCAGCGGTCGATGGCCGCGCCGCCGACGGAGGTGTGGGCCGGGCTGGTGCTGGCCGGGAACGGGCCGCCGTGGTGCTGGGCGCGGGTCACCGCGACGCCCGTGGGCCAGCCGTTGACCACCAGCCGCCCGGCGCGCCGTGCCGCCACCGGCAGCAGCGCGCGGGCCGCCTCGATGTCCTCCGGCCGATCGCGGTCCAGCTGGACGCTGACGGTCAGGCTGCCCTCGACGCCTCCGAGTCGGGTCCGGGTACGGTCGGCGTCACCGTCGACCACGACCACGCCGACCGGCCCGAAGCGCTCCTGACCGAAGACCTCCGGCGCGCGGTCGTACGCCGCGCCGTCGACGGCGAAGACCGTGGGCGTCGCCGCCCACGGCCCCTTCCCGGGACGGCCTTCGGCCAGTACCCGCACGTCGTCCCGGCCGCGCAGCTCGGCGACCGCGGCCGCCCACGCGTCGTGGATCCGGGCGGAGAGCATCGGTCCGCCGTCGGTCCCCGCGACCGACTCTGCCAGCGCACCCATAAGTGATGCGTCATCAGGAACGAACATCAGCCCGGGGTTGGTGCAGAACTGACCCACCCCCTGGGTCAGCGAGGCCGCGTAGCCGGAGGCCACCTCCGCAGCGCGGGACCGGGCCGCGCCCGGCAGGACGACGACCGGGTTGACGGAGCCGAGCTCACCGTGGAACGGAACCGGCACCGGTCGCTCGGCGCAGAGCCGGGCCAGGGCCAGTCCGCCGCGCGTGGAACCGGTGAACCCGACGGCGGTGACGGCCGGGTGCCCGATCACGGCGGCCCCGGCCGCGAAGCCGTGCACGATGTCGAAGACCGGCGGCGCACCAACCTCCGCGAGGGCGGCCTTGACCAGCTCGGCGGTGCGCCGCGAGGTCCCGGGGTGGGCCTCGTGCGCCTTGACCACCACCGGACATCCGGCGGCCAGTGCTGACGCCGTGTCACCACCGGCCACGGAGAAGGCGAAGGGGAAGTTGGACGCGGCGAAGACGGCGACCAGGCCGGTCGGCTGCTTCACCCGGCGCAGGTCGGGTCGGCCCTCGGCGGCGGGCTCGACGACCCGGCCCAGATACGCGCCCTCGCGCAACACCTCGGCGAAGAGCCGCAGTTGCCCGGTAGTCCGGGCGACCTCGCCGGTCAGTCGCGGCATGCCGAGCGCGGTCTCCGCGTCCGCCAGCCCGGCGAGTTCGTCGCTGTGCGCGTCCAGCGCGACGGCGACCGCCTCCAGCGCGCGGGCCCGGCCCTCGCGCGAGGTCCCCGCCCAGACGGACGCGGTCGCGTCCAGGTCGGCGCAGATCCGGTCGACCTCGGCGGCCGAGGTCGCCGGCACGGGCGCGCCGACCGGCTCTCCGGTCCGCGGGTCGTACCCCTGGACGTGCGGTTCCTGGTCGGTCCGGGACGTGCTGTGCGTCATCGCAGGTGTCTCCTCAGTGCCGGTCGAGCCTGGTCAGTGCCGGTCGAGTCTGGGCCGATCGAGTCCGGGCCGGTCGGATCAGGGCCGGTCGCGCCGGTCGGCGTCGAGATCGGGGAAGGTGAACTGGCCACCCACATAACGGTAGACCGGGTCGTCCGCAGGCGGCTCGCCGTGTTCGGCGAGGACCTCGGCCGCATAGACCTCGGCGTCGTCGGCGGGGCGGTAGCCGAGGGCCCGCGCCTCGTCGAGGGAGACCCAACCGCCGCGTGTGTTGGGCGAGACGCCGTAGACGATCCGGAAGCCCGGCTCCGGCACGGAGAGGCAGGCCTCCAGCAGCCGGGCGCAGTCGTCCGGGGAGAGCCAGGTGGACAGCGCACGCGGGTCGGGCGGTTCGGGGAAGCAGGTCATGATCCGGATGCAGATCACGTCGAGCCCGTAGCGGTGGTGGTAGAGCGCGCCGAGCGCCTCGCCCGCGACCTTCGAGACGCCGTAGTAGGTGTCCGGCAGCGGCGGCGTGTCGGCGGTCAGCGGGTACTCGTCCGGGGTGCGGAAGCCGACGGCGTGGTTGGAGGAGGCGAACACGACGCGCGGCACTCCGGCCCGCCGGGCGGCCTCGAAGACGGTGTAGGTGCCGTTGATGTTGGCGTCCAGGATGTGCTCCCAGGGCGCCTCCAGCGAGATGCCGCCGAGGTGGATCACCGCGTCGACACCGGCGCAGGCCTGCTCCATCGCGGGCAGGTCGGTGACCGACGCCTGGATCAGCTCCTCGTCGCCGGCTCCCGCCGCCCCGGCCGTGCCTGCTGCTCCGGGGGTGAGCGGGGCGATGTCGAGCAGCCGCAGGACGCGGTCGGCGCGGGCCAGCCGGGGCCGGATCAAGGTGCCCACGCCGCCTGCGGCGCCGGTGATGAGAATGCGGGACAAGGTCTCCCCCTCGCGCTGCCGGTGCTGCATCGTCTCGGTCCTGCCTCTCGGCCCTGCCCATGCTCACAGAAGATCAGCTTGTTCACAATGCCAATCCTTGTTCATATATATGGACGCCGCTCCCTTGACCCGGGTCGAATGGCGCGCTTACGCTTCCCGCGTTCAGATCCATATACGCTGACCATGTACATGGATCTGCTGTGTTCCCGTGCCACCGAAGGGATCCACGACCTTGTCCTCTCCCGCCTCCCGGCCCGACTCCACCCAGCCCCTGGCCGCCCGCCTCGACGGACTGCTCTTCTTCCCGGTCACCGCCTTCGACGACTCCGGCGCCTTCGACCCGGTCGGCTACCAGGGGCATGTGGAGGCGCGGCTGGAGGACGGCCCCGGCGCCGTCTTCGCCGCCTGCGGAACGGGTGAGTTCCCCGCCCTCGCGCCCGCCGAGTACGAGCAGGTGCTGCGGGTCGCCGTCCGTGCGGCGGGCGGCCGGGTCCCGGTCGTCGGCGGCACCGGCTACGGCACCGCGCTCGCCCTCGACTACGCCCGCGCCGCCGAACGCGCGGGTGTGGACGGCCTGTTGGTGCTTCCTCCGTACAGCGCCGACGGCGGCCAGGACGGGCTGCTGCGCCACTACACGGCCCTCGCCGCCGCGACCCCGCTCGACCTCGTCCTCTACCAGCGTGACCAGGTGGCCTTCGCCCCGGACACGGTCGCGGAGTTGGCGACGGTGCCGAACATCGTCGGCTTCAAGGACGGACGCGGCGACCTGGACCTGATGCTCCGTATCGTCAGCGCGGTGCGCACCTCCGGCGTGGGCGAGGACTTCCTCTTCTTCAACGGCATGCCCACCGCCGAGATGACGCAGCAGGCCTATCGGGCGATCGGCGTCCCGCTCTACTCCTCCGCGCTGTTCTGCTTCGCCCCGGACCTCGCCCTCGCCTTCCACCGGGCGCTGGAGAAGGGCGACGCGGCCACACTGACCACGCTCACCGACGTCCTGCTCCGCCCCTACGTCGAGCTGCGCCGCCAACGGCCGGGCTACGCGGTCTCGTTGGTCAAGGCCGCGACCCGTGCGGCCGGGCACGCCGTCGGCGGCGTCCGGGCGCCGCTGACCGAGCCCGAGCCGGAGCACCTGCGCACGCTGCTGGACCTGCTCGCCCGCACCCGCCAGGCGCTCGGGTGAGCGCGGCGGCCGACCCTTGGACCGACATCGGGGCCGTGCCCGTCGGCGCCTACCTCTACCCGTGGGACGTCGTCGAGGACCCGGGCTGTGCGGACCGGGTCGCCGAACTCGGCATCCGCCGGGTCGCCCTGGCCGCCGCGTACCACAGCGTCCGGGCGCTGACGCCGCGTCACCCCGGGCACCGGGTGGTGACCGCGGACCACTCGGCGGTCTACTACCGCCTGGATCCGGCCCGTTGGGCGGACGGCGGAGAGCTCGAGCCCGCCCCGGCTTCCTGGATCGCCGAAGGAGCCTTCGAGCAGGCCGCGGCATCCCTCGCCGAAGCGGGCCTGGAGGTCTACGCCTGGACCGTGCTGGCGCACAACCAGCGCCTGGGGACGCTCCATCCCGACAGCGCGGTGGTCAACGCCTACGGCGACCGCTACCCGTGGGCGCTGTGCGTGTCCTCCCCGGCCGTCCGCCGCTACGGCGCGACGCTGGCGGCCGAGACCGCCGCGCTCCCCCACCTCGCCGGGCTGGAGCTGGAGTCCTGCGGCTGGTACGGCTTCGACCACCTGCACGCCCACGACAAGACCTCCGGCGTCGCCCTGCCGCCCGCCGCCCGCCTGCTCCTCTCGCTCTGCTTCTGCCGGCCCTGCGCGGACGGCTACGCCGCCCACGGCGCGGACCCCTGGCGCCTGCGCCGAGCCGTCCGCGAGTCCCTGGACGAGGTCTTCTCCGGGCGCGCCGGCGGCCGCCCGGACGACGCCACGCTCCCGCCCGAACTCACCGACCCGGTACGGCGGATGCGCATCGCCACGGCCACCGCGTTCCGCGCCGGGGTGCTGGACGCCGTCCGGGCCGAGCGGCCGGGACTGCCCGTGCTGCTGCACACCCAACCCGACCCGCTCGCCGTCGGCGCGAACCCGGGCGCCGAGCCGGCCACGCTCCACGCCACCGCCGACGGCGCGATCCTGCCCTGCCCGGTGCGCGCGTCGTCCGCACTCGACGCCGTCCGGACGCAGGCGGGGCCCGGACGGCGGGTGGCCGCGACCGTCACGGCGGTGCGCGGCATGGGCGCGGACCTCGACGACCTGCCCGCGTGGTGCGCCGACCTCGTCGCCGCCGGGGCCACCGAACTGCGCTTCTACCACGCCGGATTGGCATCGGCCGCAGACCTTGCGGCGATCCGCGCGGCGGTGGCCGGGCTCACCGCCTGACCACCGCGCCTGACCACCGCCGCGCGCACGGATCGTCAGAAGCGCGGCGTGCGGCGCTCCCAGGCCGGGTCGGCGAGCACCATGCCGACCCGGTCGTCGCGGCTCCGGACGCCGCAGTCGAGGTACTGCTTGTGCAGCCGCTCCAACGCGTCGCGGTCCAACTCGACGCCCAGTCCCGGCCCCTGCGGCACGGCCAGCGACCCCTCCGACCAGATGAGCGCGCCGGGCCGGACCACGTCCTCGCGCTGCCACGGCGAGTGCGTGTCGCACTCGTAGGTGAGGCCGGGGACGGCGGCGGCCAGGTGCGTCATCGCGGCCAGGGAGATGCCGAGATGCGTGTTGGAGTGCATGGAGAGGTCCCAGCCGAAGGTCTCGCAGATGCCCGCCAGCTTCAGGCTGGCCCGGAAGCCGCCCCAGTAGTGATGGTCTGTCAGCACGATGTCGACCGAGTTGAGCGCGGCGGCCTCCGGCACCTCCGCGAAGGAGGTGACGCACATGTTCGTGGCCAGCGGCAGCGAGGTCGCCCTGGCCACCTCCGCCATGCCGGGGTTGCCGCCGGTGGGGTCCTCCAGGTACTCCAGCAGGCCCTCCAGCCGGGGCGCGATCCGCTTGGACGTCGCCACCGACCAGTTGGCGTTCGGGTCCAGCCGCAGCGGGTGCTCGGGGAAGGCCGCCCGCAGCGCCTCGATCGCCTCGACCTCCGCCTCGGGCTCGAAGACGCCGCCCTTGAGCTTGAGCGAGCGGAAGCCGTAGGTGTCCACCAGCCGACGGGCCTGGGCCACGATCCCGTCGGGGTCGAGCGCCGCGCCCCAGTCGTCGTCCGGGTAGCCGTCGGGGGCCGCGCCCTCGGGGTGCTTCGCCCAGCGGTAGAAGAGGTAGGCGCTGAACGGGACGGACTCCCGCACCGGGCCGCCGAGCAGGTCGCAGACCCGCAGACCGGTGGCCTTGCCCTGCGCGTCGTAGCAGGCGACCTCGAAGGGCCCGACCGTCTGCGCCACGGACTTCTCGCGCGACGCGGCGCCGATCAGGTCCGTCATGCCGACCGAGTCGACCGAGCCGCCCAGCGCCTTCGCCACGCGCGTACCGATGCCGTTGAGGTCGAACACCGAGAGCCCGACCAGCGCGGGCGCGGCGGCGCGGAGGTTGGCGAGCGTCGGGTCGTCTCCGTAGGCCTCGCCGAGGCCGGTGATCCCGGCGTCGGTGTGCAGTTCGATGACGGCCCGCAGCTGGTACGGCTGATGCACGCCGGAGGCGTTGAGCAACGGCGGGTCGAGCACCGCCACGGGCGTGACGACGACGTCGGTGACCTTGGGAGTACGCAACGACTGCCCCTTACGGCTGTATTCAGACATATGAACGCATCACATGGATATGAACAGCCTAGAACTGTGCCTCCGCCTGGGCAATGCCTGAGCCGTCGAGCAGTGCCGAAGCCGTCCAGCAGTGCCTGACCCGTCGGGGAACTCAGAGGTGCCGCGTCGCCAGCGCCAGCCGCTCCCGCGCGCCGATCAGCGCGTCCCGGATCATCTGCTCCCGCCCCGGCGTCAGCCGGGCGACCGGGACCGAGCAGCTGACCGCGTCGCGGGCCGGGGTGCGGTAGGGGATGTCGACCGCGAAGCAGCACAGCCCCAGGGTGTTCTCCTCCCGGTCCATCGCGTAGCCGCGCTCGCGGACCGTCCGCAGGTCCTCGATCAGCGCGGCGCGGGTGGTGTGGGTCCGCTCGGTCACCGGCTCCAGCCGCTCGGGCAGCATCCGCTCCAGTTCGGCGTCGTCGTAGGTCGCGAGCAACGCCTTGCCCAGGGACGTCGCGTACGCGGGCAGCCGCCGACCGACGCGGGTGAACGGGCGCAGGTAGTGCTGCGAGGCACGGGTGGCCAGATAGACGACGTCGGTGCCGTCCAGCCGGGCCAGGTGGATGGTCTCGGTGGTGTCGTCGGCGAGCCGGTCCAGCACCGGCCTGGTCGCGGCGACCACCTCGTCGCCGTCGATGTACGAGGTGCCGACCAGCAGCGCGCGCATGCCGATCCCGTAGCGGGTGCCGGTGACGTCGGTCTCCACCCAGCCGAGCTCGACCAGGGTGCGCAGCAGCATGTAGAGGCTGGACTTGGGGTAGCCCAGCGCCTCCTGGACCTCGGCCAGACTGTGCAGCCCGGGGCGGCCGGCGAAGAACTCCAGCAACTCGACCGTGCGCACCGCGGACTTGACGTTCGCACCGCCGCTCGCAGCGGTGGTTGCGGCGGTGCTGGACTGCGCCATCGAACGGCCCCCTCGGATTCGTACAGGTCTTCTGGAGAAGTTCACACACATGGACTGCGTTCAGCATAGACCGGAGGAGATGTTCATGCATATGAACTATGTCCAACTCCTTGACTGGCTTCGGAAGAAGCCCTGTCATGTCATCCATGGACGAGACCGACGGGACAGACCCGACGACGATCCGTCGCGCGCAGCTGACGCGCCGACACCTCCTCAGCACCGGCGCCGCGGTGACCGGCGCCGCCCTCCTCGGCGCGGCTGCAGCCGCCGGACCGGCCGACGCCGCGGCTCCCCCTGCGACGCCGTCCCCGGCGCCCACTCCCGCGCCCACTCCGGCACCCACTCCGACGTCGGACCCCTTCGACCAACTGCGCGGCGTCTGGTCCGACATCCTCACCGGCGGCAGCGCGGTCGATCCGAGCGACCCCGACTACGCCGCCGCGATCGCGACCGTCGACGCCACGGCAGCGGCGGACATCGCGCTCTACGACGACTCCCCGAGCCCGGCGTCCGTCTACACCGACCTGCCGTTCACCCACGTCGAGAACGCCAGCGCCACCTACGCCCGGCTGCTGGCCGCCGCCGTCGCCTGGGGAACGCCCGGTTCGCGCTACCACCAGGACCCGGCCGTGGCGGCCCGACTGGTCCAGGCGCTGCGGCTGATCGGCACGGCGTACTACAACCCGTCCTCGGCCGAGGTCGGCAACTGGTACCACTGGGAGATCGCCGCACCGCAGAACCTGGTCAACACCTGCGCCGTACTCGGCACCCAGGTCCCGAGCGCCGATCTCACCTCCTACGTCGCCACCGTGGCCCACTTCGTGCCGGACCCCACCCACCAGCAGCAGGGCACCGTGGTCAGCACCGGGGCCAACCGCTCCGACCTGTGCCAGATCACCATCCTGCGCGGCATCCTGGCCAAGGACGGCACGCTGATCGCTCTCGGCCGCGACAAGCTCTCCGACATCTACCCCTACGTCACCGCCTCCGACGGCTACTACCACGACGGCGGCTACATCCAGCACGGCAGCGTCGCCTACAACGGCCACTACGCGTACGTGCTGCTGAACGACCTGAGCCAGCTCTCGCTGCTGCTGACCGGCTCGTCCTGGCCGATCAGCGACCCCGGCTTCGCGGTGATCCTCGACTCCGTCGACCTGACCTACGCGCCGTACATGTACGACGGGTTGGTCATGGACGTGGTGCGCGGCCGGTTCCTCTCCCGGCAGGGCGAGACCGACCACGACGCGGGGCACGACATCACCGAGGCGGTGCTGCGGCTGATCCCTCTCGGCTCGCGCGAGCAGCAGAAGCGGTGGAAGGCGCTGGCCAAGGGCTGGATCACCCGCGAGGGCTTCGCGCCGATCAGGGCCACCGCCTCGCCCGCCCGGATGGCGCTGGTCAAGTCGGTGCTGGACGACCCTTTGGTCCACCCGGCGCGGCAGGGGCCGAACCACGTCCAGCAGCCGTCGATCGAGCGCGCGGTCCACCGGCGCGAGGGCTGGGGTTGGGCGGTCGCGCTCTCCAGCAGCCGGATCGCCCGGCTGGAGGCGATCAACGGCGAGAACCAGCGCGGCTGGCACACCGGCGACGGCGCGACCTACCTCTACACGAGCGACAACGGCCACTTCACGGACAACTACTGGCCCACCGTCGACTGCACCCGGCTGCCCGGCGTCACCGCCGACACGCTGCCGCTCCCGAACAGCGCGGGCAACGGCACACTTCCGCCGACCACCTGGGCGGGCGGCGCGGTGCTGGACGACCGGTGGGGCGCGGTCGGCCTGGACCTGGTGCCGTACGGCGCACCGCTGCGGGCGCGCAAGTCCTGGTTCTGCCTCGACGACTGCGTGGTGGCACTCGGCGCGGGCATCACAGGCAGCTCCGGCCACACCGTCGAGACCACGCTGGAGAACCGCAACCTGCACCCGACGGGCACCAACCGGCTGACCGTCGACGGCGCCGCGCAGCCGACCGCGCTCGGCTGGACGGCGGCGTTCCCGGCCGGCTCGGGCTGGGCGCATCTGGACGGCGTCGGCGGCTACGTCCTGCTGCCGGGCGGGACGTGGGACGGCACCGTGCTGCGCGCGCTGCGCGAACAGCGGACCGGAGCCTGGGCCGACATCGACAACGGCCCCAGCACCGGTGGAACCTCCACCCCGTACACCAACACCTACGTCACGCTCTGGCTCGACCACGGCGTGAACCCGACCGACGCGCAGTACGCCTACCTCCTGCTGCCCGGCGCGGACGCCCGCACCACCGCACTGCGGGCGGCCGGCCCGCTGGTCGAGGTGCTGGCCAACTCGGCCGACCTGCAGGCGATCCGGGACCGGAAGGAGGACCTGACGGCGGCCAACTTCTTCACCGCCGGCACGGGCGTCGGCCTCACGGTCAGCGGTCCCGCCTCGGTGCTGGTGCGGCGCAGAGGAGCCGCGCTCTCGGTCGCGATGAGCGACCCCACCTGCACCCAGTCCACGCTCACCGTCACCGTGACCGGCTTCGGCCGGATCCGCGGCGGCTTCGGCGACGACCCAGGCGTCCGGGTCCGGGTGGCCGACGGCGCAGCGACGATCACGCTGGACCTCGCCCAGGGCCTGCCAGGCACCACCCGCACCGCCCGGCTCCGCCTGTGAGAGAACGGGTTCGGACCCCCGGCGGCGGTCAGAACTTGTCCGCCGCCGAGAGGATCGCCTCGCGGATGCGGACGTAGGTCCCGCAGCGGCAGATGTTCCGGATCTCGTCGAAGTCCGCGTCGCCGATCTCGTGGCCTGCGGCGCGCGCCTCCAGGACCTTGGCGACGGCCGCCATGATCTGCCCCGGCTGGCAGTAGCCGCACTGCGGGACGTCCATCTCCAGCCAGGCCTCCTGCATCGGGTGCAGGTCCTTGCCCACGGTGGCGGGCAGGCCCTCGATGGTGGTGACCTCGTCCGTCGACGCCACGTCGGAGACGGGGATGCAGCAGAGGTTCACCGCCTTGCCGTTGAGGTGGCTGGTGCACGCCTGGCAGACGCCGAGCCCGCAGCCGTACTTGGGCCCCCGCACGCCCAGGATGTCGCGCAGCACCCAGAGCAGGCGCACGTCGTCCTCGACGTCCACGGTGACCTGCTTACCGTTGAGGACGAAGGTGTGCTGGGGCATGAACGGAACTCTCCTTGTTCAGATCGTTCGAAGCAGGGCTGACGAGCCGTCAGTACGCGCGGCTGAGGCCGTCGGTGGGCGACTGCGGGATCGGCGGCACGGTGGGCAGCGGCGTGAAGCCCAGCGGCTGGTCGTGGTTGATCGGGAAGGTGGTGGGAAACGTCCCGGTCGCCCGCGCGTAGGCGCACGCCACGGCCGCCATCGACGCCGCCACACCGAACTCGCCGGCGCCGCCCGGCTGGCCGGTGGTCGGCGGCATCACCACGATCTCCAGGTCGTTCGGGACGTTCCACTGCCGGGTGTAGAAGTAGTTGTCCCAACTCCCCTCCTGGAAGACGCCGTTCGTAAGGTGCAGGGAGGAGCTCAGGGTCAGCGCGATGCCGTCCATGATGCCGCCCATCATCTGCGCCTTCAGGCCCAGCGGGTTGACGGCCAGGCCGACGTCGACGGCGCAGACCGCCTTGGTCACCCGCGGCCCGGTGTACGCGTCCGGGATCTTCCGGTCGACGGTCGCCGCCGTGCAGTCGATCTCCACCAGCATCGCGACGAAGCCGTGGTACTCCGCGTGCAGCGCGATGCCCTGGGCGGTGCCGGGGGCCATCGTCCGGCCCCAGTCGCCCTGCCGGGCCACCGTGTCCAGCACCGCGATCGCCCGCTGGTCCTTGAGGAAGGAGCGGCGGAACGCGTACGGGTCCTGGTTCATCGCGGCGGCCAGCTTGTCGACCACCAACTCCTGGGCGCAGCGCACGTTGGGCGAGTAGATGTTGCGCATGCTGCCGGTGTTGAAGCCCTTGTCGACCTCGCTGAGCAGCTGCGTCGTCACGCCGAAGTTGTAGGGCGTCTGCTGGGTCAGCTCGAAGATGGTCTCCGAGAAGCCGATGTCGCCGACCGGGAGCTTGGCGACCAGCGCGGTGATGATCTCACCGAGCCCGTGACTGAAGTCGGTCGCCACCGAGGTGTGTCGCTGCTCGTAACTGATCACCTCGCCGACCGAGTAGGTCGCCCGGACCCGGGAGGTCGACATCGGGTGGCTGCGGCCCTGCCGGAAGTCGTCGGTGCGGTGCCACATCAGCCGGACCGGCTTGCCCATGGCCTTCGAGATCTCGGCCGCCTCGCGGGCCGCGTCGAAGAAGAGCTTGCGCCCGAACGACCCGCCGCCCTGGACCACGTGGACGGTGACCGCCGAGACCGGCAGACCGAGGTCGGCCGCGATCGCCTCCTGCGCCACGATGGGCGACTTGAGCGAGGCCCAGATCTCCGCCCGGTCCGAACGGACGTCGGCGACCGCGCAGTTGGGCTCCAGCGCGCTGTTGCTGGCGAAGTGGAAGGTGAACCGCTCGTCGACCGCCTGCGTCAGCAGCGGCAACGGCGGTACGACCAGCGGCAGTTCGGCGGCGGCCAGCTCGGCGAGCACGGTGGCGTCCGAGGAGTGGTCCTCCGTCCCCGGGCCCCAGGTGACCTGCAGCGCACGCACCGCGTCGATGCACTGCCCGAAGGTCGCGCCGCGCACGGCGACGCCGGTGGAGATCACGGCCACGTCGGTGATCCCGGGCATGGCCAGCACGGCGCCCTGGTTCTGCACCGAGACGACCGTGCCGTTGATCGTCGGCGGACGGCACACCATGCTCGGAAGCGCGCCCTCGACCTGCAGGTCCATCGCGAACTGCTTGCGTCCGGTGACCGCGTCCAGCGCGTCGATCCGGCCCTGCGGCGTACCGACGAGGGTGAAGTCCTTGGCGTCCTTGAGCGTGACCGAGACCGCCGTCGTGCTCACCGAGGCTGCCGCCGTGGCGAGCTGACCGTACGTCATCTTCGCGCCGCTGGCTGCGGTCACCACGCCGAGGGCGGTGGTCAGCGTGTCGATCGGCTCGGCGAGCGCCAGCGCGGCGGCGTTGAGCAACCGCCCGCGCGCGATCGCGGCGGCGACCCGGATCGGGGTGAAGGTGGAGATGGTGGTGTTGGACCCACCGGTCAGCTGGTTGAAGAGCAGCTCCGGCCGGGCGTCGGCCAGGGTGATCCGGACCTGGCTCAGCGGGATGTCCAGCTCCTCAGCCACGATCATGGCGCTGGAGGTGGTGATGCCCTGCCCGACCTCGGCGCGGGGCAGGGCAAGCGTGGCGGTCCCGTCGGTGCCGAGCTGGATGCTGATCAGATTGGCCGTGGGCAGGGCCGCATCGGTCAGCATGTCGTTGAGGTCGTAGATCTCGGACGGCTCCGGCAGGGACGGGATCCCCGCCTCCGGGAGGCCCGACTCGGGCACGGCCGCGGAGGCGCGCTGCGGCGCCGCGACGCTCTCGCCGAACTGCGCGGCGACGGTCAGCGTCGACGCGGCGAGGACGTATCCCAGAAAGGTCCGCCGCCCGACACCCGGCGCCCCACTCCGCCCGTCCGTCCCCTGGTCGCCCATCAACGCCCCTCCGGCTTCGTCCACTTGACCCTGTTCCCACCCGTGCGACCCGATCCGAGCCGTACGCGCCGTGCGCCTCTTACGCGCCAGTAAGGTGTCGAACCTGGAGCTTTGCACAGTTGACGGCGTCGCGCCACGGCCCGTGCGATCTTCGGTCCGGCTCGGCGAAGTTCAACACGTGCCAGGCCCGCGGCCCTGGCTGTGATAGGCACGACCCGGGCCACCGCCGTGTCGTGAAGAGGGGAGCCGTCCGTGGACGACCGCGAGGAACTGAGCAGGCGCTTCGAGGAACAGCGGCCCCGGCTGCGGGCCGTCGCCTACCGGATGCTCGGCTCGCTCGCGGAGGCCGAGGACGCGGTCCAGGAGGCCTGGTTGCGGCTGGACCGGGCCGTGAACCGGACGGAGCAGGACCCCGAGGCCGAGCCGGTGGAGAACCTGGCGGGCTGGCTGACCACCACGGTCGGGCGCATCTGCCTGAACCTGCTGCGCTCACGCGAGCGCCGCCGCGAGGACGCCCTGGACGCGGCCGTGGTCGAACCCGCCGTCGGCCGTGAGGCCGCGCCGGAGCAGCGCCCGGCCGATCCGGAGCAGGAGGCGCTGCTGGCCGACGAGGTCGGCCTGGCCATGCTGGTGGTGCTGGACACACTCACCCCGGCCGAGCGGTTCGCCTTCGTGCTGCACGACATGTTCGCCGTCCCCTTCGACGACATCAGCCCGATGATGGAGCGCACCTCGGCCTCCGTCCGGCAGTTGGCCAGCCGGGCGCGGCGCCGGGTCAAGGGCGTCACCGTCGTCCCGCAGCCGGATCCGGACCGGCGACGGGAGGTGGTGTCGGCGTATCTGACGGCCTGTCGCGGCGGGGACTTCGAGGCGCTGGTCACCCTGCTGGACCCGGACGTGGTCATCCGCGCCGACGCGGCGGCCGGCCCGACCCCGCATCCGATCTCGCTCAGCGGCGCGCGGATCGTCGCCAAGGCGGCGCTCGGTTCCAAGGAGCGCGCCCAAGTCACCGAGGAGGCGCTGGTCGACGGCGGCTACGGGCTGGTCATGGCGCCGCTCGGCCGAATCGCGGTCGTGCTGACCTTCGGCTTCACCGAGGGCCCGGACGCACGGATCACCGGGATCAACGTGATCGGCGAGCCGGAGCAACTGCGGAAGTTGGAGCTTGGCGTCCTCGATCTCCCTGAGCCGTCAGAGAGCTGACACCCGGTCAGTTCCCTTGATCCAGGCCTCGGCGCGCAACCGCTTCAGCGTCTCGACGTCGGCGGCGTGCCCGAAGCCGGGCGCGGCGCTGCGGTCGGGCGTCTCCAGGATCAGCGGCACCCCGTCCGTCGCGGGGTGCCGGAACAGCTCCCGGAACGGCTCCGCGCCGATGTGGCCGTCGCCGATGTTGGCGTGCCGGTCCTTGCGCGCGCCGACCACGTCCTTGGAGTCGTTGGCGTGGATCAGCTTCAGCCGCCCCGGACCGAAGACCTCCTCCAGCAGGTCCAGCGCCTCCGTCACGCCGCCGGGCGCGGCCAGGTCGTGCCCGGCCGCGAAAGCGTGGCAGGTGTCCAGGCAGACGCCGAGCCGGGGATGGCGGTCCAGCGCGTCGGCGTAGGCGGCCAGGTCCTCGATCCGCGAGCAGAGCGACTGGCCCTGACCGGCCGTCGGCTCCAGCAGCAGCCAGGGCACCGCCTCGCCGCCCTGCAGCTCGTCCAACTCGTCCAACTCGTCCAAGAGCGGCCGCACGTCCGCGCGGACCTGGGCCATCGCCTCGGCCCGGCGCGATCCGCCGTCCGCGGTGCGGCCGACCGCCGAGCCGGTGTGGACCACCACGCCCAGCGCGCCGATCGCGTGCGCGCGCAGCAGTGAGTGCCGCAGCGAGTCGGTGGACCGCTCACGGGTCGCGGCCGTGTCCGAACCGAAGTTGATGAGGTACGGCGCGTGCACGTACGCGGGGATGCCGCGCTCCCGGCAGGCCTCACGGAACGCCCGGTCCTGGGCGGGATCGCCCTCGGGCGTGGCCCAGCCGCGCGGGTTGGCGACGAAGACCTGGACCGCCTCCGCCCCCATCCGCTCCGCGTAGGCGAGCCCGGTCCCGACCAGCCCGCGCCCCGCGACCGGGACGTGCGCCCCGATCGGGTTGCGTCGCCGCGCTGCCGGGTCGACCACGGGGGCGAAGGCAGCTGCGGAGGCGGATGCGGCGGTATTGGTGACGTCGTGCGGGGCGTGCATGCCCGCAGCATCCCACGCTCCGCAGGACGACCGGTTCCCGGGCCCGCCGCATGACGGATACGTGACGGATTCCCCGACCACGGCGTTCGCGGAGACTCGAAGCATCGGAACGAACGAGCCGAACCACCGAGAACCAACCGCAGAGAACCGGAGCCCGAGATGACCGCCTACGCCCTCGCCCTTGTCCACTCCGTCGAGTTCGGCCCGGACATCGTCGACTACCTCCGGCGGATCGACGCCACCCTCGACCCCTTCGGCGGCCGGTTCCTCATCCACGGCGGCAACGTCGAGGCCTTCGAGGGCACCTGGGACGACATCCGCGACGTGATCCTGATCGAGTTCCCGGACGAGGACAACCTCCGCGCCTGGCACGCCTCGCCCGCGTACCAGGAGATCCTGCCGCTGCGCACCCGCCACATGAACGCCGACGCCGCCTTCGTCGCGGGCGTCCCGTCCGGCTACCGAGGCGTCGACTCCCTCGCCCACTGACGGCGAAACGCTCACCCTCACCGAACGGAGACTTCAGGCACGCGTGGTATAGCTGTGCCATGAACGGATCCCTGAGCGCTTCCACGATCCACTTCCCCGGTCACGACGGGGACGAGATCGAGGGCTACCTGGCCCGCCCCGATGGCGACGCTTCGCGCGGCGGCGTGGTGGTCATCCACCACATGCCCGGATACGACCGGGCCACCAAGGAGATCGTCCGGCGCTTCGCCGAGATGGGCTACGACGCCCTCTGCCCCAACCTCTACTCCCGTGAGGCGCCCGGCGCGGCGCCGGACGACGCCGCAGCCGTGGCCCGCGCCAACGGCGGTGTGCCGGACGACCGCCTGGTCGGCGACGTCGGCGGCGCCGCCGCGTACCTGCGGGCGCTGCCGCACTCCAACGGCAAGATCGGCGTGATCGGCTACTGCTCCGGCGGTCGCCAGTCCGTGCTCGCCGCCTGCCACCTCGACCTCCAGGCCGCCGTCGACTGCTACGGCGCGTTCGTCACCCTCGACCCGCCGGCGGACTTCCCGACCTCGGCCCGCTCGCTGGTCTCCCAGCTGCCGCAGCTGCGCGCGCCGCTGCTGGGCCTGTTCGGCGCGGAGGACAAGTTCCCCTCCCCCGACCAGGTCGAGGAGCTGGACCAGCTGCTGACCAAGGACGACAAGCCGCACGAGTTCCACAGCTACGAGGGCGCGGGCCACGCGTTCTTCGCCGTGGACCGTCCGTCGTACAACGTGGCCGCGGTCAACGACGGCTGGGAGCGGATCGCCGCCTTCTACGCCGCCCACCTCGGTAACTGAGCGTTTGAGCAACTGAGCAGGAGTTCGGACCATGTGCACGTACACCACCGTCAAGGCCGAGATCGACGGCAGCGGCAAGGGGCCGGGCGGCTCCTGGCTCCACGTCACGGACGCGACGGTCTACTACGACCACCCCGTCCACGCGATGCACGAGCACACGCTCAACATCGACTTCGCCGACCCGTCCCGTGACCCGGCGTCCCGGGTCGCGCTGGAGCTGACGGCGGAGTCCGCGCGGCGTCTGGTCGCGGCGATCCAGGAGGCGCTGGCGGCGGTTCCGGAGGAACTGCTCACCTGAGCCGACAGGCTGAACCGCCGGGGGTGCGCGTCACGATGCGCACCCCCGGCGTTTTCCTGTGCTTTCTCATCCAGCCTTCATCGATACCGGCCCGCCACCGGGTATCAGCCAGGCAGCACCCCGTCAGCCGGACGGGGGCGAGCAGGGCAGGCGACTGACATGGGACCGTTCGGACCGTATGGACGCTACGGGGGCCCCCACCACGGGGGCCTGTGGATCTTCCCGGTGATCACGATGGTGATCTTCTGGGTGCTGCTGCTGATCATCATCGTGCTGCTGGTCCGCTTCATGGCCCGCCGCTCGCGCTGGAACGCGCAGCAGGCGCACCAGAGCGGACCCGGTACCGCCCCCGGACCGGGCGGCTGGCCCGGCCCGCCGAAGTGGGGTCCGCGCGCCCAGGCCGCGCCCAGCGCGGAACAACTGCTGGCCGAACGCCTGGCCCGCGGCGACATCGAGGTCGACGACTACTACCGCCGCCTCGCCGCCCTCCGCGGCGAACCACCACAGACCGAACCACCGATCCCACCGATACCGCCCGAGCCTCCGGCGACCACCTGACTCCGAACTGCTCCGGCCGAACTCCTACTTGAACCAGTAGCGGACGCCGTGGTGGTAGGAGCAGGTGCCCTGGGAGTGAGCGCTGTAGCTGATCGAGTAGTCACGGCACTGGGCGGTCTCCCACTTGTTCGCCGGACGCTGGCGGTGGGTCCAGCCACAGAGACCTGTGGTGTGGGAGACGCAGCGGTGAGCCGTGTTGGTGGCCGGCAGGCTGCCGCTCGCCGAGGCGGCAGCAGCGGGTGCGAGGGCGAGCGCGGCTGCGGTGGCGACGACGGCTATGGAACGACGGAGCAAGGCATCTCCTCGATGTCCGGATGTGCAGGATCCATGAAGATCATGTGATGAATCTGCACTCTTCCAGACCGCGCACCCCCGCACCGGCGCCGTTGCAACCTCGTGACCTTGGGTTTCCACGAGCGGTTTCCACGAGCGGTTTCCACGAGCCGGCGACCGACGGCTACGCCGAGCCCCGCTCCGCCGTCCCCGCCCGTGCGGCCAACGCCCGGGCCGCGCGCCGGACGCGCCAGGCGTGCGGGACGGGCGGGAACATGCGGCGCCCGAGGCTGCCCGCCTCGTCCTTGGTCCAGCCGAGGTTGTACTGGGCGAAGGCCAGGTTGGCCCGACCGGCCAGCGTCGCGAGCCGGTTGGCGCGCAGATGGGTGCTCACGGACCCGATCCGCACGACGAGCAGCCGGTCGCCGTCGGCGTCGAGCAGCACGATCCAGCGGCGATGGAAGAGCCCGACCTCCTCGACGACCTCGGCCAGGGTCGCGGGCCGGGGTCCGGGGCCCTCCGCCCGGAAGCCGTAGACGACCCCGCGCCGTACCCGGACCCGGAGCAGCTCTCCGTCCCAGTCCAGCGCCGGAAGCCGCTCGGCCGGGAACGGCAACCGGTGCTGCTTCGAGGCGGGATCCAACCGCAGCGGCTTACCCGGCGTGCCCGGCGCCGGCACGTGCTGCTGCGGCAGTTCGCCCCGGACCAGGCTGCGCCGCGGGTCGGCCAGTTCCTCCGTGACCCGGTCCAGCATCGCCGCGCGCCGCAGCTGACGCGGCATCAACCGCCACAGCGGCACGTCCAGCAGGGCGGGAAGGGGCGAGAGCAGCAGCATCCACAGGCCGACGGAGCCGGAGGCACGCGAGAGCTGGCCGAGGTGGTCGTAGCTCGCCATGCTCGCGGTGTCGGGCAGCCCGTCCTGGCGGTACGCGAACCACGCGTTGCCGAGCAGCCCGAAGCACGCACCGTAGAGTGCCGTCACCGACCCACGCCAGCAGACCCGGCGCTGCCGCAACCGCCACCGCAGCGCCGGAAGTTCGGCCCTCGGCGCACGCCAGACCCAGAGCGTCGCGGCGGTCAGCAGCAGGACCACCGCGATCGAGAAGTCCACGTTGTCGAGCGGGTCGGTGTCGTCGCCCGCCGGAAAGCAGAAGCCGATCCCGAGCAGCACGAAGAGGACCACGACCGCGATCCGCGCCCTCCGCCGCCGATACCGCACCCGCGCGCCCACCACCGACGCCAGCCTCCGCCAACTGCCCGCCACGACGCTCCCCTTCGTCCTTCACCGGCCCGCGCGCCTGCCCTCGTGCCTGCCTACGTGGGCCGGCCCGCGATATTCGGATGCCCCGCAGCGGGCCCCTTCCCTACACTCACCACGAACCGAACACACAGGAGACGAGAGGGGCCGGGCCATGCGTCAGCGTAGTGCCGACATGCTCTCCGTCCTCCGCCGGGCCGCCCGGTCCGAGGTGATTCTGGTGTCCTCGTCGCACCGGTCCCGGCTGCGCGGCCGGTACCGGACCCGGTGACGACACCCGCGTCCTGACACTCGAGTTCAGACACCCGAGTTCTGACGCCCGCGTTCAGACGCGTCCCGTCCCGGGCAATCGCGCCGTCCTGTCCAGGTATTCCCTGAAAGGCCAACGGCCGTGCGTACCACCCTGATCAGCAACCTCTCCCGCGTCCGCAACATCGGCATCCTCGCCCATGTGGATGCCGGTAAGACCACCGTCACCGAGCGCGTCCTCTTCCTGACCGGCGCGACCCACAAGCGCGGCGAGGTCCACGACGGCACCACCGTCACCGACTTCGACCCGCAGGAGCGCGACCGCGGCATCACCATCTTCGCCGCGGCGGTCAGCTGCGACTGGGACGGGCACCGGATCAACCTGCTCGACACCCCCGGCCACGTCGACTTCGCCGACGAGGTCGAACGCTCGCTCCGGGTCCTCGACGGCGCGGTTGCGGTCTTCGACGCCGTCGCCGGGGTCGAGCCGCAGAGCGAGTCGGTGTGGCGGCAGGCGGACCGGCACGGCGTGCCGCGGATCGCCTTCGTCAACAAACTCGACCGCGCCGGGGCCGACCTCGACGCCGCGGTGGACTCCATCCGGCAGCGGCTGCACCCCAACCCGCTGGCGGTGCAACTGCCGATCGGTCAGGAGGACGCGTTCACGGGCGTGGTGGACCTGGTCCGGATGCAGGCGCTGCTCTGGCCGGGCGGCCCGACGGACGGGACTGCGGGCGGCCCGACGGGCGGAACGGCAGACGGAACGGTGGAGGGCATGCTCGTCACCCCGGTGCCCGAGCAACTGCGGCCGGAGGCCGAGGCCAGGCGTCACCGCCTCGCCGAGGCCGTGGCCGAGCTGCACCCGGTGGCCCTGGAGGAGTTCTGTGCCCTCGGCACCCTCTCCCCCGGGACGCTGACCGCAGCGCTGCGCGACCTCACCCGCAGCGGTGAGGCCGTGGTGGTGCTCTGCGGCTCGGCCTACCGCAACCGCGGCGTCGAGCCGCTGCTGGACGCCGTCGTGGCGTACCTCCCTGCCCCCTCGGACCTCCCGCCGGTCCGGGCTGCCGGGAGCGATGCCGGGGCCACCGACAGCACCGGGGAACGCCCGGCCGATCCGGACGCGCCGCTGGTCGCGCTGGTCTTCAAGGTCCACGCGGCGCCGACGGGACGGCTGACGTTCCTGCGCCTCTACGCGGGGACGCTGCGCCGGGGTGACACCGTGCTCGACACGGCCTCGGGCCGTACCGAGCGGGTGGGCCGGATCCTCCGCGTCCAGGCGGACCGGCATGTCGACGTGGCGCAGGCCGTGGCCGGCGACATCGTCGCCGTGATCGGTCCCCGTTCGGCACGGGCCGGGGCGACCCTGTGCGCGCCGAACGCGCCGCTGGTGCTGGAACCGCCGAGCGTGGCCGTCCCGGTGGTGACGGTCGCGATCGAGCCGCGCCGCTCCGCCGACGCCGACCGACTGGCGACGGCGCTGGCTCGGTTGATCGAGGAGGACCCGTCACTGTCGATCCGCACCGATCCGGAGACGGGTCAGACGGTGCTGTCCGGGATGGGCGAACTGCACCTGGAGGTGGCGGCTACGAAGATCCGCAGGGAACGGGAGTTGGAGGTGGTCGTGGGCCGCCCGCAGGTGGCCTTCCGCGAGACGGTGACGCGTCCGGTCACCGGGCTGACCTACCGGCACGCCAAACAGGACGGCGGCTCGGGTCAGTTCGCCCAGGTGGTGCTGGACGTCGAACCGGCGGAGCAGGGCGAGGAGTTCGCCTTCTCCTCCGCCGTGGTCGGCGGCCGGGTCCCGCAGGAGTTCGTCCGCGCCGTCGAGGCGGGCTGCCGCGACGCGCTCGCGGACGGTCCCCTCGGCAGCCACCCGGTGACGGGTGTGCGGGTCACCCTGACCGACGGGGCGACCCATGTGAAGGACTCCTCGGAGTTGGCGTTCCGCACCGCCGGACGCCTCGCCCTGCGCGAGGCGCTACGGCAGGCCGCGCCGATCCTGCTGGAGCCCGTGGTCGAGGTCACCGTGACCGTCCCGGACGACGCGGTCGGCGCCGTCCTCGGTGATCTGGCCGCCCGACGCGGCCGGGTGACCGGCGGGGCGGCGCGGACGGGCACGGCGGTGGTGACGGCGACGGTGCCGCTGGCCGAGCTCTTCGGCTACGCGACCCGGCTCCGCAGCCGCACCCAGGGCCGCGGCACCTTCACCAGCCGGCCCACCGGCTACGCCCCGGCGCCGTAACGCTGCGTGATCACCGGCCCGCCCCCTCCGACGGGGGCGGGCCGGTGACTTGACGGATTCTCACAAGTTCTCACAAGGTTCACGCATCCACCCCACATCGCCACCCCACACCCGTGCGTGGTGTGACAGACTGCTCACGGTTGGCAACCGGCAGGGTCATTCTGATATGACTTGGACATGTCACTCACGGTCCCTTCCATCCTGGCCGAAGGGCCCGCCGAGCGGGCCCTCGAGTCCCTTGGCCTGCCCCCGTACGCGGCAAGGGTCTACGCCGCGCTGGCCCGCGTCGCGCAGGCCACGGCGGCCGAGTTGTCGGAGGAGGCTCGGGTGCCCCGGCAACGCGTCTACGACGTGCTGGAGTCACTGATCGACCAGGGCCTGGTGACCAAGAGCCCGGCCAAGCCCGCCGTCTTCCACGCAGTGGACCCCCTCGACGCGAGCGCCGTGCTGCTCGGCGCGCAGCGGGAGAACCTGGTCCGGCTGGAGTCGATCGCCGCCGACCTGGTGGCCGACCTGCGCCGGGCCTGGCAGTGCGCCCGCGCCGCCGCCCGCCGCGCGGGACGCCGGGACACGAAGGCCGCCGCCGTCGACGCAGACCGGGACACCGGACGGATCGCGCTGGCGCGCATGGAGCACTGGCGGGACTACGCGATGCACTCGGTCCTGGCCACCGCCCGCCCGCCGTTCGAAGGCCTCGACGACCCGGACTGGATCCGCCGGGTCCGTACGCTGACCGGCTCGGGCGGGATCGTCCGCTGCGTCTACCACTCCGACCTGCTCGACGACCCCGCGCTCGTGCGCCAGGCCGCCGCCTACGTCGCCGCAGGCGAGGAGGCACGGGTCACCGACAGCGTGGAGACCCGGATGATCCTCACCGACAGCGCCCGCGCCCTGCTGACGCTCCCCGCCGCGGACCCGGCGACGGCCGGCGGCCCGGTGCTGTTGATCGATCTCCCGCCCGCCGTCGAGGAGTTGGCGGAGTCGTTCGCCCGCCTCTGGGACCACGCGACACCGTTCGCGGCGTAGCGCCCGCCTGCCCAGCCCGGCCCGGACTGACGTGCGCCGTCCGACGCGCGGCGGGCGGGCCGGGGGCGGGCGCGGGAGAATGGTGCGAGGGGTCTGCCCGTCCATCTGGGAGGACCCGATGAGAAGCCACTCGCGTTACCCCCGCTACGCGGCAACAGCAGCCGCGCTCGCCGCAGGCGCCTTCGTACTCGCGGCCGGAAGCGCGTCCTCGACGCCCAACGCCTCCAGCTCCGCCTCTGCCTACCCGTCGTCCAGTTCGATGTCGTCCACCTCGATGTCGTCCAGTTCCATGCCGTCCAGTTCCATGCCGTCCAGCTCGACGTCGTCCGGTTCCACGTCGTCCAGCCCGATGCCCGCGCCCTCGTCCAGCGGGAGCGGGTCCGGCACGACCACCACCACCCTGCGCCTCTACAGCGTCGCGGAGATGTCCAACCTGTACGCGCCCGACGGGACGGTGGTGACCAACCCGAGCACCGCGCCCACGCTCGGCAGCTACGTGGTGTCCACGGACACCGACTACCTCGGCAACCACACCTCGCACGGCTCCACCGCGGTCGGCACCGACCACCTCTACTGCCTGATCACCAAGGCTCCGGCCACCGCCACCTGCTCGGCCCAGATCGCCATGGCGGACGGGTCGATGCTGATCTCCGACAACTCCACGCAGAACCTGGCGACCAGCCAGAACTCCAACGCCCCGATGACCTTCCCGATCACCAGCGGCACCGGCAGGCTGGCGGGCGCCCACGGCACGGTGACGGTCACCCCGATCGCCAACAGCAGCAACGCCGACTTCACGGTCACCTACACGAAGTGAGCCACCCTCCAGGGGACGGGGCAGCCGCGCGGCTAGGCTCAGGATCATGGAGAAGCTGCGCTGTGCCGTCCTCGACGACTACCAGAACGTCGCACTGACCGCTGCCGACTGGTCCCCCGTCACGGACCGGGTCGAGGTGCGGACGGTGCGTCGGCACATCAGCGACCGCGAGGAGCTGGTCAAGGCCGTAGACGACTGCGAGATCGTCTTCATCATGCGCGAGCGCACGCCGTTCGACGCGGAGCTGTTCGCGCGCCTGCCCCGGCTGCGGTTGCTGGTCACCTCCGGGATGCACAACGCCTCGGTCGACCTCGACGCGGCGGCGCGGCACGGCGTCACCGTCTGCGGGACGGCCGGCTCCGCAGAACCCCCGGCCGAGCTCACCTGGGCGCTGCTGCTGGGCCTGGCCCGGCAGGTCACGACGGAGAACGACGCCCTGCGGTCGGGCGGTCCGTGGCAGCAGACGGTCGGCACGGACCTGTACGGCCGACGGCTCGGCCTGCTCGGGCTCGGCAGGATCGGCTCGCGGGTGGCCAAGGTGGGGCAGGCGTTCGGTATGGAGGTCTCCGCCTGGAGCCAGAACCTCACCGCGGAACGGGCCGGCGCGGAGGGCGTCGCGCTTGCCGCGAGCAAGGAGGAGCTGCTGGAGACCAGCGACTTCCTCTCCGTCCATCTGGTGCTGAGCGAGCGGACCCGCGGCCTTGTCGGCGCGCCCGAGCTGCGGCGGATGCGCCCCACCGCCTACCTGGTCAACACCTCGCGCGCGGCCGTCGTCCACCAGGACGCGCTGGCCCGGGCGCTCCGCGAGGGCTGGATCGCGGGCGCGGCCGTCGACGTGTTCGACATCGAGCCGCTCCCGGCGGACCACCCCTTCCGCACGCTGCCCAACCTGCTGGCGACGCCGCACATCGGCTACGTGACCGAGCGGAACTACACGCGCTTCTTCACCGAGGGAGTCGAGGACATCGCCGCCTTCCTCGACGGCGCACCCGTGCGCACGCTCGGCAAGGGCTGACCGCCCGGACACGGAACGGGCGCCGAGCGCTCAGGAACCCGACCCGCCCGACCCGCGCGACCACCAGTGCCGCTTCGGCCCCCGGTGCGAGACCGGCCCGTCGGTCAACCCCTCCGCACTGGGCGCGTCCGCGTTCGACGGGGCTCCATTCGACGCCTCCGCGTTCGACGCCGCCGACCTCGGCGGCGCGACCGGCCGGCCTGCGGCGTCCTTCGGCGGGTACAGGCCCTCGCGCTCGTACTCGGTGGTGGCGATCACCTCGATCAGCTGGTCCTCGCTCATGTCCTCCGAGCCGGGGACGTGCGGGACCAAGCCCATGAGCACGCCGTCCTGCAGCACCTCGGCCTCCAGGCCCAGCGCGTCGCTGCTGTCCCAGATCGCCTCGCCTTCGTCGTCGGGGAGCAGCACGCGCACCGCGTACTCGTACACGCCGAGGTCGGCGAGGTGGGCCATCACTCCGCGTGCCCGCAACGCGGCCACCAACCGCTCCGCCCGCTCCTGCTCCATCCCGGCACCGCCTCGGTCGACTGGCCCCGTTCCCCACCGTAAGCCGCTCCCGCCCGCACTACATCCCGCAGCTACATCCCTCCGGCGACGCGCAGCACCGCGCCCGTGGTGAAGGAGGCGTCGGCCGACATCAACCAGGAGACCGCGCCCGCGATCTCGGCCGGATCGCCCGAGCGCCCCATCGGGATGGTGGACGCCAGCTTGGCGGGACGCTCCGGATCGGCGTGGAACTCGGTCCAAATAACGCCCGGAGCAACGCAGTTGACGCGGATGCCGTCCTGCGCGACCTCCTTGGCCAGCCCGATCGTCATCGCGTCCACGGCCGCCTTCGACGCCGCGTAGTGGACGTACTGGCCGGGGCTGCCGAGGGTAGCCGCGGCCGAGGAGATGTTGACGATCGCGCCGCCGCCGTTCGCGGTCATGTCCCGGATCGCCCGGCGGGCGCAGAGCAGGTAGCCGAGGACGTTGGTGTCCAGCGCGCGGCGCAGGCCGTCCACGTCGGCGTCGGCCAGACGGCCGTTCGGCCCGCTTTCGCCCGCGTTGTTGACCAGCCCCGTCACCGGGCCGAGTTCCCGGGCGGCGGCGTCGAAGAGCGCGTCGACGGCGGCCTCGTCCCCGGTGTCGACCGCGACGGTCAGCGCGCGGCGTCCCGCGCCGCGGACGGCGTCGGCGACCTTCTCGGCGGCGGCCCGGTCGGAGCGGTAACCGACGACGATGTCGTGACCGTCGACGGCGAGCCGTTCGCAGATCGCCGCGCCGATGCCACGGCTTCCGCCGGTGACCACTGTGACCTGCTGCTTCGCGTCCTGCGTCGCGTCCTGCATCGCGTACCTCCGCGGCCGAGTCGATCTTTCTCGGCCCCAGAGTTCCACAGATGAGTTCCACAGATGCTCCGGCTGCCGGGATCTGACTGCTGATCGACCCCCGGCTCAGTCCGCGGCGGCTCAGTCCGCGGCCAGGTACTCCTTGACCAGCTTCTTCGGCGCGCGGTCCAGCCAGGCCTCGGTGATCAGTTCCGTCAGCTCCTGGACGTCGATGTGGTCGAGCTGGACCAGGACCGCCGGGTAGCCGTCGAAGTGCGGGGTGGTGAAGTAGACGTCGCCGCCCTGCTCGACCAGCGCCGTCTTGACGCCGAGATCGGGCACCCGGACGCCCAGGACCGGCCCTTCCGGCGCCGCCGCGCCGAGCGCGGCCAGGTCGGTGGAGCGCAGCGGGCGCTCCCAGACGAACCCCTTGTCCCCGACCCACCAGTGCGCATGGTCGCGCGAGGGGCGCTCGCTGGTGCCGGGCAGCCCGAGCGCGATCCGGCGGACGTCGTCCCAGGTCGCCATGGAGCGAGTCTAGGTCCGTCCGACCGGCCGCGCCCGGGCCGCAGCTCCGGACTCCGGAGTGCGCGTCAGCCGCGCTTGCCGCCGAGGAAACCGCGTCGGCCGCTGTCCTCCGGCGCAGTCACGGGCTTCACCGCACCGTTGTCGGCCTTGGCCTTCCCCTCGCCCTTGCCCTTCTCGATCGCGGACCTGTCGACCGGGGACTGGTCAGCCTGGGGCTTGTCGATCATGGCCTTGTCAACAGTGAGCGCGCGGGCCAGGGCGACCACGTCGTCCAGCGGCCGGTGCACGGCGGCGATGCGCAGCGCGCTCTCCACGGCGGCGACGGCGGGCCCGTCCGCCAGTGAGCCGACCAGGAACGCGACATCCGCTATCGGCCGGTGGACCACCGCCGCACACAGGATCTCGTGTCCTCTCGCCTGTTGAGCGCCGTCGAGTGACGCAAGTAGTCGCGACACGTCCTCCAACGGGCGGCCTGCGGCGATCGCGCAGGCCGGGCTCGGTGAGCCCATCTCACCCGCGGAGTCGAGGATCGCGAAGAGCTGTGCCACCTCCTCCACCGGCCGGTTCGCAACAGCGGTGTGGACCAGCGAGGCGGCCCAGTCGTGCCCGGGAGGGGCGGTGACGACGTCGGCGGAGGTCTGGCCGCTGGAGGTCTGGCCGGTGGTGGTCTGGGCGTTGGACGACGGGGTGAGCGAGAGAGCGCGTGCCACGGTACTACTCCAGTGTGTGCAGTGATTCCGCAGCGTCCCTGCGGAAACGCCCGTCCCGAGCTCGGAGGGTTTCCGGGGTTCCGCAGACGAACGCTCCCACCAGAGTCTCCGCCACCCAGCCGGGCGAACCACCCCGGACGGCCATGTGGGGGAACCGTCTCGGCGCGTCGGCCGGCCGGCCGAGGCGGCGTCAGTACCGGGCGTTCATCGCCGAGCGGACTTCGTCCAGCGTGGCGTCGGCCACGGCGTTGGCGCGCGCGTTGCCGCGCCGCAGCACCTCCCGCACGGCGTCACGGTCCCGGGCGAGCTCGGCACGGCGCGCCCGGATCGGGGCGAGGTGGCCGTTGACGGCGTCGGTGACCCGCCGCTTCAGCGCCGCCGCGCCGCCGTCGCCGATCTCCTCGGCGACCTGGTGCGGATCGACGTCCTCGCAGAGCGCGGCCAGCAGCACCAGGGACGAGACCGCAGGGCGGCCGACGGGGTCGTAGCTGATCCGACGGTCGGCGTCGGTGACCGCACCGCGGATCAGCTTGGCCGTCTCGTCCGCGGTCGCCGCCAGCGAGACCGCGTTGCCCCGGCTCTTGCTCATCTTGGTGCCGTCGGTCCCCAGCAGCAGCGGCGCGGCGGAGAGCTGCGCCTCCGGCTCGGGAAAGACGGGCTCTGCGGCAGAGGCGTAGCGCTCGTTGAAGCGCCGTGCCACGGTCCGGGTGACCTCCAGATGTGGCAGCTGGTCCTGCCCGACCGGAACAACGGACGCCTTGCAGAAGAGGATGTCGGCCGCCTGGTGCACGGGATAGGTGAACATCAGTCCGCTGACGGCATGTTGGCGCGAGTGGGCGATCTCGTCCTTGACCGTCGGGTTGCGGCGCAGTTCCGCGACGGAGACCAGGCTGAGGAACGGCAGCAGCAGCTGGTTGAGGGCCGGGACGGCACTGTGCGTGAAGATCGTGGCGCGCTCGGGGTCGATGCCGACGGCGAGGTAGTCGAGGACCAGCTCCTCGACATGGCCGGGCAGGTCCTCGGCGACGTCGCGATCGGTGATCACCTGGTAGTCCGCGATCACGACGAAGAGGTCCGCGCCCTGCCGCTGGAGCGCGACGCGATTGCGCAAGGTGCCGAAGTAGTGCCCCAGGTGCAGCCGACCGGTGGGACGGTCGCCGGTGAGCACGCGGGTGGCGGTGGCGGTGCTGGTCATGGTTTCTCCCGGTGGTGTCGCTGGGCGGTGCGGATGGCAGGGGCCGTAGGACGGCGGGCCACCCGCGCCTGGGAAACCGGGACCGGGGAAACCGAAGGGCCGTCCAGACGGACGGCCCTGGCATGCGTACTGGGCATGCGTGCGTGAGGGTCGGCCGCTCCTAGAAGGAGCGCCACCAACCCAGCGATGTCGTACGCACGCACGAAGAACGATGCATGGGGCAAGCATAGCGTCCGGGGCCCGGCGGGGTTCGGACTTCCGAGGTGCGCCGGGAACTCACGGCCCGCAGGCTGGAGTCGTCGAGGGACGTTTCCGCGGCAGGAGAGGCGGGCCCACAGCGTGGCATCGAGCGAAGCGGTCGGCATCGAGGTGGTCGGCGTGGACAAGCCGGACGACCTCAACGTCGTCATCGGCCAGTCCCACTTCATCAAGACCGTCGAAGACCTGCACGAGGCGCTGGTCGGCATCAGTCCGCACCTGCGCTTCGGTCTGGCCTTCTGCGAGGCCTCCGGCCCACGCCTGGTCCGCCGTTCCGGCAACGACGCCGAGCTGACCGCGCTGGCCGTCGCCAACGCGACGGCGATCGGGGCCGGGCACTGCTTCGTCCTGCTGCTCCGCGAGGGCTACCCGGTCAACGTGCTCAACGCGATCAAGGCCGTGCCGGAGGTCTGCAGCCTCTACTGCGCGACCGCCAACCCGGTCCAGGTACTGGTCGCGGTGACCGGGCAGGGCCGCGGCATCGTGGGCGTGGTCGACGGCGAGCCGCCGCTCGGTGAGGAGACCGAGACCGACGTCGCCGCGCGCAAGCAGCTGCTCAGGACGATCGGCTACAAACTCTAAAGGCTCTGAAAGCTCTGAGCCGGCCCGGTGAGGTCACGGCGCAGGCGCCGGGAGATGGTCGCTCAGGTAGGTCAGGCACGCCGGGAGCAGCCGGACCCAGGTGGTGAAGTTGTGCCCGCCGGTGTCGACTGTCGCCTCGGCGACCGTGGTCGGCGGGCGCACCAGCGCGGCGAAGGACCGGGCGAGCGCGTAGGTGTCGCCGTCCTGCTTGCTGCTGGCCAGCATCAGCGCCACCGGCGGCGCGGGCAGGTTCTGCATCCGCCAGCTCAGGTCGGCCTCGTTGCGCCGCAGTTGGCTGCCGCCGAAGAGGTCGCCGGTGGTCACGTCCTCGGCCGCCTTGAAGTAGCCGGAGAGGGAGGCCGCGGTGGCGTAGAGGGCGGGGTTGCGCATCGCGAGCTTGAGCGCGCAGTAACCGCCGGTCGAGTCACCCATCGCGCTGAAGCCACGACCGTCGGTGCGGACCCGGTACGAGTTCTCCACGTCCAACGGCACGTCAGCGGTGAAGTAGGTCTCCGCCTGCGGGCCGTTCGGGATGTCCTCGCACTCGCTGTCCCTGGGCATGGACGGTGACGGCTGCATCAGCACCTGGATCATCGGCTTGATCCTCCCCTGCTGGATCAGCTGCAGCTCGATCGAGGGGTACTGGAGCTTGGTCACCAGGTTGGTGGCCTCGCCGGGGAACCCGGTCATGGCCACCAGCGCCGGGAACCGGTCCTTGGCGTAGGCGGGTTGGAAGTACTGCGGCGGCAGGTAGACATAGCCGTCGGTGGTCAGACCGGTGACCGTGCCGGGGATGCGGACCCGCTCCAGCTTGCCCACCTTGGCGGGGTCGAGCAGACCGATACCCGCCGAGGCGACGGTGACCGGGCCCAGCACCTGCACCTGCGCCCCGGCCGGTCCGTGCGGACCGGAGCCGGAGTGCCCCGACGTGCCCGACGGACCAGACCCCACCGTGACCGGGCCCTTCGCCCCGATGCCCAGCAGATCGGACCAACTGCCGTAGAACGAGAAGGAGTCGTTGATCCAGATCCCGAGCGTGCAGAGCAGGAGCACCTGCGTCACCACGATCGTCCCGATCCGGCCCAGGAGCGCCCACCAGCGACGCCGGGCGAGGCGGGGCCAGATCCAGACGGTTCCCACGACCGAGAGCACGGTCAGCACCATCCCGAGGATCAGCACCCCGCTGCCGGTCAGCGACACGACGCTCCCGCTCCTCCGGTCCTTCGCTCTCGGTTCCAGCCGCCGCTAGTGCGGCGCTGCGGTCGGCTCCAGGACGAAGACCGGGATCTGACGGTCCGTCTTGAGCTGGTAGTCGGCGTAGTCCGGGAACGCCGCGACGGCCCGCTCCCACCACTGCGCCTTCTCCTCGCCGGTGACCTCACGGGCCGTCATGTCCTGGACGACCGTGGCGTCCCGGAGCTCGACGTGCGGGTCGGCCTTCAGGTTCCAGTACCAGACCGGGTGCTTCGGCGCACCGCCCTGGGAGGCGACCACAGCGTAGCTGCCGTCGTGCTCGACCCGCATCAGCGGGGTCTTCCTGAGCTTGCCGCTCTTCACACCGCGCGAGGTCAGCAGGATCACCGACATCCCACGCATGGACATGCCCTTCGCCCCGCCCGAGGACTCGATCTCCTCGACCTGGTTGCGCACCCATTCGGTCGGGCTCGGCTCGTACTCACCGTTCAGCGGCATGCGCTTCCGTCCCCTCGCGATCGTCGGAACGTGATGGTTCCGATACTGACGATACTGACGGTCCCATCTTCCACCCGGCCCGTCCGCTCCGTCAGTCCCTCCGGCCACGACACGCGTCGGCGTACAGCTTCCGTACTTCCGACCGGATGTCGAATCGTCGAGCTGTCCGCAAGCCGGACAGGCCCTAGGCCCTGTCTGACAATTCCCGCCGGGCCCGACCCGCCTGGCACGGCCTCCCCCGGCCTTCGGCTAGGGGGTGCCCCCACGCTGCGTTGTCGAATCGCCCAAGTACGGCCCAGCACGAGGGCGATCCTCCGCCTTGCAGCTGACCGCGCCAGCCGACCCGGGCTGATCCGACGGGAATTGTCAGACAGGCCCTAGCCCAGGCAGATGATCAGCAGCTGGATCGCGCACGCGGGGCCGGGGGTCCCGGTGGACCCGAGCGGAACGGTGACGCCGGGCGTGGGCAGCTGGCTCGGCAGGCCGGGGATGTAGGTCGGGCTGGCGGGGCCGGTCGGCGCGGGCGTCGGTCGGCCAGGCGTCGGGGCGCGCGACGGCAGGGGCGTCGGGTTGCTCCCGCCCGCGCCGGTGGGCACGGCGCCGGTGGGCAGGGCAGGTGTCGGCGAGCCGGTGAGCAGGCTGGTCGGCACGCCGGACGGTGTGTCGTCCGGCGTCGCGTCGGCGACGGCTGCCACCGGTGCGGCGTTGGGGGTCTGAGTGGCCGTCAGGCCGGGGGCGGTTCCGTAGCCGCCGACGGTCGGGTTCTGCGGCGCGTCGACGTTCGGGGGCAGGCCGACCAACGGGCCCGACGAGGAGGGCAACGAACCCCCGGCCGCACTCGCCTGCCCGGTGCCGGCCCCGGCTCCGGCGACGGCGCTCATCACGGCGAATCCGAGCCCGGCCGCCAGCAGCGCGGGGGCGACCTTCCGCGCACCCGCCTGCCGCACCGGCCGTCGCGCGTGGCTGATCGGGACGCGCGGGCGTCCGGCCCGGAACACCGACGCGTCCGGGCGGGACGGGAGCGGGCGCATCGTCACCCTCGGCCGCGGTGGCTCGACCGGCGTCGGCACCTCGGGCAGGGTCCGGGCATCGGCGCCGCAGCCCGCGCAGGAGAACGCGCCGTTGAGATAGCGATGACAGGGCGGGCAGAACCTCATGACGGGCCTCCGCGCGGCGCGGGACGGGAATGCGGGACGGGGATGAAGAGTGGCGCCACCAGGGACTGTTCCAGCGACACGATCTTCACAGTCGCAGCCGCCTCGGCGAAGGACCGCAATCTCGCCCGAACTCCTCACGGCCACCAGGCTGAGCTGGTAATCTTCCGGGCTCTGCAGACAGTTCGCGGGTCCGGGGGCAGGATGAGCCTGTCCTGCCGTCCACCCCGAGGATCCGCCATGGCGCACGCGACCGAGCACACCGACGCAGAACGCCCCGCCGCAAAACACCCCGCCACAGAACACGCCGACGCCGGCACGGACTTCTCGCTCTTCGACCCCCGGTTCCGCGCGGACCCCTACCCCGGCTACGCGCGCCTGCACGCCGCCGGTCGGCTGCGCCGGACCGCGTTCGGCGCGTGGATCTCGCCCTCCTACCGCGTATGCGCACAGGTGCTGCGCGACCCGCGCTTCGGACGTGCCGAACTGCCGGACGACGGCCGTACCCGCTCCTTCCTCGCGCTCAATCCGCCGGACCACACCCGCCTGCGCCGCCTGGCCGCCAAGGCGTTCACGCCGCGGCTGATCGAGGGCCTGCGCCCGCGCATCGAGGAGTTGGCGGAACAGCTGCTCGACGAGGCGCTGCGGCACGACGAGTTCGACCTGGTCGCGACGTTCGCCCACCCGCTGCCGGTGATCGTGATCAGCGAGCTGCTGGGCGTGCCGACGCAGGACCGCGACCGGTTCACCGCCTGGTCCGACACCCTGGCCCGCGCGCTGGGGCCGGAGTACCTGCTGCCGCCGGACGCGCTGGCCGAGATCGACAGCGTCCGTGAGCAGTTCGAGGCGTACTTCCGCGAACTGGCCGCGCAGCGCCGTGTTCGGTCGACCGACGACCTGCTCAGCGCCCTGGTCGCGGTCTGCGACGAGGGCGAGGTGCTCTCCGAGGCAGAGCTGATCGCCACCTGCATCCTGCTGCTCATCGCCGGGCACGAGACCACGGTCAACCTGATCGCCAACGGCACGCTGGCGCTGCTGCGCGAGCCGGAGCAGCTGGCCTGGTTCCGCGCCCATCCGGAGGCCGCTCCCGCCGTGGTGGAGGAGTTGCTCCGCTTCGACCCGCCGGTCCAACTGACCATGCGCACGGCACTGGAGGACGCCGACGTCGAGGGCACCCCGATCGCGGCGGGCGAGCAGATCCTGCTGGTGATCGGCGCGGCCAACCGCGACCCCGAGGCCTACGCCGACCCCGACCGCCTCGACTTCGCCCGCGCGGACGCGACCGACCGCCACCTCGCCTTCGGCCTCGGCATCCACTTCTGCCTGGGCGCGGCACTGGCCCGGATGGAGGGTCAGATCGCGCTCGCCGCCTTCGCCCGACGGGTGCGCGAGCCGGAGCTCGCGACGGACGAGGTGCCCTACCGGGACAACCTCATCCTGCGCGGCCCGGCCTCGCTGCCCGTCAAGCACCGGCGAGCCTGAGCACCCGCGAGACTGAGCCCGCGAGGTGACGGCCTGTCAGTCCAGCCGGGCGTCAAAGGCCAGCGACTCCGCCAGCTCCTCCACCCGCCGCTCCGGCAGGCCGCGCGCGGTGAACCAGGCCCCGACGTTGCGCACGTCGCGCTCCAGGAAGGCGCGTCCGCGCGGGTTGGCGATGACGTCGACGATCTGGGGCACGTCGATGATCACCAACCGGCCCTCGTGCACCAGGATGTTGTAGGCGCTGAGGTCCCCGTGCGCGTAGCCGTCCCGGGCGAGCAGCGAGAGGCTGTGCCCGAGCTGCTCCCAGAGGTCGTCGAGGTCGGCCTCCTCCGGCCGCACCTGGGCGAGCCGCGGGGCGGCGGCGCCTTCGGCATCGCCGATGAACTCCATCAGGATCTCCGTGCCCATGATCTGCACCGGGTACGGCACGGCCGCACCGGCCTGCCAGAGCCGCGACAGCGCGGCGAACTCGGCTGCCGCCCACTGCCCGGCGATGGCCTGCTTGCCGAACTCGGTGCGCTTGGACATGGCCCGGCTGACCCGGGACTCCTTGTGCGCGCGGCCCTCCAGATAGCCGGAGTCGCGGTGGAAGAGGCGGTGCCGGCCGTCGCGGTAGCGCTTGGCGGCCATCAGGGTGCGGCAGTCGGTCCCGGGGACGCCGCGTTCGAGGAGGAAGACGTCAGCCTCCTTGCCGGTCTTGAGAATGCCGAACTCCGTGTCCACGGCCGCGAGTTCGGTGACCACCCAGTCAGGGCGCGGCTCGGGGCCCTTCTCGGTGGGCGTGGACCGGTCCCAGGTCGACCAGCGGTCGCCCTCGGGCGGCAGCTCGGCGGACGTGGCGGACACGGCGAATGTGCCGGACTCGTCGGACGCAGACTCATCGTCCGCACCCGGCAGCCAGTCGTGAGGGAAGTCGTAGGCGATCGCGTACTCGGCGTCGCGGTCACGGCCGCGGCGGGACATACGCACGAAGGAGTGGTCGTCGCTGTCGGCAAAGCGCTTGCGCACGGAAAGGTCTCCTGCTGGAGGGCCCGCCGGAGCGCATGGAAGTGACGCGGATTCAGCCGGCGAGCGGGTGACGAGGGAAGGCGTCTGGCGCGCATACGAAGGCGCGCCGCACGAAGGCGACAACCACTGCTACGCACCTCCTCGCCGTACTCACTCACTCACATCTGCAGGAACGTCAGCCATCGTAACGAGCGGCGCCGGCGGCGCAACCGAATTAACCTCGCGACTCCCGCGCGCGCCGCCTCCCGCCCTCCGCTCCGCGCCGCTAGCGTCGAGGGAAGCCCCGCCCGTGCCGTCGAAACCCGTGCCGTCGAAAGCAGGCGATTGTGAAACGCTCCCTCGTCGTGGCCGTCTCTCTCGCCGCGCTCACCGCTGGATGCTCTTCGAGCGGCTCGACGTCAGCGTCCACCTCCCCGCCCGCGTCGACCGCTGCCACGAGCGCGATCGCGAGCACAGGCACAGGCACGAACGTCACGGTGAAGGAGACCGAGTTCAAACTCACCCTCTCCACCACGGCGTTCAAGCCCGGCGCCTACACCTTCGTCGCCCAGAACGCCGGGACCGTCTCGCACGCGCTGGCGATCTCCGGTCCCGGCGTCCCGACGCACCAGACGCCGATCCTTTCGCCCGGCGGCAAGGCCGACCTCTCGGTCACCCTGAAGCCGGGCAGCTACGAACTCTGGTGCCCGGTCGACGGCCACAAGGCCCTCGGCATGGACACCCACATCACCGTCTCCTGAGAGCTCCTATTCCGCCGCGTGCGGGAGCTTGGCCGCGATCAGGTCCATCACCGACGCGTCGGTGAGCGTCGTGGTGTCCCCGAGGGCGCGGTCCTCGGCGACGTCCTTCAGCAGCCGTCGCATGATCTTGCCGGACCGGGTCTTGGGCAGCTCCTGAACCACCTGGATCTGCCGCGGCTTGGCGATCGGCCCGATCTCCTTGGCGACATGCGCCTGGAGCGTCTCGACGAGCGTGGGGACCTCCTCGTTCCCGCCGCGCAGGATGACGAAGGCGACAATGCGCTGGCCCGTCGTCTCGTCCGCCGCGCCGACCACTGCGGCCTCGGCCACCGCCGGGTGGGAGACCAGCGCCGACTCGACCTCGGTGGTCGAGATGTTGTGCCCGGAGACGAGCATGATGTCGTCGACCCGGCCCAGCAGCCAGATGTCGCCGTCCTCGTCCTTCTTGGCACCGTCGCCCGCGAAGTAGTAGCCCTGGTCGGCGAAGCGCGCCCAGTACGTCTCCCGGAACCGCTCGTCGTCGCCCCAGATGCCGCGCAGCATCGACGGCCACGGCTGGTCGATCACCAGCAGTCCGCCGCTGCCGTTGGGCACCGGCTTGCCGTCGATGTCCACCACCTCGGCGGAGATCCCCGGCAGCGGGGTCATCGCCGAACCCGGCTTGGTGGCGGTGACGCCCGGCAGTGGGCTGATCATCATCGCCCCGGTCTCGGTCTGCCACCAGGTGTCGACGATCGGGCAGCGGTCGCGGCCGATGTTCTCCCGGTACCAGATCCACGCCTCGGGGTTGATCGGCTCGCCGACGGAGCCGAGCACCCGCAGCGAGGAGAGGTCGAACCGGGCCGGGATCTCGTCGCCCCACTTCATGAAGGTGCGGATGGCGGTGGGCGCGGTGTAGATGAGCGTCACGCCGTAGCGGTCGACGTTCTCCCAGAACCGGCCCTTGTCCGGGGTGTCCGGGGTGCCCTCGTAGAGCACGCTGGTGGCCCGGTTGGCCAACGGCCCGTAGACGATGTAGGAGTGGCCGGTCACCCAGCCCACGTCCGCCGTGCACCAGAAGACGTCGGTGTCCGGCTTGAGATCGAAGACGGCGTTGTGGGTGAAGGCGACCTGGGTCAGGTACCCGCCGGTGGTGTGCAGGATGCCCTTCGGCTTCCCCGTGGTGCCGGAGGTGTAGAGGATGAAGAGCGGGTGCTCGGAGTCGAACGACTCCGGGGTGTGCCGGTCGGACTGACGCTCCATCAGCTCGTCCCACCACAGGTCGCGGCCCTCGGTCCAGGGCACCTCCTGGCCGGTGCGGCGGACCACGATCACGTGCTCGATGCTGCCGGCGACGCCGCTGGACTCGCCGGCCCCGCCCGCGCCGACTGCCTCGTCGGCGTTCGGCTTGAGCGGCACCAACGCGCCGCGGCGGTTGTACCCGTCCGCGGTGATCAGCACCTTGGCCCGGGCGTCGTCGATCCGCGAGCGCAGCGCGCTCGGCGAGAACGCCGCGAAGACCACCGAGTGCGGCGCACCGATGCGGGCGCAGGCCAGCATCGCGACGACCGTCTCCGGGATCATCGGCATGTAGATGGCGACCCGGTCCCCCGCCCGGACGCCGAGTTCGGTCAGCGCGTTGGCCGCCTTGGACACCTCGCGCTGGAGTTCCGCGTAGGTGACGGAGCGTCGGTCGCCGGGCTCGCCCTCGAAGTGGAAGGCCACCTGGTCTCCGTGGCCCGCCTCGACGTGCCGGTCGACGCAGTTGTAGGCGACGTTGAGCCGTCCCCCGACGAACCAGCGGGCGAAGGGCGCGCCGCTCCAGTCGAGGACCTCGGTCCACTCCTGGTCCCAGTGCAGCCGTCGGGCCTGCTCCGCCCAGAAGGCGAGCCGGTCCGCGCGGGCGGCCTGGTAGGCGTCCGCGCGGACGTTGGCGGCCTCGGCGAGCGCAGCGGGCGGCTGGAACCGCCGCCCCTCGTGGAGCAGGTTGGACAGCGTCTCCTGCGCCGCCCCTTGCGCTGTCCCCTTTGCTGCCTCTTCCGCAGCCATGGTGAGTTCCTCCTTGGGACGACGGACTCTTGGCGACGACGAGCTCGTCGGGGCGACCGGGTGTCAGCGCTCCAACGGCGGGATGGGCAGCACGGTGCGCTTGTGCTGGGCGTTCACGACGGTCGCGGCGGATGCGTAGAACGCGGCGGCGGCCGTGAAGATGCCGATCCACCCGCCCACCTTGATCATCGTGTCCGGCACGGGCACGCCGTTCTGGAAGTAGCCGATGCCCAGGAAGAGGAAGGCCAGCGTCAGCAGCGCGAGGACGACGACCACCGCGAGGTTGGTGCGCAACGCGGCGAGGGTCAGGTAGGCGCTGATGATGCACCAGCCGATCAGGTAGAGACCGATCGCCTGGTGGACGTCTCCGGTGCGCAGGGTGACATGGGTGATGATCCACCAGTAGGACAGCCAGAACGCGCCGTACGAGCAGAAGGCCATCAGGCCGAAGGTGTTGCCCCGCCGCCATTCGAGGATGCCGGCCACGAACTGCGCCAGACCGCCGTAGAACGCGGCCAGGCCCAGCACGACGAGGATCGCGCCGGTCTCCTTGATGATGTTGGCGTTGACGAACGACAGCACCAGGGTGGTCAGCGCGAAGCCGGCCAGCCCGAGCGGCGCCGGATCGGCGTACGCGGGCGCGGGGGTGTTCGTCGTCAGCGGGCTGGACGACGAGCCGGATGACGCGGTGGGGGTTTCGTTGCTCATGACCGTGCTCCTTCCAAGAGGCTCGATCAGGACGTCGCACAGGACGTCACGAAAATCACAGTACGGCTGCTTTTGCCCCCCGTACAGCTGACAAACACGGACGCTTTTATGTTTCGAAAGCACCCCTTCTGACCAGCGGAAACGTTTCCTCGGCAGAAAGCGGGCGCGCAGACCCGGCCCGGCACCTCCCCGGCACCGGCAGGCCGCCGGAAATTCCGGACAGCGAAACCCGCGGATCTGCGATGATCACGCCGGAGGAAACCCATGCACCGTCTGTTCAGTCCTTACCGCTCCGTCTTGCGCATACCCGGCACCAGGTCGCTGTTCGCCGTCGCCCTGCTGGCACGCGTCCCGTCGACGGCCAAAGGGATGCTGCTGACCCTGCACATCGTGCTCGACCTGCACCGCGGCTACGGCGCCGCAGGCCTGGCCGCGATGGCGCTGACCATAGGCGTGGCGGCGGGCAGCCCGGTGCTGGGCCGGATGGTGGACCGGCACGGGGTGCGGCCGGTGCTGGTGGTCACCGGGCTGGCCGAGAGCGTCTTCTGGCTGGCCGCACCGTTCCTCCCGTACGACGCGCTGCTCCCGGCCACCCTGGTCGGCGGGCTGGTCGCGGTGCCGGTCTTCCCGGCGATCCGGCAGGCCGTCTCGGTGCACGTTCCGGGCGGGCAGCGGCGGCAGGCGTTCGCGCTGGACTCGATGATCGTCGAGGTCGCCTACATGATCGGCCCCGCCGTCGCCGTCCTCGTGGTCACCGGCCTGCACCGGGCCGAGCCGGCCATGCTGGCCATCGGCGTGCTGACGCTGGCCGGCGCCGCCGCGCTCTGGCCGCTCGGCCGCATCCTCACCCCGGGCCTGCCCGGCGCCGAGGCGGCGTCGACAGCCACCGAGACCGTCAAGGGCGGACGCCCGTTCTGGCTGCACCCGGGGCTACTGCTGACGCTGGCCGTCTGCATGTCGGCCAACCTGGTGCTCTCCGGCACCGAGGTCTCCGTGGTGGCGTCGCTGCGTGCGGTCGGGCAGACCCAGTGGGCGGGCGTGACCATCATCGCCTGGTGCACCGCCTCCCTGATCGGCGGCTTCTGGCACGGGACGACGGCCAAGCCGCTGCGGCTGCCGGTGCTGATGCTGATGCTGGGTCTGGGCACCGTCCCGATCGGTGTCGTCGCCGCCCACGGCTGGACCTGGGCCGCGCTGGCGCTGCTGCCAGCGGGCCTGGTCTGCGCGCCCACGATCGCGTCGACGGCCGAGGCCATCAGCCGGTCGGTCCCGGAGTCGGCACGCGGTCAGGCCATGGGCCTGCAGGGCTCCGCGCTGACGCTGGGCGGCTCGCTGGGCGCGCCGCTGGCGGGCTCGGTCATCGACCACTCGTCCCCCGTCTGGGGCTTCGTCGTGGCCGGCCTGATCGGCACCGTTCTCGCCGGGCTGGCCCTCGCCTACCGCCCGCGTGCTGCGGCTCCGGGGGGCGTTCTGGCCGCGCCCGCGGACGTTGCGACGGACGCCGTCCCGAACGCCGTGGCGGAGCCTGTCGCCACGTGAGGATCGCTCGCTACCCTCGCTACCCCAGGATCGCGCTGAGGTCGTAGCCGACCGGCTCGTCCAACTGGGTGTAGTCGCAGCTCTCCGGGGACCGGTCCGGACGCCACCGCTTGAACTGCGTGGTGTGCCGGAACCGGTCCCCCTGCATGTGGTCGTAGCCGACCTCGATCACCCGCTCCGGCCGCAGCGGCACCCAGGACAGGTCCTTGGTGCCGGTCCAGCGGCTGGTCGCGCCCGGCAGCCGCGAGCTCGCCTGGGCGTCCTCGTCCTGCCACGCGGCCCACGGATGGCCCTCGGCCGTCCCCATCCGCAGCGGCGCGAGCTCCTCGACCAGCTCCGCGCGCCGCTTCATCGGGAACGAGGCGCAGACGCCGACGTGCTGCAGCCGCCCGTCCGCGTCGTGCAGGCCGAGCAGCAGCGAGCCGACCACCGGTCCGCTCTTGTGCTCGCGGTAGCCGGCCACCACGCAGTCGGCGGTGCGCTCGTGCTTGATCTTGAACATCTGCCGCTGGTCCGGCGCGTAGGGCAGGTCCAGCGGCTTGGCCACCACGCCGTCCAGGCCCGCGCCCTCGTACCGCTCGAACCACTGCTGCGCCTCCGCCTGGTCCAGGGTCGCGGGCGCGAGGTGCAGCGGTGGCTCGGTCCCGGCGAGGACCTGCTCCAGCTCGGCGCGGCGCTCGCGCTGCGGGGCGTCCAGCAGGCTGCGGTCCCCCAGCGCCAGCAGGTCGAACGCGACGAACGAGGCGGGCGTCCGCTCCGAGAGCAGCTTGACCCGGGAGGCCGCCGGATGGATCCGCTCCGTCAGCGCGTCGAAGTCCAGCCGGTCGCCGCGGACCAGCACGATCTCCCCGTCCAGCACGCAGCGCTGCGGCAGCTGCCGTTCCAGCTCGCGGACCAGCTCGGGGAAGTAACGCGTCAGCGGCTTGCCGGTGCGGGAGCCGATCACCGTCTCCGGCCCGTCGCGGTGGACGATGGCACGGAAGCCGTCCCACTTGGCCTCGTAGAGCATCCCCGGCGGGATCGCCTTGACGGACTTGGCCAGCATCGGCTTGACCGGCGGCATCACGGGCAGGTCCATGAGCCGATTCTGCTGCCTGGGTCCGGTCTCCGCAGTCCCGGCTCCGCCCGACAGGCGCACTCCCGACAGGCGCAGCCCCGAAGGCCGCCCTACGGTGGACGTCATGGCGGACGCGCTGGAGCTCGAGATCGGCGGGCGCGCGGTGCGCGTGACCCACCCGGACAAGGTGTACTTCCCCGAGACCGGCTACACCAAGCTGGACGTGGCCCGCTACTTCGAGGCCGTCCAGGACGGCGCGCTGCGCGCGGTCCGCGACCGGCCGACGACGCTGCAGCGCTTCGTCGACGGCATCGGCGGCGAGGCCTTCTACCAGAAGCGCGTCCCGCGCGACCTGCCCGACTGGATTCCGAGCACTCGGGTGACCTTCCCCAGCGGCCGGCCGGCGGACGAGATGTGCCCGACCGAGCCGGCCGCCGTGCTCTGGGCGGTCAACCGCGGCTGCCTCACCTTCCACCCGTGGCCGGTCCGCAGCTCCGACACCGACCACCCCGACGAGCTCCGTATCGACCTCGACCCGCAGCCGGGCACCGACTTCACCGACGCGGTCCACGCCGCGCACCGGCTCCGCGAGGTGCTCGGCGAACTCGGCCTGACCGGTTGGCCGAAGACCTCCGGCGGTCGCGGCCTGCACGTCTTCGTCCCGATCCGCCCGGAGTGGACCTTCGTCGAGGTACGGCGCGCGGTGATCGCCATCGGGCGGGAGCTGGAACGCCGGATGCCCGAGAGGGTCACCACCGCGTGGTGGAAGGAGGAGCGCGGCAGCCGGATCTTCGTCGACTTCAACCAGACCGCCCGCGACCGCACCATCGCCTCCGCGTACTCGGTCCGCCCGCACCCCAACGCCCCCGTCTCCGCACCCCTGCGCTGGGAGGAGCTGGACGCGGCCCGCCCCGACCGGTTCGACATCGTCACCATGCCGCGCCGCTACGCCGAACTCGGCGACGTCCACGCGGACATGGAGGACCACGCCTTCGACCTGACGGCGGCTCTGGAGCTGGCCCGGCAGGACGAGGAGGAGCGCGGCCTGGGCGACATGCCGTACCCACCCGAGTACCCGAAGATGCCGGGCGAGCCCAAGCGGGTCCAGCCGAGCCGCGCCCGCTCGGACACGTAGATGGCCGTGCACCGCGTCGGACTCGTCGTCCACCAGGGCCGTGCCGCCGCCAGGGACGCCGCACAGACCGTGCGGGCCTGGTGCGCGGCGCACGGCCTGCCGTGCACCGACATCGACGTCTGGGCGGACCACCACCGGCGCTCCGGCCGCGACGAGTCGCACGCGGCCGGAGACCCGGACCTGGTCGTCACCCTGGGCGGGGACGGGACGTTCCTGCGCGGCGCACGGATCGCCGTGAAGACCTCGGCCAGCGTGCTCGGCGTCGACCTGGGCCACGTCGGCTTCCTCACCGAGGTGCCCGCCCACGACGTCACCGCCGCCCTGGACGCCGTCCACACCGGCCACGCCCTGGTCGAGGAACGCATGACCTTGACCATGCGGGCGTCCAGGCCACCCGAGCTGCCGAAGGAGCTGGAGTCCTTCCTCCACTTCGGTCGCGGTCCTGCCCTGCCGCCCCCACCGGTGCGGCCGGAGAGCACCGAAGGCGGCGGCTGGGGGATGGCCCTGGACGTCAACGCCCTCAACGACGTCGTCGTGGAGAAGCTCGCCCGGGACCGCCAGGTCAGTGCCGGCGTCTACATCTCCGGCCGACTGCTGGCCGCCTACTCGGCCGACGCCCTGGTGGTCGCCACGCCCACCGGTTCCACCGCCTACTCCTTCTCGGCCGGGGGTCCGGTGCTCTCCCCGCACATGGACGCCGTCGTGTTCACGCCGATCGCACCCCACATGACCTTCAACCGCAGTGTCGTGGCAGCCCCCGACGAGCCGGTCGCGCTGCGCATCCTGCCGCACTCCGGCCGGGCGGTGGTCACCATCGACGGCCAGTTGCGCGGGGTGCTCGACCCCGGCGACTGGATCGGCGTCTACCGCGCCCCGCAACGGGTCCGGTTGATCCGCATCCACCCGACCGACTTCTACGGCCGCCTGCGGGACCGGTTCCAGCTCACCGACGCGCCCGCGACGGCTTCTGACGGGGAGTCGGCGCCGTTCTTCTTCCGCCCCGACTCCCCCGTCCCACCGGACCTGGCCGACCTGCGCCTGCTGCCTCCGACCGCGGCCCGCTAGCGCCTCGCCGGTTGCCGGGTACGTACGGGCTAGCTACCCGGCCCGGCTAGTTACCCGGGACGTAGACGATGCCGCGCAGCGCCTCGCCGGACCGGGCCGTGCGGAGGGTCTGGAAGGTGTCACCCGCCGCGCTGGTCGCGTCGAGGTGGTCGGTCACCCGGACCAGGCGGTTGGGGTCGGCGCCCTCGTCCGTCGCGCCGGAGACCGTGGACGTGACCGCCCAGAGGGAGACCGTGCCGTCCGGGTTCACCTCACCCGTGAGATTGCGCAGGCCGTCGGTGGCCGGCGCCCACGGCAGGCCGGTGACGGAGTTGTCACCGGTCGGGTAGCCGGAGACGGCGTAGGGCGTGCCGAGGTCGAGGCCGTTCTGGATGGTGTACGCCAGCTTCCACGAGCCGTCGCTGAGCACCCACTTCTGCAGTCCGGCGCCGGTCTGGGCGGCGGCGTCGGTGTAGGTGCCAGTGGCCGGGTCGTAGGTGTTCGAGCCGCTGCCCTCGTCGGCGACGTACATCGTGGTGTCGTTGGCGAACCACACGCCGAACGGGAACGACGTGGTCGACTTCGTGGCGGTGGGGAAGCCCTTCAGGACGCAGATGTTCTCCGGCAGGCCGGTGGCCTGCAGCGTCGCCGGGTTGTACGACACCGCCGAGGTCGGCAGCGCCGCGCCCGGTGCCGGGAGGCCGACGCCGCTCGGGCAGGCCTTGCCGGTGGTGTCGATGAAGTAGACGGTGTTGACGCCGTTCCCGCCGCTTCCCTTGGTCAGGTAGACGACGTTGTCGTGGACGGTCAGGCCACGGAAGTTGGTGTCCTTGCCGACCTTGTCGGCCTTGTCGCCCAGCTCGGTGATGCTGAAGCCGCCGACCGGGGTCGGCTGGCCGACCTGCTGCTGGCTCTCCGGCAGCGTCGACGACGTGGTGATCTGCGCACCGGCGCCGGCGATCACGCCGACCGGCTCCGGGCTGCCGCCGTTGCCGGCGTTGCCCGACATGAAGAGCTTGTCGTCGGCGCTGTCGAGGATCGCGGCACGCCCGTTGTTGCCGCTGTAGGCGTTGGTCTCGGTGTAGCTGAGGCTGCCGTTGCCGTGCAGCTCGGCGACCGCGCGGTAGTAGGAGGCGCTGACCGGGTTGGTCGGGTCGACGACCCCAGGGGTGTTGGAGTTCGACACGTCGATCGCGCCGACGGGCGCGACATAGCCCATGAACGTGAGCGCGCTGGCGTCGGTGGAGAGGTTGAGGCCCAGCTCGGACTTCGAGGAGAAGCTGGAGACCAGGTGGTCGCCGTTCGTGCCGGACGGCACGTCGAGCGTGCGCATCGTGTGGCCGGACGGAGTGACCGTGTCGAGCAGGATCGGCGAGGTGACGCCGAAACTCCCGTCGACCGACTCGTTGTTGAAGACCTCCGGGTAGCCGCCGTCGGCGACGGCGGTCACGCAGTCGGTGGTGCAGCCGGGCGGCAGCTGGGTGACACCGGGGACGATCGTGTCCGTGCCGGCGGTGTAGACCGTGCGGGACAGGATGAGGTGTCCCGGGAGGAGGACGTGGTTCGGCCCGGCCGGACGGTGCGCGGGCGCGGCAGTCGCGGTCGTACCGGGGAACAGCACCAGACCGGACAGGACGCCACCGACAGCGGCGGCAAGGGCGAGGCGGGAGGCCATCGGGATACTCCTGGGAAGAGGACGGTCGACGTCAGGAAGAACGTCAGGAAGAAGGAGCAAGAGATTGACGAATCGTCAGTTGCAGCTGCCGCTACCGGAGTCGCTGTACTGCAGCGCGCTCGCGTCGAAGCCCGGGCCGGGCAGCACGGGCTTGTAGTCCCAGCTGTAGCCGTGCGGCTTGAGCGTGAAGTTCATGACGCCGAATGCGCTGGCCTGAGCGGTGACCACGTTGGGGTTGGCGTAGTCGCCCTGCGTGCCCGCGAGGGTGTCCAGGGCCTCACCACCCGAGCCGATGACGAACTCGGGGATGCCGTGGGTCGGGTCGTACTGACCCGCCGGGTTCATCGGGCGCAGCCGGGCGTAGGCGTGCTCATGGCCGTTGAGGATCAGCGTGGCGCGGTGCTGGTAGAGCAGCTTCCACCACGCGTCGGCCGCTGCGCCCTCGACGCCGCCGGCTCCCGGCGCGGAAGCGGGGACCGTGGCGGTGGAGGCCGTCGTGGCGCTGAACGTCGGCTGGTGCCAGTAGGCGATGGTGCACGGGCGCTGGTTGGCGGTCAGGTCCTTCGCGAGCCACTGGGTCTCCTGGGCGAGGAGGCCGTTGTCCGTCGTGGAGCAGTCGTGCTTGAACTCGTCGGAGTCGCACTCGGCGTTGAGCGAGACGATGTGCCAGTTGCCCAGGTCGTAGGAGTACCAGCCCTGGTTGTCCGCGCTGTCGTCACCGGCCTGACCCTGGGTGGTCGGCGCGCCGGACTGGTCATGGCCGTTGAAGTAGTCGAAGTAGCCGGTTCCGTTCTGCGCGGCCTCGTTGTCGCCCTTCTTGGCGTACGCGTAGTACTCGTGGTTCCCCGGCGCCGGACGCTCCAGCATCTTCAGGCCGCCCCACGCCTGGTCGAAGGACTGCTCGAAGTCGGTCAACTTGCCGACCTGGTACTGCTCGTCGCCCAGCAGCGCCACGACGTCGGGGTGCATGTCGGTGGCCTGCTTCGCGGTGGCGAACTCGGCGCTCATGCCGCCCAGGGTGGGGCTGCCGCACTTGAGCGAGGTCGGGGTGGCGGAGTTCTCGGGATCGTCGGGCTCACAGGCGATGTCACCGACCGCCGCCAGGGTGTACGACGCGGCACCGACGCCGTGGCCCGCGTAGGGCCAGTCGTTGTCGCTGCCGTGCCGGTTTCCGACTGCGACGGCGGTGCCTGTGACCGCGAGGACGGCGAGTCCGGCGGCTGCGGCGGAGAGCTTGGTGGCACGGCGCATGTGCGAGGTCCTTCCACGGGAGAATCGGTCACCGCACGTTAAGCCGTCGATCTAACAGCTGATACAAACGTGTCCTAACGCTCCGATGAACACTCCGACTGCCCTTCGCGACCAGCCGGCTGACAAACCGTCATCTCCGACCTCTTCCAAGCGAGGCGCCCAGTCCCTACTATCCGGTAATCGAACGGGCTGCCACGTTCGGCGCCCTGTCATGGTTCGGTCATCCCTAGGAGAGGACTCCAGATCAGATGCGCCTCACGTCTCGCACCGCGCTCCGTCTGCTCACCCCCGCCGCGCTCGCCGTGCTGCTGGCGGCGACCGTCGGGGGCGGCGCCGCCTCCGCACAGCCGACCACGTCCACGCCCGCCTTCGACAGCCTGACCCAGCAGAGCCACACGGACTGGATGGCCGGGCTGCCCGACAGCACCGGGCTCGGCACGCTGTCCGTCCCCGGGACGCACGACACGCTCGCCATCCACGGCGGCCTCGCGCCCTGGGCGTACGAGGCGCAGGAGGACCACGGCGACAGCGCCGCCACGCTCACCGCGCAGCTCGACGCCGGGATCCGTGCCATCGACATCCGGGTACGGGTCGTCAACAACGGCACGGCGTTCGCGATCCACCACACCGACGTCTACCAGAACGCCAACTTCGACGACGTGCTCACCCACGCGCAGACGTTCCTGGCCGCGCATCCGGGGGAGACGATCCTGATGGACCTGCACGGCGAGTGCGACGCGGACACCACCGAGGGCGGCAGCGGCACCTCCAGCGTCGGCCACTGCGCGGACGACCCCGCGTCGACCACCGCCGCGGACCGGATGCGGATCCTGCAGAGCTACCTGGCCCGCTATCCCGGACTCTTCTACGCGCCGACCGTCACCGGGACGTCGACGGCGGCGATGCCGACACTCGGTCAGGTCCGCGGCCACATCGTGCTGACGACCTTCACCGGCCCGCTCGGCGAGGTCTACCCCGGCTACGGCCTGTCCCAGCTGACCGGCGCCGGCGCCGGGTCCTACGTCGAGAACGACTGGACCCAGTGCACCACCTCGACCAAGTGGGGCGAGGCCCAATCCAACATCGCCGCCGCGGGCGCCGACTCGACGGGCGCGATGTTCACCACCTACCTCTCCGCCAACTGCTCGCCCTTCGGCGCGGGCCCGGCGGACGTGGCGGGCGGCTACCTGTGGCAGACCGGCGTCAACCAGCTGGCGCTCAACTACCTGAACAGCCAGGGCAGTTCGGGTCGCACCGGGGTGGTGCTGATGGACTACCCCGGCTACGCCCTGATCGACGCCGTCCTGAACCGGGACGGCGCAACGGGCTGAACCCGCACGCGGACGGGTGCAGCCGGCCTTCAGAAGCTCCGCAGAAGCCGCACGGATACTCCGCCGCTGTCACTGCCCGGTGCTACCGTCTGGCCCCTGTAGGGACGTCAGGGGACGGCAGGGGGAGTGTGCGCATGAGTGGGAACGGTGCCGCCGGAGGCCGAAGAGGCGTGGTCCTGGCGGCGATGATCTTCGCCGTGGCGATGACCTTCATCGACCAGACGATCGTCTCGATCGCCGCGCCGAAGATCCAGAGCGAACTGAACCTGACCGGCACCGGCATGCAGTGGGCCATCAACTCCTATCTGCTGGCCATGGCCGCGCTCTTCGCCTACGGCGGCAGGCTCTCCGACACCCTGGGCCACCGCCGCATGGTCACCCTCGGCGTCATCGTCTTCGCCGCCGCCTCGGCACTGTGCGGCCTGACGCCCACCGGGGCGCTGGCGCAGAGCTGGATCATCACCTTCCGTGCCGTCCAGGGCCTCGGCGGCGCGATCATGTACCCGGCGGCGCTCGCCATCGTCGTCAACACCTACGAACTCCGCGAGCGCGGGCGGGCGTTGGCGCTCTTCTTCGGCATCGCGGGCGGACTGACGGCCGTCGGCCCGATCCTCGGCGGGTACCTGACCGAGTGGACCTGGCGCGGGATCTTCTGGGTGAACGTTCCGGTGGCGCTGGTCGCGCTGCTGCTGATCTGGATCTCCAAGCCGCAGACGCAGTACCGCCCCGCGCCGATCGACTACCGCGGTCTGGCGCTGATCGGCGGCGGCGTCGCACTCAGCGTCTTCGGCTTCCAGCAGTCGCACGTCTGGGGCTGGTCCAACCCGGCGATCTGGCTGTCGATCGCGCTCGGCGCGGCACTGCTGGTGTTCTTCTTCCGCTTCGAGCGCGGACGGCCCTCGCCGCTCATGGACGTCTCGATCTTCCGCAACCGCGCCTTCGCGGTCCAGTGCCTGGTGCTGGGCCTGTCGATGACGGTCTTCCTGCCGATGTTCTTCTTCGCCAGCGAGTACGCGTCGGTGGCCCTCGGACAGTCCGCGCAGCAGGCCGGTGTGACGCTGCTGTACTTCTTCATCGGCTTCATCGTCACGGCCCAGATCGGCGGCCGGATGCTGGACCGGATCGGCGCCAAGCGACCGGTCGTGGCCGGTTCGGTGCTCTCGGCGGTCGGCTTCTACCTCTGGGCCAGCAAGATGCCCGATCTCAACCTCAGCCACATGACCTCGTACATCATCCTGGCCGGCGCCGGGATGGGCCTGATGATCGGCCCCTCCAACACCGACGCGGTCAACCGCGCCTCCAGCCTCTCCTACGGCGAGGCCACCGGCATCACCCAGACCGTGCGCAACTACGCCTCCAGCCTGAGCCTGGCCATCCTCGGCACGGTGATGATCTCGGTCTTCCAGTCGCAGATCGCCGACTCCCTGGTCGCCCAAGGCGCGTCCCGCGCGGTGGCGAACGCTGCGGCAGCCGCCGCGGCCAAGCAGGGCGGGAGCGGCAGCACGGGTAGCGGCAGCAGCAGCGCGCCGATCCCGCACTGGATCCAACTGGACTTCGCGCACGCCTGCCAGACGGTCTTCTACGGCATGGCGGGCATCATGGCCGTCACCGCCGTGATCGCCCTCGTGGGCCTCCAACGCGGTGTCCAGGCCGAGCACGCCGAGCGGGCCGGTTCCACCGAGCCGACCGAGCCGGCCGGGATACCGGACGCGACCGAGACCGCCTGACGTATGCCACACACCGTCCGACTGCTGCTCCTGGCACCGTTGCCGCGCAGCCACTGCTGCGGTCGGGACGACCGTCCTCTGGGGCACCATGGCCGCCGCCTGTCTCGTCCTGGCCGTAGTCCATCTGCGGCTGACCACCGCCGCGCTGCGCCCGGTTCTGAGCGTCCGACGATCTAGCCTGGAGCAGTGACTGTCGCAACCGAGCTACTCACCGACGCCTTCGGGCGCGTCAAGGAGGCCGTGCACGAAGCCGTCTCCGGGCTCGACCCGGAGCAGCTGTGCTTCCGTGCCGATTCGCGCGCCAACTCCATCGCCTGGCTGGTCTGGCATCTGACCCGCATTCAGGACGACCACATCTGTGACATGGCCGACATGGCGCAGGCCTGGACCGAGCTGGGGTGGGCCGAGCGCTTCGGCCTGCCCTTCCCGGTCGAGGCCCACGGCTACGGGCACACCTCCCAGCAGGTGGCCGCGGTGCGGGGGCTGACGGCGGAGCAGCTACTGGGCTACCACGACGACGTCCACGACCGCACCGTCGCCTACCTGGCCGGACCGGGCGGGCACCATCTGGACCGGATCGTCGACTCACGCTGGGACCCCCCGGTCACGGCGGCGGTCCGGCTGGTCAGCGTGATCGCGGACGACCTGCAGCACGCGGGCCAGGCCGCCCTGGTGCGCGGGCTCCTGCAGCGCCACCACTGACGGACGCACCACCGCTGACGGACCGTCAGGGATCGGCGCGTCAGCCGACGAACAGTGCCAGGGTCCCGTCGCGTTGGACCAGCGGGCGGACCAGGGTGAGGTCGCTGACGACCACGTCGGCCGCGCACAGCTCGGCCGGGTCGTGGGTGGTGGCCAGGGCCAGCGTCGCCATGCCGGCGGCGCGTCCCGCAGCGAGGCCCGCCGGGGCGTCCTCGACCACCAGACAGCGCGTGGGCGGGGCGCCCAGTCTGCTCGCCGCCCGGAGGTACGCCTCCGGGTCGGGCTTGCCCCGGGTCACGTCCTCCGCGCCGACCAGCATCGGCACGGTCAGTCCGAGGCAGGAGAGCCGACGCAGCGCCAGGGTCCGGGTGGCGGCGGTGACCACCGCCCAGCGGTCCCTGGGCAGCGCGGACAGCAGCTCCTCGACGCCCGGCAGCAGTCGGCTGCTCGCCGCGTCCGCGAGTTCCAGCTCCTGCACCCGGGCCACCGCTCTGAGCTGCTCCTCGACGGCGCGCTCCGCCAACAGCTCCGCGACCACCTCTCCGGCCGGACGGCCCACATAGCCGACCTGGTCCAGGCGTTCACGTGCGACGCCGTACTCCTCGGCCCAGCGGGTCCAGCAGCGGCGGACCGAGGGCATCGAGTCGATCAGCGTGCCGTCGTTGTCGAAGAGCACGGCCTCGACGGTGAGTACGGCGGGGGCGGAGAGATGGGCGGCCACGGCAGGACAGGTCCTTCGCGTCGGGGACGGGGCCTGGTACCTCTCCAGCCTCTCTCCTCTCAGTGGATCCTCCAAGAGGCAAAGGCCCCACTCTTTCACTTCACGATCCATTTCGCTTCAGCGTCACGTCGCCCGCTCGTCTTCCCCCGTACGGCCGGATGCGGTGACGTGGGGTGACGTGGGGTGATTTTCCGCGCGGGGGCTTGTGACCAGCGGCTGCGGCACGGCAGCATGTCGCTCGAATCCCGCTGCAGCCACTGCCCTCCCCAGCAAGGCTCACCCCTGCGAGGCTCCCCTGAACCACGCCTTGTCACCCCGAGACGCCTCGATCTCCCCCAACGGCGCGTCCTCCCCCGACGGTGCGCCCACCACTGACGATGCGCCCTCCCCTGACGGCACTGAGCCTGACGGTGAGGCCGTTCCCCGGCGGCGTCGGCCGTCCCTCGCCGCCATGGCCTGGCTCGTGGTCCTGGCGCTCGCCGGCGCGACGGGAGCAGCCTCCCCGTCGCAGGATCTCGGCGCGTCCCGCACGGCCGTCGCGAACCGGGTCGACTCCCGCGTCGGCGCGCTGTTCAACGGCGGAGGCGTCGCGGGCACGCACTACTGCACGGCGAGCGTGGTCGACAGCCCACGGGGCAACATGATCGTCACCGCCGCGCACTGCCTCAGCGGCGCGAACCAGGACAAGGTGTTCGTCCCCGGCTACCGCGACGGCACGGCCCCGTACGGGGTCTGGCAGATCGCGCAGACCGTCGAGGACCCGGGCTGGACCGCGAACGGCGACGTGAACGCGGACGTCGCCTTCGGCCTGCTCGAACCGCTCGACGGCCAGACCGTGCAGCAGGTCGTGGGCGCCAACCGGATCGCGGTGGACCAGGGCTTCGACCACGTGGTCACGATCACCGGCTATCCGAACAGCTCCGAGGAGCCGATCACCTGCACCGACCTGGTCGACCGGTTCAGCGCCACCCAGATGCGCATCGACTGCACCGGCTACAGCGACGGCACCAGCGGCAGCCCCTGGCTGATCCCCGGCCAGGGCGGCCCGACCGGCGACGAGGGCACGGTCATCGGCGTGATCGGCGGCTTCGAGCAGGGCGGCTACACCGACGACGTCTCCTACAGCTCCTACTTCGGCGACCGCATCGACGCCCTGTACCACCAGGCCCTGGAGCAGGACGCCCAGCTGGGCTGACCTGCGCCTCTGAGCTAGGCCTTCTCCCCCGGGTACCAGGCGATCGCGTGCGCCTCGGCCAGCGTCGACCTGACCTGGCTGCGGTAGCGCCGCGCCTGCTGGGGATCGGTTTCGGCCAGGGCGGCGGCGGCGAGCGCGGCGGCCGAGGTGGACCAGGCGAGCAACCGCACCGCGTCGTGGTACGCGGCGTCGAGCAGCCGCTCATCGGGCAGATCCGCCGCCTGCCGGGCCAGGAGCGTCGACAGCACCCGGAGATGGGTACGGGTCACGGCCGGTGGTGGAAGTGGATCGTTCGCGTGTCTGCCCACGTCGGCGACTCCCGGAAGAGGGTGAGTCTCGTTCACTGAGGCTCGTTCCCACATGATGGCGTACGACCTGGTGACATGTACGCGCATTCATCGAACAGTGATGAACAGGATCACCACAGTCTTCCCACACCACGCCACACCCTCTCCGTGACCTTCCCTCGCGCCCCCGGGCCCGACAGGATGGAGATCCACACTGTCGGTCCCGACCACGTTCGGTCCCGACCGCCGTGCAGTCCCAACCCCCGTGCCCTCAGGGAGTTCCGTCATGGATGCCGATCTCGATCCGCGCCTGTCCCACCGACGCGGCGAGGCCAGCCCGGCGCTGCCGGAGCTGACCGTGGGCGCCGACCTGGCCCGCACCGCGCGCCGCCACTCCGACCACGACGCCCTGGTCGAACGCGCGAGCGGACGCCGCTGGACGTACGCCGAGTTCGACGCCGCCGTCGACGACCTCGCCCGCGGGCTGCTCGCCGCCGGGATCGAACGCGGCGACCGCGTCGGCATCTGGTCGCCCAACTGCGCGGAGTGGGTGCTGACCCAGTACGCCGCCGCCCGCGCGGGCGCGATCCTGGTCAACCTCAACCCCGCCTACCGCCAACACGAGATCGCCTACGCGCTGCAGCAGTCGGGCACCAAGCTGCTGATCTCCGCGACGCGGGTGAAGACCAGCGACTACGTCGCCCTGGTCGACGCGGTCCGCGGCGACTGTCCGGAGTTGGAGCGTGTCGTGTTCATCGGGACGCCCGACTTCGAGCAACTCGTCGCCTCCGGCGACGGCGTACCGCTCTCGGTGCTGCGTGCGCGCGAAGCGACGCTCTCGCCGGAGGACGCGGCGAACATCCAGTACACCTCCGGCACCACCGGCCGCCCCAAGGGCGCCACGCTCTCGCACCGCAACATCCTCGGCAACGGCTTCCAGGTCGCCGACGTGCAGGGCTGGACGGCGGACGACCGCGTCTGCGTGCCGGTGCCGTTCTACCACTGCTTCGGCATGGTGATGGCCAACCTCGGCGCCACCTCCCACGGCGCCTGCCTGGTCATCCCCAGCCCGCTCTTCGACCCCGTCGAGGCACTGAATGGGGTCCAGGCCGAGCGCTGCACCGTGCTCTACGGCGTGCCGACCATGTTCATCGCCGAACTCGCCCAGTTGGAGGCGAATCCCGACCGCTGGGACCTGTCCACCCTGCGCACGGGGGTGATGGCCGGGTCGCCCTGCCCGGTCGAGGTGATGAAGCGGGTCATGTCCGAGATGGGCATGGCCGAGGTCACCATCGCCTACGGCATGACCGAAACCAGCCCCGTCTCCACCCAGACCCGCCCCGACGACTCCCTCCAACACCGCGTCGCCACCGTCGGACGCGTCCACCCCCACGTCGAGATCAAGATCGTCGAGCCGACCACCGGCGCCACCGTCCCCGTCGGCACGCCAGGCGAACTGTGCACCCGCGGCTACTCGGTGATGCTCGGCTACTGGAACGAGCCGGACCGCACCGCCGAGGCCGTCGACGAGGACGGCTGGATGCACACCGGAGACCTCGCCGAGATGGCCGAGGACGGTTACGTCTCGATCGTCGGCCGGATCAAGGACATGGTCATCCGCGGCGGCGAGAACGTGTACCCGCGCGAGGTCGAGGAGTTCCTCTACGCCCACCCCGACATCGAGGACGTCCAGATCATCGGCGTCCCGGACGACCGCTTCGGCGAGGAGCTGATGGCCTGGGTCAAGCTCCGCCCCGGAGCCGACGAACTGACGGTGGAGCAACTCCGCGCCTACTGCGAGGGCAAGCTGGCCCACTACAAGATCCCCCGCTACCTGCACCTCGTCGACGGCTTCCCGATGACCGTCACCGGCAAGATCCGCAAGGTCGAGATGCGCGAGGAGTCCGTCAAGTTCCTCGGCCTGTAGGACTGCGCTGCACTGAACTACTGGGCTGCGCTCAACAAATGCCGTGCGCCATGGACTGACGACGCGTCACCCGCCCTGTGCGACCGCCCGGTCGTACAGGGCGAGGACATCGTTGTCGAAGTACGGGCTGTAGGAGACGTCCGGGGTGCTGCCGCCCTGCTGGTAGCCACCGATCACGCCGATGACCGTGCCCGTCCTGGTGGTCCGGTCGAACGCGGTCAGCCACGGGCTGCCGCTGGTGCCGCCGGGGAAGGACTTGCACGCGATCTTCATCTGGTACGTGCTCTGCTGCGTCGTGCTGTTGAAGCACGCGATCGGCTCGCCCGCGTCGGACGGGTAACCGGTCAGCGAGACGGTCCGACCGAAGCCGAGGTTGATGCCCAGCCGGTTGCCGCCCAGCACCGAGGCGATGGTCTGGTTGTTCACCGTGCCGAGCACCAGGAAGGCGACGTCCAGATCCGGATCGCTGGAGTCGATCCAGCGCTGGTCCACGACGATCGACTTGACCGGCCACTCCCCCTGCGGTTCGGTGCCGTTGCGGTAGCCGGGCACGAAGACGATGTCGGTGTTGTAGTTGCCGCCCTTGCCGCCGTGGACGCAGTGGGCGGCGGTCACCACAATGCTGCTGCCCTTGCTCTGCACGACGCTTCCGGTGCAGAAGTGGTCGCCCTTCTGACTGGTCGAGAAGATCGCACCGACCCGGGCCGTGATCTCGTTGGACTTCGCAGTCCTGGTGTTCCCGCCGTGCGTCGACAGGGCCCGCTGCAGCCGCTCCTGTGACCACGGTGACGGCGAGGGCGCGGTCGTGACCACCGGACTTCCGGGAGCCGCGGCCCCGCCGGACGTGCCGGGCGACGTGCCGACCGACGCGCCTGTGCCGGACGCGGCAGCCGTACCGGACACGCTGGACACGTTCGTCCCCGACGAGCAGCCCGCCGACGCTCCGGTCACCACCGCGACGGCCACCGCGACCGCCACCACACGCTCCCGCAGCCGACCTGCTGCCTTGCCCATGAACCGTCCTCCGTCCGACACGCCCTCCCGATCATCGTCGGCCCGTCGGGCCTCGCGACCGGAGCGGCGCGCCGTCAGAACAGCGCAGATCACCGCGCGAAGGCCTACCAGCCGGCAAGCCCTACGCCGGATACGCCCGCGTCTGCGCGGCCTTGACGGCGGCCCAGACCTCGCTGCCCTCGCCGATGGCCAACTCGGCGACCGCTGCCGGGGTCAGGTCCGCGGTCAGGCGGAGTGGACCGGCGAGGTCGAGGCGGACCTGGTCGCCGTGGAGCTCCATGCCGACGACAGTGACCGGCCACTGGTTGCGCGCGCTGGTGTCGGGGCGGCTGCCGTGGACGGTCACCGCAGCAGGCGGGAAGGCGACGAAGACCGGGCCGTGGTGCGCGTCGTCCGCCGCGAGGACGGTGCCGTCGGCCACGACCTCGCGGGAGGCGTCCAGCTCGACCAGATGCCCGTCGGCCGTGCCGCGGAAGAGGTTGAGGCCGACCAGTCGGGCGATGTAGTCGCTGCGCGGATGGCGCGCGATCTCGGCCGGCGCGCCCTCCTGGACCGCACGGCCGTGTTCCAGCACCACCAGCCGGTCGGCCAGCACCATCGCGTCCAGCGGGTCGTGGGTGACCAGGACGGCCACCGCCTCGAACGCGGCCAGGTGACGGCGCAGCGTGGTGCGCACCTCCAGCCGGGTCCGGGCGTCGAGGGCGGCCAACGGCTCGTCGAGCAGCAGCAGTCGCGGCTGCGGTGCCAGCGCCCGCGCCAGCGCGACGCGTTGGGCCTGCCCGCCGGAGAGCGCGCCGGGGCGCGACCCGGTGTGGTCGGCCAGCCCGACCCGCTCCAGCCACTGCCGGGCCTCGGCCCGCGCCTCGGCCTTGCGGCGGCCATGGGTGCGCAGGCCGAACGCCACGTTGTCCAGCGCGGAGAGGTGCGGGAAGAGCAGGTAGTCCTGGAAGACCACCCCGACGGGCCGTTGCTCGGTGGGTACGCGCACCCGTGCCGCCGGGTCCTCCAGGACCTCGCCGTCGAGCCGCAGATGACCGTCGTTCAGGGGCGCGAGTCCGGCCAGGGCGCGCAGTGCGGTGGTCTTGCCCGCGCCGTTCGGCCCGAGCAGCGCGACCACCTCGCCGGGCGCGGCGGTCAGCACCAGGTCGAGCGTGAAGCCGCCCCGGCTCACTGCCAGGTGCGCGTCCAGTGCGCTCATGTGTCGTGGTCTCCAGGCTCGTTCAGTGCGTCCCCGTGGTCCAGCGACCGCGCAGCGCGAACAGGACGGCGAGCGAGACCAGCAGCAACACCAGACTGACCGCGATCGCGGCGTCGGGGTTGTCCTGGAGCGCGAGGTAGACGGCGAGCGGCATGGTCTGCGTGGTGCCGGGGAAGTTGCCGGCGAAGGTGATGGTGGCGCCGAACTCGCCCAGCGCCCGCGCCCATGCCAGGACCGCGCCGGCCCCCACGCCCGGCGCGATCAGCGGCAGCGTGACCCGCCGGAAGACGGTGAACCGCGAGGCGCCGAGCGTCAGCGCTGCCTCCTCGTAGCGCGCGTCCGCTCCGCGCAGCGCGCCCTCGACGCTCAGCACCAGGAACGGCATCGCCACGAAGGTCTCCGCGACGACCACTCCGGCCGTGGTGAACGGTAGCGAGTAGCCGAACTGCTGGTAGATCCACTGCCCCACCAGCCCGTTGCGGCCGAAGACGAGCAGCAGCGCGACACCGCCGACGACCGGCGGCATCACCAGCGGCAGCGTCACCAGGGTCCGCGCCAGCCGCTGCCCGGGGAAGGTGGTCCGGGCCAACAGCCACGCCAGCGGCACGCCGAAGGCCAGTGACAGCGCGGTCGCCGAGGTCGCGCAGATCAGCGAGAGCCGCAGCGCGGGCCAGACGGCGTCGCCGCCGATCAGCTGCGGCATCGAGCTCCAGGGCGCCCGGACCAGCAGTCCGATCAGCGGCAGCACCAGGAACGTCAGCCCGATGACCGCGGGCAGCAGCAACGCGAGCGGCGCCCCGCCGCGCGGCCTGCGGGCCACACGGACCGGGGCGCTGCGCTCCAGCGTCTCGGAGTCGCTTGTCCTGGACTCGCTGGTCACGGCGCCTGGAAGCCCGCGGCCTGCAGCACCTGCTCACCCTGCGCCGAGGCGACGAACGCGGCAAAGGCCTGCGCGGTGGCCGAGTTGCTGCTGCCCTTGAGCGCGACGACCGGGTAGGTGGTGATCGCCTTGGCGGCCTGGGGGAAGTTGACCCCGGTGACCTTCTTGTCGGCGCCCTTGACGTCCGTCTGGTAGACCAGCGCGGCGTCGACCTCACCGAGCTCGACCTTGGTCAGCGCGGAGGTGACGTCCTGCTCCAGGGTGACCGGGGTCAGCTTGATGTCGGCAGCGGCCAGCGCCTTGACGGCAGCCGCGCCGCAGGGGACGGTCTTGGCGCAGAGGGCGACCTTGTACTTCGGGTCGGCCAGCTGGGCGAGCGAGGTGATCTGCTTCGGGTTGCCCGGGGCGACCGCGATCTCCAGTTCGTTCTTGGCGAAGTCGACCGGGGCACCGGCGTTATCACCCTTGGCGGTGACCGTCTGCATGGTCGTGGTGCTGGCCGAGGCGAAGACGTCCGCCGGGGCGCCGTTGACGATGGAAGCGGCCAGTGTGTCGCTGCCGCCGAAGCTGAAAGTGACCGAGGTGCCCGGGTGGGCCGCCTCGAACTCCTTGGCCAGCGTGGTGAAGGTGTCCTTGAGCGAGGCGGCGGCGAAGACGGTGATCTTCCCCGTCACGGCCGCGCTGCTCGACGCGGACGCGCCTGCCGAGGCCGAGGAGGACGAGCCCGCAGAGGACGAGGACGAGGAGGAGCTACAGGCCGCCAGGCCCACCAGGGCGAGCGCGACTGTCGAGGCGGCCGCGACGCGGCGCACGCCGGACATGCGGGAACGGGACACGTGCAGACGGGACATCAGGAAACCCCCACGGTTTCGTCAGGCAGAGCAGTTCGTCAAAAAACGGCAGTTCGTCAACAACGGCAGCGGTTGCCGTCAGGCCCTCTCGACCACGACATTTGTCGACTTGATCACAGCAACGGCCGGGACCCCGGGCTCCAGCCGCAGCTCCTCCGCGGATTCGCGGCTGATCAGCGACACCACCCGGAACGGCCCGGCCTGGATCTCCACCTGCGCGGCCACATCCCCGAGGATCACCTCGGTGACGATGCCCCGGAAACGGTTGCGAGCGGAGGAGGGAAGCCCCTCTGCCGCCGCCGTCTCCGGCCTGGCAAGCTCCCTGGCGAAGGCGGCGAGCTCGCGACCAGGGACGATGCGATGACCGTTGTCGTCCCGTTCGGCGCTCACGCGGCCCGCGTCAACCCAGCGCCTCATGGTGTCTGCGCTGACTCCGAGCAGAGCGGCGGCCTCGCCGATCCGATAGCTGTTCACGTGACGATCATCCTGTCGCAATTGCCAGCTCTCCGTCACTCGTAGCATGGCACAAGCGACTGACACCGCCCAAGCCACCTCGCATGTGCAGGTGTCCAGCTGCCGGATGGGGCTGTGCCCGAACCGAGTCCGCCGCTAGGTTGTCGGCGTGGCCGAGCTTTCCCCCACTCCGGCAGCCCGACGCAGCCCAGCAACCCGACGCGTCCTTTCAGCCCGACGCTCCGTCTCCGCCGTCTTCGTCATCCACGGCGCGGTGACCGGGAGCTTCGCCACCCGCATCCCCTGGATCAAGGACCATCTGCATCTGAGTGCGAGTCAGCTCGGACTGGCCCTGGTCGCGCCTGCCATCGGCTCGTTCGCCGCCATGCCGCTGGCGAGCCGGCTGCTGCACGCACGGGGCCACCGAGCCGGGATCCGGCTGCTGATCGTGCTGTGGAGCGCGGCGCTCGCCCTGCCCGCGCTCGCGCCCGACCTGCCGCTGCTCGCCCTCGCGCTGCTCTGCTACGGCGCGGCGGCAGGCGTGGCGGACGTGGCCATGAACGCCCAGGGCGTGGAGGTGGAGGCACGGGTCGGGCACTCCATCATGTCCGGGCTTCACGGCATGTGGAGCATCGGCGGTCTGCTCGGCTCGGCCGTCGGCGTGGCCGCCGCAGCGGCGTCCGTGGCCGCGCCCGTGCATCTGGCGGCGGTGGCCGCCGTGCTGGTGCTGCTCTCCTTCGCGGCCTGCCGCGGCCTGGCGGACATCCGCCCCGAGCCGAAGGAGGAGGCGCCGCCCAGGTTCACCCTGCCGCCGCGCTCGGCGCTGCTGATCGGGATGGTCGGCTTCTGCGCGGTCTTCGCCGAGGGTGCGTCCGGCGACTGGAGCGGCGTCTACCTCCGCACGGTCGCGGGCGCCTCGCCCGCCGTCGCGGCAGCCAGCTACACGGCGTTCGCCTGCACCATGGCCGGCTCCCGGCTCGCGGGCGACATGCTGGTGCGCCGGTTCGGCCCGACGCGGACGGTGCGCGGCGGCGGCGCGATCGCGGTCGCCGGCGGCGTGCTGGTGGTGACGGCTGCGGCTCCCTTCGCGGCGATCTCCGGGTTCGCGCTGCTGGGGATCGGCATCGCGGTCGTCGTTCCGCTCTGCTTCGCGGCGGCCGGGCACAGCGGCGACAACCCCAGCCGGGCGATCGCGGGCGTCGCCACCGTCACCTACACCTCCGGCCTGATCGCGCCCGCCACGGTCGGCGCCATCGCCCAGGCCACCTCGCTGCGCGGATCCTTCGCCGTCGTCACGCTTCTGACGGTGGGTCTGGTCGCGGGCGCGGGCATCCTCGCCCAAGGACCCCGCGCGTCAGGACCCCGAGGGCGCCGCGCGAGTATTGCCGAGACATGCCAATCGAAAATGTGAACGATTCCGAATATGCCGATTCTGGTTTCCTTCTGCTAATCCGATGGCCGCATTAGCGCGGACCCGCAATCATGGGCGCACGGCGCGACAACCGACGGCCGCCGACGGCATCTGACGGGTCGTCGGGATCGTCACGGGGAACGTCACCGGACGCATCACCGACGCGTCACCAGGCACAGAGTAGCCAGCATGCCCGCACTGGATCGGGTGAAACCGGCCCGTTCGGGATGTCAGCAGTTCCAGTGAGTAGAAATTCGCACAATCGTTCGAATGGAACCAAGTGATTCAGGATTTCGTCCGAACGAATCGTCAGAACGATTGACACGTACGGCGCGGCGACGCGTCCGGACGGGTGTCTTGTCGGTGATCAATGCGATACTCGGACAGCACCAGGGAAAGTACGACACAGCACGGGCGTGTGCCTAGAGACACAGATCACGCGGGTACACGCATCTCACGGGGTAGCAGGACGGATGGGGAGGTTGGGCATGGGAGCAGCACTGCGTGACGACTACCGCGGGTGGCTGGCGCCTTCGGGGAGGTACCCGGTGGCGGTCCCGGACTACGAGGAGCCCTGGGACTCCCCGGAGCTCGACCCCGCGCCGCAGCCTTCGCCGCGGATCACCCAGGTCAAGCCCACCGGCTTCGAGTCGGCGCGCGAGATCGGCGAGCACGTCCGCGTCGGCACGCCGGTCATCATGGACCTCAGCCAGATGGCCGACCCTGACGCCAAGCGTCTGATCGACTTCGCCTCCGGCCTGGTGTTCGGTACTCGTGGCACCATGGAGCGGATCGCGCGCCGGGTCTTCCTGCTCGCGCCGCCGGAGATCGAAGTCATGGTCATCGACAACGCCTCGGACGACTCGGGGTTCTACAACCAGAGCTGATCAGGGCAGCCTGTCCGGATCCGACAGGCAAGCCCGCCACCGGCAGCCGTGCCCCCGTCGCGGCTGCCGGTTTCTTGTGGGAGCGGGGTTTCTGGGATGTTGGCACTGCACGGCCTGTGGCGGGCCGACCGTCGGCTCGCCCTCTGGGCGGAGGACGCCGCGGTTTCGGGAACCCCGACGGGAGCCGACGCCCGGCCTGAGGGCATCCACCCGTTCGCCTCCTCCCCCGAGGCGCTGCGGGACCTGCTCGGGGCGGTCGGCCCCGGCCTGGAATGGCTGGCCGGACGCGCCGACGAGGACGACACCCGACTGCTCCTCCCGACGTCGGAGGGCACGCCGCTCCCCTCTCCCGAGATCGCCTTTCCGGGACCCTCCCGGGCGCCCGCCGCAGCAGGTCCGCTGCTGGTCCCCTGGCAGGTCCCCTCGCTTCTCTTCGACGCCGACGAGGCGGCGCAGCTGCTCGGCGCGCTGCACGATCCGGAGCGGCAGGCCCTCCACCCCGACATTCCCGGACGCGGTCCGGTCGAGGTCGGCTACGGCGCGTCCCTGCGCTGGCTGACGGCCGTCCACGATCTGGCCTGGCGACTGGTGGGCCGCGGCCGGGTCCTGCCCCGCATTGATGTCCGCGCGGAGCTGACGCCCCATCAGGCCGTCTGGGCCCCGGCCCCGACGGCGGCAGACGCCGGCGAACTCGCCGCCCTCGCCGCCGCCTGTCCCGCCGCCTGCCGCGCCGAGGAGGGCCACCGTCGCGGAGCCGCGGGCCTGGCGGAGGAGTTGCTCGGTGTCCTGGTCGACCGCGAGGCCCGCGCGGTCCTCGCCGACGCCCGGCTCGCGTCGACGGATCCGTTGGCCGTCGCCCTCGCCTCGGACGACGGCGCGCTGCCCGAGGGCAGCGACAACGCGGGCAGCGACAACGCGGGCGACGCGGCGCGGTGGCAGGCGCTCGCCGACATGCTGCGTCCCGCTCCCGCTGCCGGGCCGCTCCGTCTCGGCTTCCGCCTGGTCGAGCCGCAGGGCGGCGCCGCGGAGAGCAGCGAAGACGACGGCTCCGACTCCAGCTCCGACTCCGACTCCGGCTCCGGCTCCGGCCCCGATGACCGGTGGTGGCTCGACCTGGTGATGGCGCCGGCCGACGAACCCGCCCAACTCCTCACCGCCGCCGAACTGTGGGCCGGTGGCCCGGCCGCCCAGGTGCTGGCGGAGAGCATCCCCGCGCCGGAGTCCGCCTTCGCGCTCGAACTCTCCCGCGCCGCCCGCATCCATCCGCTGTTGGCCCAACTCTCCGAGCAGGACCGCGCCCAGGGCTGCTGGCTGGACCGTGCGGACGCGCTGACCTTCCTGCGCGAAGCCGCGCCCGCCCTGGGCGACGCGGGATTTCTGGTGCTGCTCCCCTCGTGGTGGCGCGAGCCACCCGAGCTCGGCATGCTGCTGACCGCGCACCCCGCCCAGGCCGGGGTGGTCGAGCGGGAGAGTCCTGTCGGACGGGACGAGATGCTCGCCTTCCACTGGCGGCTCGCACTGGGCGGGGAGCCGCTCACCGCCGAGGAGTTGACCCGGCTCGCGGGCGCCAAGGACACCCTGGTCCGGATCCGCGGCCGCTGGCTGGAGGCGGACCCGAGCCGCCTGAACGCCGCCATCGCCTTCCTCGACCGCGCGGGCGAGGGGAAGATGGCCGTGTCCGAGGTGCTCGCGCTGGTGCTCGACGCCCGCGAGCCGATCGGGCTGCCGGTGCTCGACGTCACCCACGACGTCCGGGTCGAGGGACGCCTGCGCGAGCTGGTCGCCCGGCTGGGCGGCAGTGCCGAACTGCCGCAGGAGCAGCCGGACGTGCGCGTCCCCGCCGACTTCCGTGCCGAGCTGCGTCCCTACCAGCGCGACGGCGTCGCCTGGTTGGCTTCGCTCGCCCACCTCGGCCTCGGCGCGGTCCTCGCCGACGACATGGGCCTCGGCAAGACCGTGCAGACCCTCGCCCTGCTCGCCGCCGAGTACGCCGGGACTGCCGGAGGCACCGGAACCGCCGGAAGCACCGCCAAGCCCGCCGCGCCCACCCTCGTCGTCTGCCCCATGTCCCTGGTCGGCAACTGGGAGCGCGAGTGCGCCAAGTTCGCCCCCGCGCTCCGTGTCCACGTGCACCACGGCGCGCGACGCGGCGGCGCGGCGCAGGTGCGGGAGGCCGCGCTGGCGGCGGATGTGGTGATCACCACCTACGGCCTGGCCGCCCGCGACTTCGAGGCGCTGCACACCGTCCGCTGGCACCGGATCGTGGCCGACGAGGCACAGGCCATCAAGAACGCGGCCACCCTCCAGTCCCGCGCGATCCGCGCCCTGCCGGCCGCACACCGGATCGCGCTGACCGGCACGCCGGTCGAGAACCGTCTCGCCGAGCTCCACTCGGTGCTGGACTTCGCCAACCCCGGTCTCTTCGGGACGGCCGAACGGTTCAAGGAGCGCTACTCGGTGGCGATCGAGCGCAACGCCAGCGTCCGCGCCACCGCGCTGCTGCGGCAGCGGACCGCGCCCTTCGTGCTGCGCCGCCTCAAGACCGACCCGGTCATCGCCGCCGAACTGCCGCGCAAGCAGGAGATGACCGTCCTCTGCAATCTGACGGCGGAACAGGCCGCCCTCTACCGCGCCACGGTGACCCAACTGCTCCAGCGCATCAAGTCGCTCGGCTACGGCCGCGACCTGGAGCGCCGCGGCATCGTGCTGGCGACACTCACCCGGCTCAAGCAGATCTGCAACCATCCCGCCCAGTTCAGCGGCGAGGGCAGGCAGGTCGGGGGGAAGCGCGGCGCGGTCCGGCTGGCCGGGCGCTCCGGCAAACTGGCCCGGCTGGAGGAGATCCTGGAGGAGGCGCTGGCCGAGGGCGACAGCACTCTGTGCTTCACCCAGTTCGCCCGCTTCGGCACGCTGCTCCAGCCCTATCTGCGCCGCCGCCTCGACTGCGAGGTGCGGTTCCTGCACGGCGGCGTCCCCGAGCGCGCCCGTCGCGAACTGGTCGACGCGTTCCAGGAGGACGACCGGCCGTCGGTCTTCCTGCTCTCGCTCAAGGCGGGCGGTACCGGGCTCAACCTGACCGCCGCCAACCAGGTCGTCCATGTCGACCGCTGGTGGAACCCGGCCGTCGAGGATCAGGCGACCGACCGCGCCTACCGGATCGGGCAGCGCCGTGACGTCCAGGTCCGGCGGCTGGTCTGCGTCGGCACGGTCGAGGAGCGTGTCGACGAACTGCTCACCGCCAAACGCGCGTTGGCCGACGCGGTGATCGGCGCGGCCGACCCGGGCGGCAACGCCCTGGACGTCCTGACACACCTCGCCCCGGACGCCCTGCGCGAGGTGCTGACCCTGGCCGAGGAGGCGGTGAGCGAGCTGTGAGCGAGAACGTGTGGACCAGCTGGTCCGAGCGGTTCCTGGCGCGGATCGAGTCGCTGGGCGTCGGCCTGCTCGCGGACCAGATGCGCGAGGCGGGCGGCTCGAAGCAGGTGCGGGACGTCTCCGTCGCGCCGGGCGCGGCGCGGGCCCGGGTGGGTGGTGTAGAGGTCTGGGCGGACCTGCTCGTCTTCGACGCCCAGCAGTGGGAGCAGGCCGGGACGGCGCTGCTCCCGGTCCGCGACCGACTGCTGGCAGGCGAGGTCCCGCCCGACGTCGACGCGCTGCTGGCCCGGGTCGGCCTGCCGCTGCTCCCCGCGCAGGCCACCGAGCTGACCCTGGACTGCTCCTGCGGTTACGACGTCGGACCCTGCCGTCACCAGGCGGCGCTGCTGGGCGCGATCGCGCTGGCCTTCGACCACGACCCGTTCCTGCTGCTGCGCTGGCGCGGCCGGGACCGCGCCCGCCTTACGGCCCGGCTGCACCGCGAACCGCGCCGCGTCGGCCCCGAACCGCTCTCCCCCGCCACCTTCTGGGCCGAGCCCCGGCCCTACCCGAAGCCGACCCCGCAACCCGCCGATCCTCCACTGGACCGGCTGCCGCCCGCCCTGGCCCGGACCCTGCGTCCGCTCTACCAGGCACTCACCGAGCGAGATCTGGAATAATCATGTGCGGCTCATCTGAGACATTCGTGTCTCAAATGAGCTATCCTCTCTTCGTGGCCACCGATCGCGACTCCGTCCTCCTCGCCGCCGTCGCGCTGCTCTCCCGGCAGCCGAGCGCCGCGATGGACGAGATCGCGCGCGCCGCCGGGATCAGCCGGGCGACGCTGCACCGGCTCTTCCCGGGCCGAGACGCGCTGATCCGCGAGATCGGCGCGTACGCCCTGGTCCGGATGGACGCCGCGCTCGACGAGGCGGCCATCGACGAGGGCGACCCGGTCGAGGCCGTCCGCCGACTCACGACGGCGCTGATCCCGGTCGCCCAGCTCACCGCCTTCCTCTCCGGCGAGAGCCGACTCTTCGACGACACCGAGATCACCGACGCCTGGGACCGGATGGACGCCCGCGTGGCCGCGCTCTTCCTGCGCGGCCAGCAGTCCGGGGCCTTCCGGGTCGAACTCCCCGCCGCCTGGCTCAGCGAGGCGTTCTTCGACCTGCTGGCGGGCATCGGCTGGGCCGTCGAGGACGGCCGCCTGGCCCCCAGGGACAGCGTCCGCGCACTGACCGAGCTCTTCCTCGGCGGCGCGGAGCGACGAGCCTGACCGCTCACCACGACACCCTGCTCCAAGTACCAAGCCCCAACACCAAGCCCCACGCACACCCGAGTTCACCAAGGACACCCAGATGCCCACGGATCTGACCGTTCCGCAGACCACCTCCGCCTACCGATATATGCAGTCCAGCGCCCCGCGTCGGCGCTGGATCGCTCTCGGCGTGCTCGTGCTCGCCGTCCTGCTGGTGGCCGTCGACGCCACCGTGCTGGTGCTGGCCCTGCCCTTCATCAGCGAGAGCCTGAACCCCTCCGCCCCGCAGCTGCTCTGGATCGGCGACAGCTACTCCTTCGTCATCGCCGGACTGCTGGTCAGTATGGGCTCGCTGAGCGACCGCATCGGCCGCAAGCGACTGCTGCTGTACGGCTCCGCCGCCTTCGGCCTGGCCTCGCTGCTCGCCGCCTACGCGCCGAGCCCCGCCTGGCTGATCGCCGCCCGCGCCCTGCTCGGCGTCGCCGGGGCGACCATCATGCCCTCCACGCTCTCGCTGCTCCGCGCCCTCTTCCCGGACGACAAGGAGCGCGCCCGCGCCATCGGCATCTGGGGTGCCGCGGCGACCGCCGGTGCCGCCGCCGGTCCGCTCCTCGGCGGCGTGCTGCTGGAGCACTTCTGGTGGGGCTCGGTCTTCCTGATCAACATTCCGCTGGTGCTGGTGCTGCTCGTGCTCGGCCACAGGCTGCTGCCCGAGTCGCGCGACCCGAAGCCGGGCACCTGGGACATGGCCAGCGTGGTGCTGTCACTGGTCGGCATCATCGGCGCGGTCTACGCGGTCAAGGAGGCCGCGGTCGACGGCGCGTCGGCCGGCCTGGGCCGCTGGGACGTCTGGGTGGCCGCCGTGCTCGGTGTGAGCTGCCTGGTCACCTTCTGGCGTCGTCAGCTCCGACTGCCGGTCCCGCTGCTGGACGTCCGGCTCTTCGCCGAACGCCGGTTCACCGCCGCGGTGCTGGCCGCGTTGATCGCCCTGATCGGGCTGTCCGGCGTGGTGTTCTTCCTCTCGCAGTACTTCCAGCTGGTCCGTGGCTGGTCGCCGCTTCAGGCCGGACTGGCCGACATGCCGGCGTTCGCCGGTTCCACCGTCGGCGCGCTGGTCGCCACCTCGCTGGCCACCCGCCTCGGCTACCGCCGCGCACTGGCGGCGGGCCTGCTGGCGATGGGTCTCGGCCTCGGCGCGCTCGGCCTGCTCGACGCGTCCACCTCGTACCTGCTGATCGGGACCGCGTTCGCGGCCGTCGGCCTGGTCGAGGGCGTCGTCTACGCGCTGTCGACCACGATGGTGCTGGAGTCGTCCCCGGCCGAGAAGGCGGGCGCGGCCAGTGCCGTCTCCGAGACCGCCTACGAGCTGGGCACGGCGCTCGGCATCGCCCTGGTGGGCACGGTGTTGACCGCCGTCTACCGATCCGGCCTGGTCCTGCCCGCCGCGCTCCCGGCCGGCACCGAGGCCGCCGCACGCAACTCGCTGGGCGGAGCCGTCCAGGCCGCCCACCAACTGCCGGGCAGGGCTGGGGACTTGCTCCTCGACACGGCCCGCAACGCCTTCGTCCACGGCATGAGCGTGGCCGCGTTCCTCTCCGGGGGCCTGCTGGTGGCGGCGGCCGTGCTGGTCTGGGCGCTGCTGCGGCCGCGTCGCCACCCCAACCGGACTACCGGAGCGACTCGGGCGCCCAGTCGGTGATCCGCCGCCGCAGCGCGCGGGCGTCCAGACCGTGCGCGGCGATGTGCTCCGCCATGGTCCCGTAGTGCCGCAGTTCCTCGCGGGAGACACCGAGGCCGAGCACCCGGTGCGCCCGGTCGTCGAGCGCCTCGGTGACGAACGGGACCGAGGTCCCGGCGAGGTACGGCTCGACCACCACGACGTCCGCGCTGCCGCGACCGGCCAGCGCCGCGCGCAGCGCGACAGCGTCGAACGGGCGGACGGTGGTGGCGTAGAGGACCGTGACGTCCAGCCCCTCCGTCGCCTCCAGCACGTCGTCCAGGACCGGGCCGACGGCCACCACCACCGGACCGTCCCCGCCCGGCGCCCCCTGACGGACGGTCAGGAACCGTCCCGGGACGACCTGGCGGGCGACGGCGTTGCTCTGCGCGGAGAGCCGCACGTAGACCAGCCCGTCCCCGGCTGCCGCGTCGCGCAGCAGCGCCTCGGCCTCGTCCGGGTGCCCGGGGACGTGAACGGTCCAGCCCGGCAGCGTGTCGAGCAGCGCGACGTCCCCCGGCGACATGTGCGTCCGCCCGCCGGCGGGCCAGTCGTACGAGCCCAGCGCGCTGACCAGGACCGCGCCGACGCCCTGGTGCCCGAGGTCCAACTTGACCTGCTCGAAGGGGCGCTCGACCAGGAAGCTGCCGAAGGTGTGCGCGATCGGCCGCATCCCGGTCAGCGCCAGTCCGCCCGTGACCGAGACCAGGAGCTGCTCCCTGATCCCGACGTTGATCACCCGGTCCGGATGGGCCGCGGCGGCGTCGTCGAAGCTGGCGGCGGAGATGTCCGCGAGGACGACGGCGACCCTCGGGTCCTCGTCGAGCAGGGCACTGGCGGTGGAGATGAAGCGGTCACGCATCATGGCAGGACTCCTTCGAACGCGTACAGATTCGGACGCGTACAGATTCGGACGCGTGCAGATTGGACGCGTACAGGTTTGGACGCGTACATGTTGTGGAGGGTCAGTTCTTCGGCTCGACGACCGCGACGACGGCGTGCGGGCGGCCGGGGTGCGGCGCGGTGAACGCCGCGTGGAGCGCGTCGTGGTCACGGCCGTCGACGGTCGCGGTGGACCAACCGGCAGTGGCGAAGTGGGAGGCGATGCCGCCGTACCAGCCGTGCGTGGCGGACTGGTTGTCGATCACCACGGTGTGCAGCCGGTCCAGCCCCGCTGCTCCCGCGTAGGAGATCGCCTCGTGGTTGCTGCCCTCGTCCAGTTCGGCGTCGCCGATCAACACCCAGACCGCCGGGTCCAGCAGTCCCTGCGCCCGCAGTCCGAGCGCGGTCCCCACGCCCAGGGGCAGCCCGTGGCCGAGCGAGCCGCTGCCGATCTCCACGCCGGGGACCAGGGTCCGGTCCGGGTGGTGGCCGAGCGGGGAGTCGTACTGTCCGAAGGTGTCGAGCACCGCCGGGTCGAGGAACCCCTTGGCGGCGAGTACGGCGTAGTAGGCCATCGGGCCATGGCCCTTGGAGAGCAGGAACCGGTCCCGGCCCTGGTCCGTGGCCGTCTCGGGGGCCACCCGCAGCACTCGGTCGTAGAGCACCCAGAGGGCGTCCAGCGTGGAGCTCGCGGCCGGGCCGTGCTTCTCGGCCCCGGTCATCCGGGACATCAGGTGGTGCAGGTCGCGCAGTTCGCGCGGTTCGTTCAGTTCGTTCAGTTCGTTCAGATCGCGAGCGGGATTCTCCGTGGTCAGCGTCATGCGACTAGGCTGCAACTTCAAGTGGACTTGAAGTCAAGCCAGCGGGAGGCGACAGAGTGACCAGCACCGGCGAACGACTGCCCGGCGGCGAGCTGACCATCGGCGAGCTGGCCGCGCGCAGCGGCCTGGCGACCTCGGCGCTGCGCTACTACGAGCAGCTCGAGCTGATCAGCTCCGAGCGCACGGCCGGCGGTCAACGCCGCTACCACCGTGCGATGCTGCGCCGACTCGCCTTCGTCCGGGCGGCGCAGCGGGTCGGCCTGTCGCTGGACGAGGCGCGCGAGGCGCTCGCCCGCCTGCCGGAGAACCACGCGCCCAAGGCCGCCGACTGGGCTCCCGTGGCCCGCACCTGGCAGCGCAGGATTGACGCCCAGATCGCCGAACTGGAGCTGCTGCGGCGCAAGTTGAGCGGCTGCATCGGCTGCGGCTGCCTGTCGCTCAAGAAGTGCGGCCTCTACAACCCCGACGACTCGGCCGCCGACCTGGGCACCGGCGCCCGCTACCTCCTCGGCGACGAGCCCCCAACGAAGGAGGGAGCCTTCCGCCGCCCGTAGGTCACGCCGTCAGCGCGTGCCCTCGATCCGGCGCACGATCTCCTCGCACAACTCGTGCGTGCGCAGCGCGTCGCGCCCGTCGACGACCTTGCCCGAGCGAACGGCGTCGAGGAAGGCGAGGACCGCCTGCTCGATGCCACGCTGCCGGGCGACGGGAACCCAGTCACCGCGACGGATGACGGTCTGGCCGCCACCGTTCCGACCCCCACCATTCCGACCACCGTCGTGGTCGATCACCTCGGCGAGGTTGACGACCGCGCACTTGGCATCGCCTCCGGAGGTCTCCAGCACCTCCTCCGTCGAACCACTGACCCGGTTCATGATCCCCAGCGCGGTGAAACCGTCCCCGCCCAGCGTCAGCACCAGGTGCTCCACCAGTCCGTCCCGACGCCGGGCCCGCACGTCCACGTGCTCGATCTCGCCGGGCACCAGGAACCGCAAGGTGTCGACCACGTGCACGAAATCGTCGAAGACCAGCGTGCGCGCCCCCTCCGCGAGCCCCACCCGGTTCTTCTGCAGCACGATCAGGTCCCGCGGCCCCTCCTTCGCCCGGACATAGCAGGGGGCGTACCGGCGATTGAACCCCACCATCAGTGAGCGTCCCTGACGCTCCGCCAGTTCGACCAGACAGCGGGCGCCTTCCACCGTGTAGTCCAGCGGCTTGTCCACGTACACGTCGATGTCGGCTTCCAACAGCCGCTCCACGATCGGCACATGCTGATCCGTGGACGCGTGCACGAACGCCGCCCTGATGCCGCTGTCGATCAACTCGCCCAGGTCGGTGAACCGGTGCTCGCTCGCGACACGGTGAGCATCCCCCAGCCGCTCCACCTTCGCCCGGTCCCGCGTCATCAGTCGCAGATCCAGCCCCGGCAGCGCACCCAGCACCGGCAGGTATGCCTTCTGCGCGATGTCGCCGAGACCTACCACACCCACCGGGATCAGCTCGTCGAACGCGAAGGAATCAAGCATCAGCACTCCAGGTCTGCCGGCGATCACGAACTGCCCACCCTATGCGCCTGCTTCTGAATACTTACGCCGGATCAAAGATCCAAAACCCGTCGAACCTTCCGACAACAAGGGACGAACGCCGGACGAAAAACCCCGGTTCCCACAAAATTCTACGCGCATCTACTTGCCCGGCGTCCGTTCCGCCATGACCATACGGACGGTGGTCAAGTGGCCATGCACGGTCAACGTGCGGAGGGGTGTATCAATGAAGAAGTGGAAGAAAAGATCGGCGAGTGTGGCGTTAGTCGCCGTAGTCGCACTGGGCGGGGCCTCGCTGGCCACGGCCGCGGGGGCCGGAGGGCGTCCCACGACCGGTGTCGGCTCGTGCACGCTCAGAGGGTTCAACCCGGCGACGACCCCGGCGAACGCCGCGAACCTGCCCATCGGCAAGCGTCCGATGACGTACAAGCCGGACGATGTCGACTGCTCCGGCGCGGTGTTCGCCGCGCCGGGCGTGGAGTTCGCGAAGTTCCCGCAGCCGAAGAACTTCAAGATCACCGACAAGACCGTCGAGCAGAAGGTCGGCACTCAGAAGACGATCGTGGGGAAACCCGCCGCGGCGGTCAACCCGCTGGCGCCGTACTTCCCGCCGTTCCAGCACTTCGTGATCATTTATCGGGAGAACCACACCTTCGACGACTACCTGGGAGACTGCGCGACCACGATCGCCGCCGGCTGCAACGGCCAGGTGGAGAGCACCAACCACATCAGCTCCGTCCCGGACCTGCACGCGCTGGCCAAGAACTACGCGCTGTCCGACTCGTACAGCACCGGCGTCCAGCCGCCGTCCGGCCCCAACCACTGGTTCCTGTTCTCGGGGCAGTCCTCGTCCAGCAACCAGCAGCAGTCGTACCCGTCGACCGGCACGGAGTTCGACCGCTTCCTGCAGAGCGACGCCGGTCCCACCGACGAGGGCACCAACGCCTGTACTCCTCCGTCCGGCACCAGCAGCGGCACCAGCCCGTACACGTTCATCATGAACGGCGACATCTACTGGATGCTCAACAGCGGCAGCGGCTACTGGAAGAACCCGGGCGACGGCAAGGTCGAGGTCCTGCCGCCGAACCGTCCGGGCACCTCCATCCCGGAAGAGCTGCACACCACCGAGTACACCTGCCAGAACCAGAGCATCCCCGACAGCACGGTATCCAGCGACTACCTGAACTTCGTCAACCAGTACGGGATGCCGGCGTACAACTACGTCGAGCTGTTCAACGACCACCCCGGTAGCTACCAGGACATCCCTGGCAACGACACCGCGACGAACAACATCGTCACGTCGATCATGAGCAACCCGACGTACAAGAACAACACCCTGATCGTCGTCACCGAGGACGACACCCAGAACGGCAACAACGGCGCGGACCACGTCAGCAACACCTACCGCGTGCCGCTGCTCGTCATCGGGAACCCGGCGTACGTCAAGCAGCACTACGTCTCGCACGTGGCGTACACCACGGCCAACGTGCTGGCGGCGATGGAACGCACGATGGAGAACGTGCACTCCGGCGTCATCAACCCGAGCGACAGCCTGGGCGCGTCCACCTTCCCGATGACGACCGCGGACCAGGCGGCGCTCGGCGACCCGCTCGAGGACTTCTGGGTCCAGGGCGCGACCCCCCTGTCAGCGAGCGCCACGGGGTCCCCGACCACCGGCAACGCGCCGCTGACGGAGAACTTCACCGGCTCGGCCACCGGCGGCACGGCCCCGTACACGTACAGCTGGAACTTCGGCGACGGGTCCACCAGCACCACGCAGAACCCGAGTCACACCTACAGCGCGGCGGGCACCTACACCGCGACGCTGACCGTCACCGACAGCGCCTCCCCGGCCAACACCGCGACGTCGCAGGTGACGACCACGGTCAACGCCGTCGGCAACCCGCTGGCCGCCACCGCCTCGGCCACCCCGACCTCCGGTCAGGTGCCACTGAACGTCGCCTTCACTGGCACCGGCACCGGCGGCACGCCGGGGTACACCTACAGCTGGAACTTCGGCGACGGCTCAGCCACCAGCACGACCCAGAACCCGAGTCACAGCTACAGCACCGCGGGCACCTACACCGCGACGCTGACCGTCACCGACAGCGCCTCCCCGGCCAACACCGCGTCCTCGACGGTGACCGTCACCGCCGACCCGATCGCGGCAACGGCACCGGGCGCGCCCACCGGTCTGACCGGGACCGCCGGAACCGGGCAGGTCGCGCTGAGCTGGACACCGCCGTCCAACACCGGCGGCGAGAACATCACCTCGTACAAGGTCTACCGCGGCACCTCCAGCGGTACCGAGTCGCTGCTGAGCAGCGGCGGCTGCAGCGGCCTGGGCGCGGTGACCTCGTGCACCGATACCGGACTGACAGCCGGTCAGACCTACTACTACCGGGTCACCGCGGTGAACGGCGTGGGCGAGGGGGCACAGAGCAACGAGGCGTCCGCCACCCCCACCGGGAGCACCGGCTGCAAGGCCGCGCAACTGCTCGGCAACCCCGGCTTCGAGAACGGCAGCTCCAACGCCGCTCCGTGGACGGTGACCTCGACGCACAGCCCCGCCGAGGTGATCAACAACAACAGCATCGAACCGCCGCACAGCGGCACCTACGACGCGTGGCTCGACGGCTGGGGCAAGACCACCACCGACACCGTGGCCCAGACCGTCACCCTGCCCAGCGGCTGCAGCACCTACAACTTCAGCTTCTGGCTGCATACCGACACGGCCGAGACCTCGACGACCACGGCCTACGACACCCTCAAGGTGCAGGTGCTGAACAGCTCCGGCACCGTCCTGGGCACCTTGGCCACCTACTCCAACCTCAGCCACAACACCGGATACGCACAGCACACCTTCAACCTCGGCTCGTACGCCGGCCAGCAGGTGACGCTGAAGTTCACCGGCTCCGAGGACTCCGAGTACCAGACCTCGTTCGTGCTCGACGACACCGCGCTGAACGTCAGCTGAGCTCGACAGGTCGGATCTGACCGCGCAACCCGCCGGGTGGTGCACTGCGGTGCGCCACCCGGCTCTTCGAAATCACCTGGGCTCGGACATCAGCTGGGCTCGGACATCAGCTGGGCTCTGACATCAGCTGCGCGGCGGCTGAGGGATGGATGGACGAATGGATACTCCCGTCGCGGTGAGGGGCCGCGGCATCACCAAGGTCTTCGGTGATGTCGTCGCGCTCGACCATGTCGATGTGAGCATGACGCGGGGTCAGATCCACGGCCTGGTCGGCCCGAACGGTGCCGGCAAGACCACCCTTCTCGGCCTGCTACTGGGCCTCGCCGTCGCCGACGAAGGAACTCTGGAGGTCCTCGGCGCTCCGGTGGGACGCCAACTGGCCGCGCCCGACGGTGTCTCCGGATTCGTCGACGGCCCCGGCCTCTACCCCACTCTCACCGCGCGGCAGAACCTTGCGACGCTCGTCGCACTGCGCCCCGACGACGCGCCTACCGCGGGTGTCGAGGAGTCTCTGGAACAGGTCGGGCTCACCGACGCCGCCGACGAGAAGGTCCGCGGTTTCTCCCTGGGCATGCGCCAACGGCTGGGGCTGGCTGCGGCGCTGCTGACCAAGCCGCGGCTGCTGGTACTCGACGAGCCGTCCAACGGCCTGGACCCGGTCGGCAAGAAGCACGTGCACGCCGTGCTCAGCCGGCTGGCCGCCGAAGGCGTCACGGTCGTCATGTCCAGCCATCGGATGGACGACCTGGAGGCGCTGTGCTCCGAGGTCACCATCCTGGCCACCGGGCGCGTGGTCTTCTCCGGCCCGGTGTCGAAGCTCTCCGACGACAACCGCGAACTCGACTACCGGCTGCGTGCTTCGGATCCGTCCGCCGCTCGCGCGGTCGCGGTCGCAACACCCGGCGTGAGCCTCGTCGAAGGCCACGACGCCCCGGCACGACCGGACACCGACGTGATCGTCGTGCGCGCACGGGTGGCGGCTCTCGACGAACTCGTGGCCCGGATGGTGGGCGAGGACATCGCGCTACGTGAGTTGGCACCCGTCGTCTCGCCGCTGGAAGCGGCCTTTCTTGCCCTGACGGATCAGCTTGCCCTGACGGATCAGCTCGCCCTCAGCGACCAGGAGGCCGACCGATGACCGCGGCCGTCACCCATGCCCCGGCCGAGCAGGCCGGAACCGGGCCTGGCGCCGGGACAGCGGGCACACGCCCGGTACCCGTAACGCGCATCCTCCGCTTCGAGTTGGTCAAACAGTTCTCCACCTGGCGGGTGCGCCTGCTGGTCGGGCTGTGCTGGCTCGGTCCTGGCCTGCTGGTCTTCGCGATCGACCAGCAGAGCACGCTGCCGTCGGACACCCTGTTCGGCCGGTGGATGCACGCCACCGGCTGGGCCGGCTCGTTGGTGGTGCTCAGCTTCGCCGGCACGTGGGCGCTGCCGCTGGTCACGTCCATGGTCGCGGGCGACGTGTTCTCCTCCGAGGACCGGCTGGGCACCTGGCGCCATCTGCTCATCGCGGTCCGCTCGTACCGCCGGATCTTCGCGGCCAAGGCGATCGCCAGCGTCACCGTGATCGGGCTGCTCGTGGCGGGCCTGGCCTTCTCCGGCATGTTCGGCGGACTCCTCGCGGAGGGGAGCCAGCCGCTGGTCGGCCTGGACGGCCACCTGCTCAGCGGCGGGGACGCAGCGGTCAGGGTCCTGCTGGCGTGGGTCTGCGCGCTGGCGCCGACGCTCGCCCTCGCCGCCATCGGACTGCTCGGGTCCGTCGCCCTGGGCCGATCCCCGATGGGCCTGCTCCTGCCCATGCTCGCCGCCCTCGGCATGCAGGTGGCCCAGTTGCTGCCGCTGCCGGTCGCGGTGCGCCTGGCGCTGCCCGGTTACGCCTTCATCTCCTGGAACGGCCTTTTCACCGATCCTCAGCAACTCGGGCCGTTGTTCATCGGTATCGGGGTCAGCCTGGTGTGGGCGGTCGTCGCCACGGCGCTGGCCTACCTGCTGTTCCTCCGCCGGGACTTCACCAACCTCAACAACGACGGCGCCGGACGCAGGGTGCTGACCATGGGCGCGCTCCCGCTCGCCGGTCTGCTGGCCGCGACGGTCGGCGTCGTCGCCGTGACGACCGGGGCGGGCGGTTCCGGCATCACCCAGGCCAAGGTGCAGCAGTCGGTGGCCACGGTGTTCTCCCAGCTCTACCCGTACCAGCAGCAGCAGATGCGCCAACCTCCGGTCACCGAGGCGCAATTGCAGACCGTCGCGAGCTGCGACAAGAGCGAGGGACTCGGCGTGCAGGAGGGGCCGGGCAACGACTGGCGCTGCACGGTCTCCTGGAACGTCGGCGGTTCCGGAGTCACCGCCCAGGCGATCTACCAGCTCAACGTCACCGCGAACGGGCGGTACGAGGCCGACGGGGACGGCCCGGTCCAGGTGAACGGCTACTTCCTGATCGTCGCTGACGGAAAGGTGGTACCGAACCCGCTCTGGCAGTTCGACGGCAACGTCGATCTGCTCCACTGATTCAGCGCCGCGCAGGTGGGACGGTCCTGGACGGACCGTCCCACCTCCCGCCCCTCTCAAGCCGCTGAAGCCACTGAAGCCACTGAAGCCACTGAAGCCACTGAAGCCACTGCGCAGCGATCGTCAACTTCCTCTTGACGGTCGACGACCGTCAACTTAGTCTTGACGCATGAGCCCACTCGACATCAGCCTCGCCGACCTGATCGCCCGCCTCGACGAGGAGCTTCCCGCCGCCAACGAACTGACCCGCATCAGCGAGGCACGGCTTCGCGCCCAGACCATGTCCGACCTCGGCGACCAACTCGTCGACCACTACGTCAGCCAGGCCAGGCAGGCCGGCGCGTCCTGGAGCGAGATCGGCGACGCGATCGGCGTCTCCAAGCAGGCCGCCCAGCAGCGCCACACACCCGCCGCGTTCGAGCGGTTCACCAACCTGAACCGGCACAGCATCGTGCTGTCCCAGGAGGCAGCCCGCACCCACCGGCACGACGCCATCGGCACCGAACACCTGCTGCTCGGCCTGCTCGGCGAACCGCGGGGCCTGGCATACGACGTGCTCGTGGCGAAGGTCGGCTCGGAGCAGGGCGTCCGGGACGCGATCGAGGCGGCGATGCCGCCCGCCGGGAAGAAGCCGCCTCGGGGAGGTCACATCCCCTTCAGGCCGGAGGGCAAGGAGGCCATCGACCAGGCACGCCAGGCGTCGGCGGACCTCGGCCACGACTGGGTCGGCACCGAGCACATGCTGCTGGGCCTGATCCGCGCCGAGGAGAGCCCGGCCGCGCGGATCCTGCGCGGCCTCGGCTTCACCTCGGACGGGCTGGAGGAGGCGGTCAGGACCGAGGTCGCCACGCGGCTGGCCGCGCGCGAAAACAAGTAGCCTGAGCCACGTGACCGCACTCGACCCGAGCACTCTGGACGCGCTGACGCGCGCTCGCTACGTCAGCCTCACCACCTACCGCAAGGACGGCACGCCGGTGGCCACCCCGGTGTGGCACGTCATGGACGACGACCTGCTGTACGTGTGGACCGAGGCCGCCTCGTGGAAGGTCAAGCGGCTGCGCCGGGACCCCCGGGTCAAGGTCGTCGTCTGCGACGTGCGCGGCCGGATCGCCCCCGGCGCTGCGGAAGCGGTGGGCACCGGCCGGCTGCTCGACGCCGAGGGCACGGAGAAGGTGCGCCGCCTGCTGGGCCGCAAGTACCTGATGGCCCGTCTGGGCAACGTGTACTCCTCCCTGACCGGCAGGCGGCGCCGCCATCCCATCGTGGCGCTGGAGATTACCTTCTGACGAAGCGTCAGCAGGGCTCGCGTGGCCACGAGTCATCGGTATTTCATCAGGATGCGAACAACCGCGCCTAGCGTCGGTTGCGTTCGTTGCCAGGCACGTCCACGAGGCCATGAGGAGATCCGGCAATGTCGCAAACGAGCAGGACGGTGCGCGTTGTTCGCACCGCGGTGATGACGGCGGCGCTGGCGGTCGGCACCGCCGTCGCGTTCCCCGCGGGTGCGCAGGCGGACAGCGCGGGGCACGTCTACATCGAGGTCGGCGGCACCGGCGCCACCACCGCCACCCCCTCGTGCCCCACCACCACGTCCTCCTACAACAGCGTGAACGGCGCCCTCCCGGCCGGCTCACAGGCGGTCGAGGTGTGCTACCCGGCCACCGCCGGCCCGATCCTCGGCCCGCACGGCCCGCTCGTCTCCCTCAACCCGCTGCAGGTCAACCCCGACGCCCTCACCGCGCCGACCTACGACGCCAGCGAGCAGGCGGGCTACCAGGGGGCGTTGAAGGCGGCGGAGGACGCCCACAACGCCAACCCGGGTGCCCGCATCACGATCACCGGCTACTCCCAGGGTGCCGAGATCGCGGACCAGGTGCTCCAGACGATCGCGAGCGGGAGCACCGGCATCCCCCTCTCGCAGGTCGACGGCATGCTCTACGCCGACCCGATGCAGCCGGGCACCGGCGTCCTGTCCCAGATCCCCAAGGGTCTGGGCATACCCGGGGTGGCCACCTCTGCGGGCGCCGGGCCGGCGGAGTTCAACGGCATCCCGGTCGCCCGGTACTGCATCCACGGCGACTTCATCTGCGACGCCAACCTCCTGAGCGTGCAGGGCTACTTCACCCTGCACCCGCTGTACCCGCAGGCGGGCAACGTCATGGCCCAGACCCTCGCCCAGGACGGCCAGGACGGGGTCTTCTGGCGGAACCCCAACGGAAGCCCCGCGTAAGCCTGCTGACGCTCAGGGCCGGCGTCGGACCTCAGGGCCGGCGTCGGACCTCTCCACCGCCGAGGTCGTCCAGCACGCGGGAGATCCGCGCGCGGTTGGCCTCGGCGGTGGGGAGGCCGGTGGCCCGCTCGAAGAAGTCGCGTGCCCCGGACAGGTCCTCCGCCACGGCGCCCTGCCAGAGCATCCGATGACGGATCGCGATCTCCGACTCCGTGCCGGTCTCCTCCTCCAGCAACGCGCGTGACCGGCGCCGGAGTTCGGCAGCGGCCTGCGGGTTGCCCAGCTTCACCTCGGCCTCGGCCAGCCGTCCGAGGACGGCGGAACACAGGGGGACATCCCCGAGACGCCGGGCCAGGTCCTCGGCTTTCCCGAGGGTGCCCGCCGCCTCGGCCGGCCGGCCGAGGTCGAGTTGAAGACCGCCGAGGCGGAGCAGGGTCTTGCCGAGGAGCCTGGGACTGCCGTTCTTCTCGGCGAGGGCGATGGCTTCCAGATAGCGGGCGTTCGCCTTGTCGTACTCGCCGAGCTGGTGGTGGACGTCTCCGGCGCGGGTCATGATCGACCCCATGAGCCAGTCGTCGTGTGCCAACTCCCCCGCCAGGCTGATGACTTCGGCGAAATGCACCATGGACTCGGATATCTGGCCCGCCAGGTTGGCGAAGGTCCCGAGACCGGCCGAGGCCCTGGCCTGCTCGTGCGGGTCACCGGCCCGGCGACTGAGGTCCAGCGCCTCCGTGAACCAGGTGTGCGCCCGCGCGTAACGGCCCTGCAGCCCGTACATGATGCCGAGTCCGGTACGCAGCGCGGCGGCCGTCCGCCGGTCGCTGGGCGGTCCGGCCTGGTCGACCAGCGGCAGCAGCAGCTCCAGCGCGGTGCGGCACTCGTGGAACCGGCCCTGCCGGGTGAGGTAGTCGACCAGCCCCTCGGCGATCCGGCAGGCATCGTCCAGGTGGCCCGTGGCCGCCGCCTGGCCGATCACGTCGACCAGTTCACCGCCCGCCGCGTCCAGCCAGGTGGTGGCCTCCTCCCAGTCCGCGAACGGCCGAGTACCCTGCGGGCCGGTCCGGAGAGACGGGTTGCCCCAGTCACTGGCGGAGTGCGCGGCCGCCACATAGAGTCGAAACACACCGCACCGGGCGGCCGTGGCATCGTCGGGCGTGCCTGCGGCAGGCGAGGTCGTGGCAGGCGAGCTCGTCGCGATGCGGCGAGCGTAGACGGCCACCAGGTCGTGCAGCCGGTAGCGCTCGACCGTCACCCGCTGCACCAGGCTCGCGTCGGCCAGGCTCTCCAGGGCGCGTCCGGCGTCGGCGGGCGTCACGCCGAGCAGAGCGGCCAGCGTCAGCCGGTCCAGCCGCACGGTGGGTGACAGGCCCAAGGCACGGAAGGCACGCTGCTCGGCGGCCGGGAGCTGGTCGTAGGAGACCTGGAAGGCGACCTCGACGCTGCGGTCCTCCGCCGCGAGTGCGTCGAGTCGACGCTCGTCGTCGGCCAGTTGCGCCACCAGGGCCTCCACCGCCCACAGCGGACGGTCCTGGATCCGTGCCCCGACGATGCGTAACGCGAGCGGCAGACGATCGCATAACGCGGCCAGTCGGTGTACGGCGGCACGCTCGCGCTCGCGCTGTGAGTCTTCGCGACCGGACGCGCCGCCGACGATGCGGGCGAGCAGTCCGGCCGCCGCGTCGATGTCGAGAGGGGTCAGCGAGAGCCTGCGGTCCGCGTCCAGACCGGTCAGTCGCCGACGGCCGGTCACCATCACCATGCTGCCGGAGCCGGAGGGCAGCAGCGGTCGCACCTGCTCGGCGCGGGAGGCGTCGTCGAGCACCAGGAGCAGCCGTAAGGACGCGGTCGCCGCCCGCCACGAGGCGGCCAACTCGTCCAGGTCCTCGGAGTCCTCGCCCTCACCGGCGCCCACCGCCCGCAGCAGTCGCCGCAGTACGCGGTGCGGGCACGCTGCCTCACGGGTCTCGCGGGTCTCACCGGTCTCGCGGGTCTCACCGGTCTGGCGGTTCCCGTGCAGTTCCACGAAGAGGCAGCCGTCGGGGTACCGGTCCCGCAGCGTGCGCGCCGCGCGCACCACCAGGGCGGTCTTCCCGACCCCGGCCATGCCGTCCACCGCCCGGACGGTCACCGCCTGTGCGTCGGCGGGCGCGACGAGCAGCTCGAGCTCCCGGTCCCGGCCCGTGAAGTTGCCGATCTCGACCGGCAGTTCATGCCGTGCCCGGCGCTTCGGGCGAGCGGGGACTGCTTGTCGGGGGGCGCTGGGATCGCCGCGAAGGACCGCCTCGTGGACACGGCGCAGTTCGGCGCCGGGCTCCACTCCCTGCGCGTCCACCAGTCGGCGGCGCATCGCGGCGTAGACGTCCAGTGCGTCGGCCTGCCGGTTGCCCGCGTGGAGGGCACGCATGAGCAGGGCGGCCAGTGCCTCGTTGTGGGGATGAGTCGCCGTCAGGGAGAACAGGTCCGCCACGACCTCGGCGTGATGCCCCAGCCGGAGCTGACAGTCGGCCTTGTCCTGGACCACCAGCAACCGGTGCTCCGCCAGCCGCAGCCGCTCCCCCTCCGCGAACGGCCCGGGGATTCCGGCCAGCGGCTCGCCGCGGAACAATCCCAGTGCCGTGGACCACGCGTCCACTGCGGCGCCCAGATCTCCGGCCTCCCTCGCCGACCTGCCTTCGGCAGCGCCCGCCTCCCATCGCGCCACGTCCACGCACGCGCTGTTCGGAGCGAAGCGATAGCCGCCCCGAACGCTGTCGATGACGGAATCCACCGAGGCCGGGCTGCGGTCTGTGCTCGGGTCCGTGCTCGGGTCCGTGCTGCGAGCATCGAGGCGTTGACGCAACCGGTACACGTAGACAGGAACCACCCGGTCGCCCGTTCCGGGCGGTTCCGAACCCCACACGTCGTCGAGCAGTTGCCGTCGGCTGACCGTCCGTCCCGGTCTGAGCAGCAGAGCGGCGAGGACGGCTTGTTCACGAACCGGCCCGAGTTCCAGACCCGCCTCGCCATGCCAGGCCTGGAGCGGCCCGAGCAGAGCGAATCGAAGTCGCTGATTGGCGTCCGCGGAGAACTCGCACGTCATCGGCATTCAGTGAGCTTAGTCGGGGCCTTCGGCCACCCTCGGTGACCGTCACAGGACCTACGCGTGTCGCATACCGGGGCACCACATGCGGTCCCGGCCCGACCGAAGAGCCGGTCAACGAGCTGCAGTCAGTTTGGGGGTGGTCAGCGTGGAGGTGGTCAGCGTGGGGGTGCTCAGCCTGGGGGTGGTCAGCTTGGGGCGGTCCAGCGCCCCGAGCGGCCCGCCAGCGCGACCGCCTCCAGCCGCGAGTGCACACCGAGCTTGTCCAGCACACCCTGCACATGGGTGCGGGCCGTACGGGGCGACATCCGCAGCGCCTTGGCGATCGCGGCGGTGTCCTCCCCCTCGATCAGCAGCCGCAGCACCTCGCGTTCACGGTCCGTCAGCCGACGCAGCGGGTCCTCGCCGCCGACGTCACCCGCCCGGCTGCCGTCGCCACGACTGCCGCCGACGGCCGGGCGCGGGGTCTGCGGACTGAGGGTCGGTTCGATGAACCCGCCGCCCGCCGCCACCGCGCGGAGCGCCCGGTCCAGCACGTCGAGCCCGCGGTCCTTGCCGAGATAGCCGACCGCTCCGGCCTCGACAGCAGCCGCCACCGAGTCCGGATCCATCGCGCGCGAGAGCACGATCACCCGGGTTGCCTGCTCCCGGGCATGGATCTCCCTGATCGTGTCCAGCGCCTGCCCGTCCAGCAGCTGCAGGTCCAGGACGCAGGCGTCGGGACGGCAGGTGGTCACCGCGCGCAGCAGCCCGTCACGGGTCGCAGCGGTGGCCAGGACCCGGTATCCACGGCTGGACAACACCAACGCCAAGGCCTCGGCGAGCAGCCGGGAGGCGTCGGCGACAACGAGCGTCCACAGCCCAGGGACGTCGTCCTGGCCGTCCTGGCCGCACTGACCAGCCGGGCCGGACGGGTCAGCCGGGTCAGCCGGGTCAGCCGGGCCGGACGGGTCAGCCGGGCCGGACGGGTCTCCGTGGGTGGCTCCCATGACCCCAGCTAAACACTGTCGGTCCCCCTCAGCCACCGACGTCGGTGGCCGCGTGTCGGCGACGGTGGCAGGCTCAGGAGCATGGCTGGCGACATCCGGGTCGTGGTGGCCGACCGGCGGCGTTCGGTCGCCGAGATGCTCGCGCTGGGGCTACGGCAACTGGGCATGACGCCCCTGCCCGTCACCGGGATGCGCGCCGCCTGCCAAGCGGCCGCTGAGCAGCACGCGGACGTCGTAGTCGCCGACATCGGCCTCCTGCTCGCCGCCAACCGGTCCGGCGGTCGCAGCACCTCGACTCGCAGCGCGTCGACCCGCAGCACCTCGACCCACAGTGCCTCGACCCGCAGTGCCTTCACCGCCACCCCCTGGCCCGAGCGGTTGGGCGTGCCGCTGGTCGTGCTCAGCGACAGCACCCGCACCGACGACCTGGCCTGCGCGGCGGTACGCGCCGGAGTACGCGGCTGGGTGCCGAAGGACAGCTCGCTCCAGCACCTGCTGGCCGTGATCCGGGGCGTCCGGTCCGGTGAGACCTGGATTCCGCCCCGGCTGCTCACCCAGGTCCTTGCCGAGCTGACGACGCTCCACGACGGCCTGGAGCAGGACGCCGAGCGACTGGCCACCCTCTCCGCGCGCGAACGGGAGGTGTTGGACGGCCTCGCGGCCGGCCTGAGCCGGGCCGAGATCGGCCAACGGCTCTTCCTGTCCACCAACACGGTCCGCAGCCATGTCCAGAACCTCATGGCCAAACTCGACGTGCACTCCTCTGTCGCCGCGGTTGCTCTGGCCCACCGCGTGGGCCGCACACCCGGCTGATCAGCCGCCAACTGATGCGGGCGGCCGACTCACGCCGCTGCGCGACCGGCGGTGGTACGGCCGGGCGGGAGGCCGTGGGCGAGGTCCTCGGCCAGCAGGCGCTTGGCGATCGTGTCCACCGCTGCCCGGAGCTCCGCGCTGCGCGGGTGGCCCACGTCGGCTTCGAGCTGTGCGTTGAGCCAGCGAGCCCAGGCGCTGCTGATGGTCCGTGCCTCGGCCTCGCCCATCGGGGTGTGCGAGAGGAAGTCGTGATCGCGAGTCAGGTACCCCTCCGCCACCATCCGGTCGAAGACCGGGTCCAGCACCTCTGGCGGGATCCGCCTGCGGGCGGCGATCAGTCCGACCTGCGCGTAGCCGATGGTCCGGGTCAGCCCCTCGACCTCCATCACCGCCCAGGCCCCGGCCATGTCGAGACCGCTGTCGGAGCTGTGCACGATCTGGCGCGCGGTGTCCAGGTCGACCTTGCTGATGATCTTCGCGACCGCGAACTCCAGGTGCTGGTTGGAGTCGCTCCCGCTCGGCTGGGCAAAGCCCTCGCCTATGTCGGTGGAGGCGGCCCGTGCGGTGTCGCGCAGCCTGACCTGCTTGAGGAAGAGCGCCACCACGAAACCCAGCAGCGCCACCGGAACCGTCCACTGGAACACGGTGTGCAGGGAGTCGGCGTACGCGCTGATGATCGGCGCGGCCTGCGGCTTCGGCAGTCCGTGCAGTCCCTGCGGACTCGACGCGGCCTTGGCCAGGACAGCCGGGTTCTCGCCGGTCAGCCGGGCGGAGGTGGCGACGCCGGAGGCCAGGTTGGTCTTGAGCGTGTTGGTGTAGATGGTCCCGAAGACAGCGGTGCCGAAGGAGCTGCCCAGGGTTCGGAAGAAGGTGACACCGGACGTCGCAGTGCCCAGATCGGCGTACTCCACCGTGTTCTGCACCGCGATGGTCAGCACCTGCATGCACAGCCCGATCCCGAGACCGAGCACGAACATGTAGAGCGACGCCGACCCGGTCCCGGTCCCCGGCTTCATCAGGGAGAGGAGGTAGAGCCCGGCCGCCATGACGAGTGAGCCCCCCACCGGGAACCACCGGTACTGGCCGGTCTTGCTGACGACGTTGCCGCTGAAGATCGACGCCAGCAGCAGGCCGACGACCATGGGCAGCGTGCGCACGCCCGAGACGGTCGCCGAGTCGCCGTCGACGTACTGGAGGAAGGTCGGGAGGAAGGTCATCGCGCCGAGCATCGCGAAGCCGACGATGAAACTGAGCACCGAACAGACCGTGAAGACCGGGTTGCGGAACAGCCGCATCGGCAGCATCGGCTCGGCCGCCCGCGTCTCCGCCCAGCAGAACAGGCCGAGACCGGCGACCCCGCCCGCGAAGAGCGCGATGATCGTCGGCGACCCCCACGCGTACTCGTTCCCGCCCAAGCTGGTCGCCAGGATCAGCGCGCTCGCGCCGGCCGCGACCAGGGCGATCCCGAGATAGTCGATGACCGGCCGCACCGCCGACCGCACGGAAGGAATGGTCCGCGCGGCGGTGATGACGACGACGATCGCGATCGGGACGTTGACGTAGAACGCCCAGCGCCAGGTGAGGTGGTCCGTGAAGAGCCCGCCGAGCAGCGGTCCGATCACCGTCGCCACGCCGAAGACCGCACCGATCGCGCCCTGGTACTTGCCGCGCTCGCGCAGCGGGATCACGTCCGCGATCAGCGCCATCGACGTCACCATCAGCCCGCCCGCGCCCACGCCCTGCAGCGCGCGCCAGCCGATGAGCAGTGACATGTTGGTGGCCAGCCCACAGAAGAACGACCCGGTGATGAAGACGATGGCGGAGATCTGGAAGATCCGTTTGCGCCCGAAGAGGTCACCGAACTTGCCGACCAGCGCGGTGGAGACGGTCTCGGCAAGCAGATACGACGTCACCACCCATGACATGTGGGCGGCACCGCCGAGATCGGCGACGATCGTCGGCAGGGCGGTCCCCACGATGGTCTGGTCGAGCGCGGCCAGCAGCATCCCGAGCATGATCGTGCCGAAGACGATATTCCGCTGTCGGACGTCGAGGACGGGCGGCGCGCTCTGGGGTCGGTCGGCAACGGTGGTCATAGACGCAGCGTCACACCGAGTGACGGCCTGCGCTAGTTGGGGCGTCTGTGTCGGTGACGGGCGCGGTGCGCACGCGTGCGGGCGTGCCGGTGGGCCGCTTCCTGGGTGGTGGGGCGGCTGGTCGGCGGTTCGTTGGCTATGGGTGGTGGGGGTAGCGGGTGTTGGGTGGGGGTGGGGTGTCGGGTGGTGGGACGGCTCGGGGTCGGCCGCCGCGCATCTCGAGTTCCCAGCCGGTGTGGTGGAGATCGGTGTGGTGTTCGTTGCAGAGCAGGGCGAGGTTGTCCAGCCCCGTCTCGCCGCCGTCGGCCCAGTGGAC